>CAZPJE010000344.1:0-11931 GCA_964586725.1 uncultured Steroidobacteraceae bacterium | reverse complement strand
CCGTCAAGCACTCGACCTCTGAGTCGCTCATCACATCGAGGTTGGGGGGGCGAAGCGCACGAACGGAATAGCCATTCTCGACCGCCAAGGCGTCGCGCGCACCTTCTGGCAGTTGTGAATCTACGGGCTCCCTAAGCGCCTTCAGAATGTCATAGGTGCCGCTGGGGACAGGTCCGTGCTTCATAGCCACATAACGATCACCGGTGACCGGGCGACCGTAGCGCGAAAGGTGCAGTCGATCCGCCTGATAGAGAATCTTGGAGACCGAGTGAAGCGTTGGGCGCGCGATGCGAGGTACAAGAAACACCACGGCCTCGATCGCCTTTTCCGTCCGAAGGGCGAATGGCCAGCGAGGCAAACGTGCGACTAGAGACATCGGTTAAATGATAGCGCGTAACGCCGGCCCCACGTGGGCGCCGAGTCACGGATTGCGGTCGGACGAAGACTACGTACGTTGATGGCCTTCGAGCAGTCTTCAGAGGCCCACATCCGCCATGGGGCAATGCGATGGATGTGTGTAAGTTATTGATTCAATTGGTCGGGATGAGAGGATTTGAACCTCCGACTCCTACGTCCCGAACGTAGTGCTCTACCAGGCTGAGCTACATCCCGATGTCAGTACGTGCGCTCCACGGAGAAGCGCGCGAGGGCGGCGAGGCTTTTCTTGTACGGCGTTTCGGGGAGTGCCCTGAGAGCACCCAACGCCTGATCGGCCTCGTCCTGAGCGAGGCGGCGAGTGTACTCAAGCGCCCCGGTCGATTCAATTGTGGCCATGATCTGATCCATCCGCTCGAGGCCGCCGGCGCGGATGGCGTCCCGGATCAGTTCGCGGGTGGCGCTGTCTTCGCTGACGCGCAGCGCCTGGATCAGCGGCAGCGTCGGCTTGCCTTCGGCGAGGTCGTCGCCGAGGTTCTTGCCGAGTTCATCGGCGTCGGCGCGGTAATCGAGCACGTCGTCGACGAGCTGGTACGCTGTGCCGAGATGCTTGCCATAAGACGCGAGCGCCTGCTGCAGGCTGGGCGACGCGCCGGCGAGCACGGCGGCGACTTCGGCGCCGGCCTCGAACAGCTTGGCGGTCTTGCGATAAATGACCTCGAGATACCGCTGCTGGGTGGTCTCGGGGTCGCGCGCGTTCATCAGCTGCAGCACTTCGCCTTCGGCGATCACGTTGGTCGCGTCGGCCATGATCTCCATGACGCGCTGCGAGCCCATGGCGGCCATCATCTGGAACGCCCGCGAATAGACGAAATCGCCCACCAGCACGCTGGCCTGGTTGCCGTACACCTGGTTGGCGGTGTCACGGCCGCGGCGCTTGGACGACCCATCGACGACGTCGTCGTGCAGCAGCGTGGCGGTGTGGATGAACTCGATGAAGGCCGCGGCGTCGATGTGGGTGCTGCCCTGGGCGCCGCAGGCGCGCGCGGCCAGCACGACGATGAGGGGTCGCAGCCGCTTGCCGCCGGCGCCGATGATGTAATCGGCGATCTGGTCGACGAGGCCGACCTCGCTATGCAGGCGCACGCGGATCACGGCATCGACCGATTCCAGGTCGGCACGGACGGGGGCTTTGATGTCCTCGAGTTTCATCGCGCGGGCATGGTATCGGAGTCGGTCGCGCGGGCCAAACCCGGTCGCTGTGCCCCAGGTGGGCACCCGGCTGGCCCGACGGGCCCTAAACATCTGATCGAAAAGGCCAAATTGGGGTTTGACCGGGGCGGCCCTGGGGCTTAGAATTCGCGCCCTTTGATTCGGAGCGGAACATGTACGCGGTCATCGCCACGGGCGGCAAGCAGTATCGGGTGGAGAAGGGCAGCGTGCTGCGCGTTGAGAAGCTCGCGGCCGAGCCGGGCAGCGCGGTCAAGTTTGACCAGGTGCTGATGGTCGGCGGCGGCGACACGGTCAAGGTCGGTTCGCCGCTGCTGGGCGGCGCCGAGGTGCACGCCACGGTCGAGCGTCACGGCCAGGGCGAGAAGAAGTCCATCGTCAAGTTCCGTCGCCGCAAGCACTACCTGCGCATGGGCAACCATCGCCAGCAGTTCACTGAAATCAAGATCACTGACATCAGCGCTGGCTGATTCGCTGGAGCAACGAAGCCATGGCACATAAAAAGGCAGGCGGCAGTACCAAGAACGGCCGCGAATCACACAGCAAGCGTCTGGGCGTGAAGGCGTTCGGCGGCGAGAAGGTGCTCGCCGGCAACATCATCATCCGTCAGCGCGGCACGCAGTATCGTCCGGGCGTCAATGTCGGCATTGGCACGGATCACACGCTGTTCGCGAAGAAGACGGGCAAGGTCCAGTTCAAGCGCCGCGGCGCCGAGGGCCGGATGTACGTCAACGTCGTCGATGCCGAGGCCCAGGCGCAGTAGCCTGGCCTGCGTCGTACGACTGCACGAACCCCGGCCTCGCGCCGGGGTTTTGTTTTGAGGGCACGGTCATGGATATCGTCCGATGAAATTCGTCGATGAAGCGCGATTGCGCGTCCAGGCCGGCAACGGCGGCCGCGGCAGCATCAGTTTCCGCCGCGAGAAGTTCGTGCCTTTCGGCGGCCCGGATGGCGGCGATGGCGGTAACGGCGGCAGCGTCTACCTGCGCGCGGCACCCGGCATCAACACGCTGGCTGATTTCCGTATCGAGCGCCTCTACAAGGCCAAGTCGGGCGAGGCGGGCAGCGGCAACGACTGCTTTGGCCGCGGCGGCGAAGATCTCTACATCCCGGTGCCGGTGGGCACGATCGTCCGCGATACCGAAACCCAGGAAGTGCTGGGCGACCTGACCAAAGAGGGCGACACGCTGCTGGTCGCGCACGGCGGCAAGGGTGGCTGGGGCAATCAGCGCTTCAAGTCGAGCACGAACCGCGCGCCGCGCCAGTTCGGGCCTGGCCTGCCGGGCGAGAAGCGCCAGCTCGAACTCGAGATGAAGGTCATTGCCGACGTCGGCCTGCTCGGGCTGCCGAACGCGGGCAAGTCGACGCTGATCCGCGCCGTGTCGTCGGCGCGCCCGAAGGTGGCGGATTACCCGTTCACGACGCTGCACCCGAACCTGGGCGTGGTCTATTGCGGCGAGCATCGCAGCTTCGTCATGGCGGACATCCCGGGTCTGATCGAAGGCGCCGCCGATGGCGCGGGCCTCGGCATCCGCTTCCTGAAGCACCTGCAGCGCACGCAGGTCTTGCTGCACCTCGTCGATATCGCGCCCCTCGACCCGGCTGCCGACCCGGTCAAGGACGCGCGCGCGATTGTCGGTGAGCTGAAGAAGTTCAGCCCTGAGCTCGCCGCGAAGCCGCGCTGGCTGATCCTGAACAAGAGCGATCTGCTGCCCCCGGCCGAGGCGCAGAAGCGTGCCAAGGACATCATCCGGCGGCTGCGCTGGAAGGGCGCGCACTACCTGATCTCGGGGGCCACGGGCACCGGCACGCGCGAGCTCGCCGAGGCGGTCATGCGCTTCCTCGAGGAGCAGGCGGCGGAGCGCGACGAGGCCACGCGCGTCGCGGCGGCGAAACGCGAGGCGGCCGCGCTGCGGCGCGAGCGCACGGCCGGCGCCGCGCGCAGCAAGCGCTGACGGCGGGACGTGACGACGGCGCGCAACGCCAAAGTCCGCCGGCGCATCGCCGCCGGCAAGTTGCGTTTGCGGATCCGCGACCTGCGCAACCTCGGGCCGCGGTCGGAAGTCATGCTGGCTGAGATCGGCATTCACGATGCCGAAGTGCTGCGCCGCCGTGGCGGACTCGCTGCCTACCTCGCGCTGCGCCGCGCGGGCGTCACGAAATCGCTGAACGCCCTGTGGGCGCTGGTCGGCGCGCTCGACCCCTGGCCCGAGGGCACGGACTGGCGTGAAGTCGCCTCCGGCGAGCGTCGGCTCGCCTTGCTGCTCGCGGTCGAGCAGGCTGACGTCGCGGCGGGTGGTCGCGCCGGCACGGCGGCTGCGGCCGGGCGTGCGGCGCAGCGCGCTCGCTCGCCCCGCGCCGGGCGCAAGCCGGCGGCGCCGCCGCGGCTGCAGGATGAAGCCTGGGCGCCCGGGTTGCCGTTCGCGCCGGAAAAACGTCGGCGATCCTGAGAACTGGCGCTCGGGGTCGGGACCGATGGCCCGTCAAGGCGGGATCATCGGGGCCGTTACAGGGGGGAAGCGGTTTGCGCCGCAGAACCCCGAGGATCTCGTGATTCCAGCGCCACTGCCGCCGGACGAAGCCGAACGCCTGGCTGCCCTGTGCGCCTACCAGATTCTCGATACCGGACCCGAAGCGGGCTTCGACGACCTGACTGCGCTTGCCGCCGAAATCGCCGCTACGCCCATCGCCCTCGTCAGCCTGATCGACACCGATCGCCAGTGGTTCAAGTCGCGGCTGGGCCTCGCCGCCTGCGAGACCGACCGCGACATCGCGTTCTGCAGCCACGCCATCCTCGACGATGCGCCGATGATCGTGCCGGATACGCACGCGGACGCGCGCTTCCATGACAATCCGCTGGTCACGGGCGAGCCGCACATCCGCGCCTATGCCGGCATCCCCTTGCTGGTTCCCGCGGGTCGTCGTCTCGGCACGCTGTGCGTGATCGACCCGCGTCCGCGCGCGTTCTCGCCACAGCAAATCGCCTCGTTGCAGCGCCTCGCGCGGCAGGTGGTCGCGCAGCTCGAGTTGCAGCGCGCGCGCGACGAGGCGCTCGCGGCCGCGCGCGCCAAGAGCGAGTTCCTCGCCAACATGAGCCACGAGATCCGCACGCCGCTGAACGGCGTGATCGGCATGGCGAACCTGCTGGTGGATTCGAACCTGTCACCAGCGCAGCATGAAATGGCCGAGACGCTCAGCGAGTGCGGCGATCACCTGCTCGCGGTCGTCAACGATGTGCTCGATCTGTCCGCGCTCGAGGCGGGACGCTGCAAACTCGATGCGCAGCCGTTCGATGCAGCACGGCTCGCGCGGCGCGCGGCGGCGATGTTCGAATCCGCCGCCGACGCCAAGGGGGTTGCGCTGCGGGTCGCGGTCGAGCCGCGTTTCGCGGCGGAGCGCCGGGGAGATGCGACGCGCCTGCGCCAGGTGCTGCTGAACCTGATCGGCAATGCCGTCAAGTTCACCGAGCGCGGCGCGGTGGATGTGGGTCTGGATGGCGATGCGCACTCGCTGACGCTGCGCGTGCGCGATACCGGCATCGGCATGGAGCAGGCCACGATCGCCCGCCTGTTCCAGCCGTTCGAACAGGGTCACGCGGGTATCGCGCGGCGCTTCGGTGGCACAGGGCTGGGGCTCGCGATCAGTGCGCGCCTGGCGGCCCTGATGGGCGGCCGGATCGAGGTCGAGAGCGAGGCGGGCGCTGGCAGTTGCTTCACGGTCTCGCTGCCGCTGCCGGCCTGCGCGCCGGTGCGTGCGGAGCCGCCGACCCTGACGGACGCGCTGCGCGAACTGGCCGCGTCGCTCGAGCCCGGGCTGCGCGTGCTGGTGGCCGACGACAACGCCGTCAGCGCGCTGCTCGTGCGGCACCTGCTAGAGCGGCTGGGCTGCATCGCGCACATCGTCACCGATGGCATGCAGGCGGTGGCCGCGTGGCGCGACGGCGATTTCGACGTGGTGCTGATGGACCGCGACATGCCGGCGATGACGGGTGTCGAGGCCACGGCGGTGATCCGCGCGGACGGGGAGCGGGGCCGTCGGGCGACCATTTTCGCGTTGTCGGCAGGTCTCGCGGAGCGCGAGCGGGCGGAGTGCCTGGGCGCCGGAATGGACGATTACATCGAGAAGCCGATCAAGCCAGCGGCGCTGGCGGCGGCTTTGCGCAGCGTGCGGCGGAGTGCCGCCACAGGGTGCCTCAGCCCAGCGCCTTGATCTTGGCGTTCAGGCGGCTCTTGTGGCGCGACGCCTTGTTGCGATGGACCAGGCGCTTGTTGACCAGCGAATCGACCACGGCCACGGCCTGCTTGTAGCTCTCGGTGGCTTCGGCCTTGTTGCCGGCGGCGACCGCGGTCAGCACCTTGCGGACGGCGGTGCGGGCGTTCGAGCGCAGCGCGGTGTTGCGCGCGTTGTGCTTGACGGCCTGGCGGGCGGCTTTTTCGGCGGACTTCGTATTGGCCACGAGGGACTCCAAACAGGGGCGCGGCCGCCGGACAGAGCCGGGCCGCAAAGGGCGCGTAGTGTGCGGACCGGCCGGGCCCTTGTCAACGACCCGGCCGGGGCCGGCGTGACGGGATCGCTGCGGGGGTGGCTGCCACGTTAGGTATAGTGCGGGCGCCCCTCCTGAGCACCGCATGAGCCGAGCCATTTTCAAGAGCACCACCGTGGTCGGCGTGACGACGCTGCTGTCACGCATCACGGGGCTCTGGCGCGACATGGTCTATTCCCAGGCCTTCGGCGCCGGGACGGTCATGGACGCCTTCCTGGTGGCTTACAAGATCCCGAACTTCCTGCGCCGGCTGTTCGCCGAGGGCGCCTTCTCCCAGTCCTTCGTGCCGGTGATCTCCGAGTACAAGGTGCGTCGTTCGCACGACGACGTGCGCGAGCTGGTGGGCGGGGTTGCGGGCACGTTGGGCGCGGTGCTGTTCGTCGTCTCGCTGATTGGCGTCATTGCGGCGCCGGTGATCATCTTCCTGTTCGCACCCGGGTTCCGCGCCGAGGCCGGCAAATACGAACTCGCGGTCGAGATGTTCCGCTTCACGTTCCCGTACCTGTTCTTCATCTCGCTGACGGCGCTGTTCAGCGGCGTGCTGAACAGCTACGGGCGCTTTGCGATCCCCGCGTTCACGCAGGTCATCATGAACGTCGTGATGATCATCTTCGCGAGCCTGATCGCTCCGCATACCGCGCAGCCGGGGCTCACGCTGGCCATCGGCGTGTTCGTTGCCGGCGCGCTCCAGCTCGTGTTCCAGCTGCCCGCGGTAGCGAAGCTCGGGCTGCTCCCCATGCCGCGCTGGCGCCCGGCGCTGGAAGGCGTGCGCCGGATCGGCAAGCTGATGATCCCGGGCATCATCGGCTCGTCCGCGGCGCAGGTGTCGCTGCTGCTGGACATGGTGATCGCGTCGTTCCTGGTCACCGGCAGCATCGCCTGGCTGTACTACGCGGATCGCCTGATGGAGTTCCCGCTCGGCGTATTCAGCATCGCGCTGGCGACGGTGATCCTGCCGCGACTGTCCGCACAGCATGCCGAGCAGTCGATGGAGCGCTTCACGCAGACGCTGGACTGGTCCCTTCGGCTGGTGCTGATCGTCGTGACGCCGGCCGCGGTCGCGCTGTTCGTGATCGCGGGTCCGCTGACCGCGACGATGTTCGGCTACGGCAAATTCGGCGCCCACGACATCCAGATGGCGACCTATGCGCTGATGGCCTATTCCTGGGGCCTGCTGGGCTTCAGTCTGGTCAAGGTGCTGGCACCGGGCTATTTCGCCCGCCAGGACACCCGGACCCCGGTGCGGGTCGGCTTGATTGCCCTCGGCGTCAACATGGGGATCAACGTCGCGGTGGTGTTGCCAGCGCACTTCGCCGGCTTCCCGATCCCGCACGTGCTGCTGGCCACGTCGACCTGCATCTCGGCTGCGGTCAACACCTTCCTGCTGTGGCGGGGCTTGCGCCGCGACGGGGTTTACCGGCCCGGGCCGGGCTGGTGGCGGCTGCTGGCGCAGATCGGTATCGCCTCGGTCGCGATGGGGGCGCTGCTGTGGTGGCTGGGCGGTGACCTGGCGAGCTGGATCGCCATGGGGGCCCTGGAGCGCGCGACCCGGCTGACGGTGTGCGTGGTGGCCGGTGCGGCGGCCTACTTCGGCGTGCTGTTCCTGGTCGGCGTGCGGCCGGCCCAATTGCGCGCCGCGTCGGGCTGAGCCGCCGTCCGGCGGCGTACGGCGGCGTAAGGCGGCCGCGCGGGGCCGGTCCCGCTGGCCTATAATTCCAGACTTTTCAAACGCTTCAGCAGGTCCGCATGAATCTCGTTCGCGGCCTTCGGGCGTTGCGCGAACGCGACCGCGGTGCCGTGGTCACGATCGGCACGTTCGACGGCCTGCACATCGGTCACGGCGCACTGATCCGCGCCACGCTGGCCCAGGCACGACGCGAGTCGCGCCCGGCCGCGATGGTGACGTTCGAACCGATGCCGCGCGAGGTGCTGCGTCCCGATGCGCCGCCCGAGCGGCTGACCAGCTTCCGCGAACGCTGGCGACTGCTCGAGCGCAGCGGCCTCGACTTGCTGGTCGTGCTGCAGTTCTCGCCGGCGCTGCGCGCGCTGTCCGGGGCGGCCTTCCTCGCGCTGCTGCGCAACGCGCTGCATTTCAGCGGCGTCGTGATCGGTCACGATTTCCGCTACGGTCACGCGGGCGAATCCGATGCCAGCGCGCTCGAGGCGGCCGGTCGCGCGCAGGGCTTCACGGTCGAAGTCGTGCCGCCGGTGCTGGTCGATGGCGAGCGCGCGAGCAGCACTGCCGTGCGCCGCGCCCTCGGCAGCTCGCAGTTCGAGGTCGCGCAGCGCCTGCTCGGGCGCCCGTACGGGATCCGCGGCCGCGTCGCGCGCGGCGAGCAGCTCGGTCGCACGCTGGGCTTCCCGACGGCCAACCTGCGGCTGCACCGGCGCCGTACGCCGCTGGCCGGCATCTTCGCCGTGCGCGTGCATGGCGTCGGGCTGCGGCCCTGGCCCGGCGTCGCGAGCCTCGGCACGCGGCCGACGGTCGGTGGCGTCGAACCCTGGCTCGAGACACACCTGTTCGACTTCAGCGGCGACCTTTACGGGCGCGAGATCGAAGTCGAGTTCGTCGTGCGGCTGCGCGATGAGGCAAAGTTCGAATCGCTCGACGCCCTGGTCGAGCAGATGCATCGCGACGCCGCCGGCGCGCGCGCCGCGCTCGGCGCTGGCGCACATTGAGCACGGGTCGCATTCCAGCAGACTGAACGGCAGAGGATTGAATGGCGGATTACAAGCACACGATCAACCTGCCGCAGACCGACTTCCCGATGAAGGCGGATCTGGCGCAGCGTGAACCGGCGCAGCTCGCGCGCTGGGAACAGCAGGGCACCTATGCGGAGCTGCGGCGCATTGCGGCCGGGCGGCCGCGCTTCGTGCTGCACGATGGTCCGCCGTACGCGAACGGCGCGATCCACATCGGCCATGCGGTCAACAAGATCCTCAAGGACATCATCGTCAAGGCGCGCACGCTCGACGGCTACGACGCGCCGTACATCCCGGGCTGGGATTGCCACGGCCTGCCGATCGAACTCGCGGTCGAGAAGAAGGTCGGGCGGCCCGGGCAGAAGCTCGACGTCAACGCGTTTCGCGCGGCCTGCCGCCAGTTCGCGCGCGAGCAGGTCGAGCAGCAGCGCACCGACTTCAAACGCCTGGGCGTGCTGGGGGACTGGGATCGGCCCTACCTGACGATGGACCCGGCCTATGAAGCCGCGCAGATCCGCGCCTTCGGCCGCATCATCGCGAACGGTCACCTGTACAAGGGCGCGAAGCCGGTGCACTGGTGCCTCGACTGCCGCTCGGCGCTGGCCGAGGCCGAAGTCGAATACGAAGACAAGACTTCGCCGGCGGTCGATGTCGCGTTCCGCGTCGTCGATCGCGCCGACTTCGCGCGCCGCCTCGGTCTCGATGCCGCGGCCCAGGCGGCAACGGCGGCGCTGCCGGCGTCGCTCGTGATCTGGACCACGACGCCGTGGACGCTGCCCGCCAACGAGGCCGTCGCGCTGCGCGCCGACCTGCAGTACGCGCTGGTCGAGATCGAGCGCGGCGATGCGGGCGACGAGGGCGCCGCGCCGGCGCGCGAACTGCTGGTGCTGGCCGACGAACTGCGTGGCGCCTGCCTCGCGCGCTATGGCGCCGCAGAGATCGCGGTGCATGCGCGCTTCGAGGGCAGCGTGCTCGAACGGCTCGCGCTCGAGCACCCGTTCCTGCCGAAGCAGGTGCCGGTGATCCTGGGTGACCACGTCACGCTCGATGCCGGTACCGGAGCCGTGCACACGGCGCCCGCGCACGGCCAGGAAGACTTCGCGGTCGGCCAGCACTACGGCCTCCCGGTCGTGAACCCGGTCGGCGGCGATGGCCGCTTCCTGCCGGGCACGGCCCTGTTCGATGGCCTCAAGATCGACGAGGCCAACCCGAAGATCGTCGAGCTGCTGCGCGAACGCGGCCGGCTGCTGCGCCACGCGCCCTACCAGCACAGCTATCCGCACTGCTGGCGCCACAAGACGCCGGTGATCTTCCGCGCGACCCCGCAGTGGTTCATCAGCATGGACCAGCGCGGGCTGCGCGCTGGCGCGCTGCGCGACATCAAGCAGGTGCAGTGGACGCCCGCCTGGGGCGAGCAGCGCATCACCGGCATGATCGAGAACCGGCCCGACTGGTGCATCTCGCGGCAGCGCACCTGGGGCGTGCCGATCCCGCTGTTCGTGCATCGCACGAGCGGCGAGCTGCATCCTCGTACGCAGCAGATCCTCGAGCAGGTCGCCGCGCGCGTCGAACGCGGCGGCATCGAGGCCTGGTTTGCGCTTGAGCCCGCGGAGCTGCTCGGTGGCGAGGCGGCCGACTACGACAAGGTCAACGACGTCATGGACGTCTGGGCGGATTCGGGCCTGTCGTTCGAGTGCGTCGGCAGCGCGCGCCCCGAGATCGCGGCGCCGGTCGACCTGTACCTGGAGGGTTCGGACCAGCACCGCGGCTGGTTCCATTCGTCGCTGCTGATGTCCGAAGCGCTCGATGCGCGCGCGCCCTACAAGGGCGTGCTGACGCATGGCTTCACGGTCGACGACAAGGGCCGCAAGATGTCCAAGTCGCTCGGCAACGTGATCCTGCCGCAGAAGGTCATGCAGAGCCTCGGCGCCGACGTGCTGCGACTGTGGGTCGCCGCGACCGACTACGCCAACGAGATGAGCGTATCCGACGAAATCCTCAAGCGGATGTCGGATTCCTACCGCCGCATCCGAAATACCGCGCGCTTCCTGCTCGGCAATCTCGCTGGCTTCGATCCGGCCCGTGATGCCGTGGCACCAGCCGACATGGTCGAGCTCGACCGCTGGATCGTGCTGCGCGCGGCCGCGCTGCAGCGCGAAATCATCGAAGCCTATCGGCGCTACGAGTTCCACCTGATCTACCAGCTGGTGCACAACTTCTGCGTCGTCGACCTCGGCGGGTTCTACCTCGACGTGCTGAAGGACCGGATGTACACGCTGCCGAAGCGCGCGCGTGCGCGCCGGTCGGCGCAGACCGCGATCCGGCACGTCGCCGAGGCGATGGTTCGCTGGCTCGCGCCGGTGCTGTCGTTCACGGCCGAGGAGATCTGGAAGCACCTGCCGGGGCAGCGCCCGGCGTCGGTGCTGCACAGCGTCTGGCACGAACTGCCGCAGGTGCCCGAGTTGCTGCGCGACTGGGATCTGCTGCTGCGGCTGCGCGGCGACGTCGCGCGCGAACTCGAGAAACTGCGCGCGGCCGGCACGATCGGCGCGCCGCTCGAGGCCGAGATCGACCTGTGGTGCGATGCCGTCACGGGCGAGAAGCTGAACGCGTTCGGCGACGAGCTGCGTTTCCTGCTGATCACGTCCGAGGCGCGCGTGCACGTCGGCGCGCTCGCCGCGGCATCGCCCGCCGCCGTGCCTGGCGCGACGCTCGGCGACGCCGTGCGGATCGAAGCGCGCCGCAGCCAGGCCACCAAGTGCGTGCGTTGCTGGCATTATCGGGCCGACGTCGGCAGCCACGCGGAGCACCCGGAGCTGTGTGGCCGCTGCATCGAGAACATCGCCGACTTCGACGGCAACGGCGCGAGCGGTGAAACGAGGTTGATCGCGTGACCAAGGAAGCCGACATGGATGTCAGTAACCTGCCCGCCGGCCGCAGTGGCTGGCGTTGGCTGCCGTTGTCGATCGCGATCATCGCGCTCGACCAGGTCACCAAGGCCTGGATCGAGTCGAGCTTCGAACTGTATGAATCGATCGCGGTGCTGCCGGTGCTCGACATCACGCGGCTGCACAACCCGG
>CAZPJE010000343.1:0-20382 GCA_964586725.1 uncultured Steroidobacteraceae bacterium | reverse complement strand
GCGCCGCCGCGGCGCCACTCCAGCAGCAGGACATGCTCGCCGAGCAGCGGCGCGTCGACCCAGCGAAACGCCGCGTGCTGGCGATCGAGCCAGTCATAGGGATGACCTGCCGCGGGCTCGCGTTTCAGGTTGGCGGGTGCGGCCTCGTATTGCGCACGGGTGTCGAACACGCCGGCTGCCTCGCGCACGAGGGCGGGCGGCTGCGAATCATTCGCGCCAGCTATTGGACCTGCCTGCATTGCGCAGCCTGGCAGCGCGAGAGCGAGCATGATGAAGCGATGTGTCAGCGACCTCATGGCCACGATGCTAGCAGAGGCCCCCTTGGCGACGTGGTGCCCGACAGGCAGGCTAGCCGCATGGTCAAAGCCCTCCGCTACTGCAGCACTGCCCTCGCCCTCGCCCTGCTGTCGTTCAGCGGGGTCGCGGTCGCCGACGATTCGGCGCGTCCGCGCACCTGCTTGGTACTGAGCGGCGGCGGTGCGCGCGGTGCGGCGCACATCGGCGTGCTGAAGGCCCTCGAGCGGCAGCGCGTGCCGATCGACTGCGTGGTCGGCACGAGCATGGGCGCGATCATCGGCGGCGCGTGGGCCTCCGGCATTCCGGCCGACCAGATCGAAATCGCGCTGCGGGCCGTGCGCTGGGATCGGGTGCTGTCCGACGACCCGGACCGGCCGCAGCGTTCGATCCGCGCGAAGGATCTCGAGCGACGCCGGTTCGGCTCGGCGGAGTTCGGTTTTCGCGACGGCACCGCCGTGTTGCCGCGCGGTGCCGTGATCGGACACCAGTTCGAGTTCTTCCTCGCACGCCTGTTCGGCGTGCCCGTCAAGCGCGCGAGCTTCGACGATCTTCCGATCCCGTTCCGCGCGCTGGCGACGGACATCGAAACCGGTCGGCTCGTCGTGCTCGACAGCGGCAGCCTCAACGAGGCCGTGCGTGCCAGCATGTCCGTGCCGGGCGTGTTCTCGCCCAAGGACATCGGCGGACGGCTGCTCGTCGACGGCGGCCTGGTGCGCAATCTCGGCGTCGATGTCGCGCGCGCGCTGGGCGCGGAGCGCGTGATTGCCGTGAACCTCGGCACCACGCTGTCGGGGCGCGACACCCTCGACTCCCTGGTGGGTGTCACGAGCCAGATGATCGCGATCCTGACCGATCAGAACGTCGAGACATCGCTCGCCCAGCTCGGCCCCGACGACCTGCTGATCTCGCCGGTGCTGGGCGACTTCAGCGCCGTGGACTTCGCCACCGCGGCGGACGTGATTCCGCTCGGCGAGGCGGCCGCCGCTGCGAGCGCGCCGCTGCTCGCGCGGTTTGCCGCCAGCGAGACCGGCTGGCTCGCGTGGCGCGAATCGTTAGGCCGGCGACAAACCGACCAACCAGTGTTCGAGTCCATCACCGTCGATACGACGCGCCTGCAGCGCGTTGACCCTGCCAGCGCGCAGGCCGTGTTCGAGACCAGCTTCCGTTCCGGCGCGTCGGCGACGGCGCTCGAGCGCGCCATCGACGCGCTGTACGCGACGGACGACTTCCAGCAGATCTCCGTACGCAGCGCGGTGTCCGCCGACGGGCTGGACACCCTGATGATCGAACCACGCGAGAAGAGCTGGGGCCCGAACTACGTGCGCCTCGGCCTCACGCTGGCCACCGACCTCGAGGGCCAGAGCGCCTTCACCGTGCTGGGCGATTACCGCGCAACCTGGTTGAACCGGCGTGGCCTCGAGTCCCACAGCACGGCGAGCCTCGGCGAGCGCAACTCGCTGCGGACCGAACTGATACAGCCGCTCGACCTGGCGCGGCGCTGGAGCGTGTCCGGTGCGGCGAGCTGGCAGCAACGGATCGACGAGGCGTTCGTCGACGACACGGCCGTCGCGCGCTTTCGCCAGAGCACCTTGCGTGCATCGCTGGATCTCGCGCGCCGCTTCGAGACGCTCGGCGAATGGCGCCTGGGCGTCGAGAGCAAGCGCCTGAGCTCGCGGATCGTCACCGGCACCGCGAGCGACCTCGACACCGGCAGCAGCAGCACCAACACGCTGTTCGCGCGGCTGACGCTCGATCGCCTCGACAACTGGGACTTTCCGCGGGCGGGCTGGTACCTGCGTTCGGATGTCGAGTACGCCGATCCGTCACTGGGCGGTGATCTCGATTACCAGCGCCTGTCGCTCGAGTGGCAAGGCGCGCGCGGCGGACCTGACTACAGCCTCTCGGCGGCACTGCGGTATGAGGACTCGATGGGCACGCAGTTGCCGCTGACCGAGGCGTTCGCACTCGGCGGCTTCGAGAACCTCTCCGGCCTGCGCGAGCGGCAGATCCTCGCCAACCAGGTGCTGTTCGGACGCGTGGTCTACAGCCGCCAGATCGGGCGCGGCGGCGCGCTGCTGCGCGGCGTATATGTCGGCGGCTCGGTGGAGTACGCGCGCGTACGCGAGCGGCTCAACGCACTCGACCCCACGTTCGAGGGCCTGGGCGGCTCGCTGTTCCTGTCGCTCGATTCGCGCCTCGGGCCGTTTTACTTCGGCGCAGGCCTGGCCGAGGAAGGCGAAGCGACGCTCTATCTCTTCTTGGGCCGACCCTGAGCGCCGGCCGAGCGGGGCTTGCGCGCCGCGCGACCCGCCCCCGGCAACCGACTGACGTCGAGGCCACGCAGGTAACTGCGGAAGCCCTCGGCGACTTGCGGGTGCGCGAGCGCGAACTCTACCGTCGCCTGCAGGTAACCGAGCTTGCTGCCGCAATCGAACCGCTTGCCTTCGAAGCGGTAAGCGTAGATCGCCTCTTCGGACATCAGCCGGGCGATGCCGTCGGTCAGCTGGATCTCGCCGCCGGCGCCGCGACCGATCTGCGCGAGGTGGTCGAAGATGCCGGGCGTCAGCACATAGCGACCGACCACCGCGAGGTTCGACGGCGCGACCGCAGGCTTCGGCTTCTCGACGATGCTGCGGATCCGGCTGATCTGCGACTTCTGCGTATCGACCTCGACGATGCCATACTTGTCGGTATCGGCATGCGGCACTTCCTCGACGCCGAGCACGCTGGCACCGCGCGCCTGGAACACATCAGCCATCTGCTTGAGGCAGCCCGGCGAGCCCTGGATCAGGTCGTCTGCCAGATGCACGAAGCAGGGTTCGGAACCGACTGCGGGTCGCGCGCACAACACCGCGTGCCCGAGCCCAAGCGGCGCCGGCTGCCGGATGTAAATGCAGGACGCATACGACGGCAGCACGCTGCGCAGCTGGCGCACGAGATCGGACTTGCCCTGCGACTCGAGCAGTTTCTCGAGTTCCTGATCGGTGTCGAAGTGATCCTCGATCGCGCGCTTCGAGGCGCCCGTGATGAACACGAGCCGGCGCGCGCCTGCCTCCAGCGCCTCTTCGACCGCGTACTGGATCAGCGGCTTGTCGACGATCGGCAGCATCTCCTTCGGGCTGGCCTTGGTAGCCGGCAGGAAGCGCGTACCGCGACCCGCAACGGGGAAAACCGCGGTTTCGATCGGGCTACGTTTCGTCATGCGCGAATCCGTCTGTGAGGGACAGGGACGCATGATAAGCGAAGCCCGGCGGCGACGCCGTGACAGGCCGTGACGACGATCACGCTTAGCGACGGATGCGGTTCACGGCTTTGCCACGGCGCCACCACGACGCCACAGGGCTCAGCGACCCGGGCTTGCGGGTCGCGCGCCCGGCGGGGATGCCGGCGCTGCGGGCGCGCCGCGTGCCGCTCCAGGCGCCGGAGCGCGGGCCGCAGGCCGCGCCGGACCAACGACCAAGTTGCCGCGATTCTGCTCGATCACGCGCGGCCCGATGCCCTTGACCAGCGTCAGCTCCTCGACGCTGCGAAACGGACCGTTCTGCGTGCGATGCGCGACGATCGCAGCGGCGCGAGTGGCACCCACGCCGACCAGCTCGCGCGCGAGCGTGGTGGCATCGGCGGTGTTGATGTTGACGGGATCTGCCGCTGCCTGCGGCGCGCCGGCGAGCGCGGCGCAGACCGCCAGCAGCAGGAACAGGGAACGAAGGTGGTTCATCGGATGGCCTCCTGCGGCGACATGCCGCGAGGCCACACGCTAGCGCCGCACCCGGGACGCAGCCGAGTCGCGAATCTGCCGCGAATCAGCAGATTCGCGGGCCCGCGCGCGGTCAGCGCGCGCGCGCCGCAGTGCGTCCGCGCTGCGCGCCCAGCGCCGCCAACGCAAGCGTGCTCCAGCCGCGACAACCCGGACAGCGCCAGAACCAGCGGCCGCTGGGCATGCCACAGTCACCGCAGGTGTATGCGCCGGTCGCATCCTCGGCGCGCGCGCCCTGCGAGCCCAGGCACAGGTCGAGCTGTCGCGCGCTGAGGCCGCCACCCGCCTCGAGCGCGCTGCGCAGCGCCGCGAGCGCAGGCATCGCCGCCGCGGCCGGCCAGGCGTGCAGGCGCCGCGACACTTCCATGAGCAGATCCGGCGCGCTGCTGACGGCGTCGACGTAGTGCCTGACGGCCGACTCGTGTTCCGCTTCGAGTTCGGCGACCCGTGCACGCAGGAACGCGGCGCGCGCGCACTGCGCGTCGTGACGCCGCGCCTGTTGCAGCAGAGTGTCTACGCGCGCAACGTCGCCCTGCACCAGCGCAAGTTCCGCGAGTTCGCACAGGTACTGCGCAGCCTGCGTGGCCCGCGCGCGGCGCAGATCGGCCGGCAGTTCGTCGTAGGCACGCAGCGCTTCCGCCCAGTCGCCCTCGGTCTCGTACAGCTGCATCAGCTTGAGCGTCGCCGCGGCGTGCTGCGACGGACTGGCGGCGAGCTCGACCAGCAGGCGCTCGGCGCGATCCATCAGGCCGGCGGCCAGGTAATCCTGCGCCAGCTCCATGCGCGCGCGCTCGCGCACGTCGTGCGACGGCGCGGCAGCAAGCCGCTCATGCAGCGCAATGGCGCGATCGAACTCGCCGCGCCGGCGGAACAGCGTGCCCAGCGCCCACTGGATCTCCATGGCCTCGCCGTCCTGCGCGGCCAGTCGGGCGAACGATTCCGTCGCCCGATCGAGGCGATCGTTGAGGAGATGATCGAGGCCGCGGTAGTAGTCCTGCGGCAGCGGCGGCGACGCGCGCCGACCTGCGCGGCGCCCGAGCGCGAATGCGGCGATGCCTACTGCAGTGACAGCGAACAGCGCGATCCAGAGGGCGCCGTCCATCGAAATGATCAGTCGCGAATGGGCTTGTCGGTGCCCTGGTTGACCTTGTCGCGCAGGTCCTTGCCGGGCTTGAAGTGCGGCACGTACTTGCCCGACAGCGCCACGGCCTCACCGGTCTTCGGGTTGCGCCCCTGGCGCGGCGGACGGAAGTGCAGCGAGAAACTGCCGAAGCCGCGGATCTCGATTCGCTCACCCGTGGCGAGGGCATCGCTCATGATCTCGAGCATCTGCTTGAGGGCGAGTTCGACGTCCTTCGCCGGCAGATGCTTCTGCCGCGAAGTGATGATCTCGATGAGTTCTGACTTCGTCATGCGTCGCCCCCGAACCCCGTGGCGGGTCTGGAACCCGGACCGTCACCGGTCCGGGTTCCGCCCTGCTTCTCTTAGCTGCGGTCGCGATCCCCGCTGTTGATCTGCGCCTTGAGCAGATCACCGAGGCTCATGCCGGAGGTGCCCGTCTGCTCGGAGCGATAGTTCTGCATCGCTTCCTGCTCCTCGTGCACTTCCTTGGCCTTGATCGACAGCGAAATCGTGCGCGTCTTGCGGTCGACGCCGATGAACTTCGCTTCGATCTCGTCACCGACCTTCAGGAACTGGCGCGCGTCCTCGACACGGTCGCGGCCGAGCTCCGACGCGCGCAGCTGGCCTTCGATGCCATTGCCGAGGTCGACGATGCCGCCGCGAGCATCCACTTCGCGCACGACGCCGCGGACGATGCTGCCCTTCGGGTTGTCGGCGATGTAGCCCGAGAACGGATCCTTCGCGAGCTGCTTGACGCCGAGGCTGATGCGCTCGCGCTCCGGGTCGATCGACAGCACCATGGCTTCGAGCTGCTGGCCCTTCTGGTAGCTGCGCACCGCCTCTTCGCCCGGGATGTCCCAGGAGATGTCGGACAGATGCACGAGGCCGTCGATGTTGCCCGACAGGCCGATGAAGATGCCGAAGTCGGTGATCGACTTGATCTGGCCCGACACCTTGTCGCCGCGGTTGTAGTTCTCGGAGAACTCCTTCCACGGATTCGGCGCGCACTGCTTGAGGCCAAGGCTGATGCGGCGACGCTCTTCGTCGACATCCAGGACCATGACCTCGACTTCCTGGCCGGTCGAAACGACCTTGGCCGGGTTGACGTTCTTGTTGGTCCAGTCCATCTCCGACACGTGCACGAGGCCTTCGACGCCATCCTCGATCTCGACGAACGCGCCGTAGTCGGCGATGTTCGTGACCTTGCCGAACACGCGGGTGTTGGGCGGGTAGCGGCGGGCGATGTTCTCCCACGGATCCGCGCCGAGCTGCTTCAGGCCCAGCGACACGCGCGAGCGCTCGCGATCGAACTTAAGGATGCGCACATCGACTTCGTCACCGACCTTGACGACTTCAGACGGATGCTTGACGCGCTTCCACGCCATGTCGGTGATGTGCAGCAGGCCGTCGATGCCGCCGAGGTCGACGAACGCGCCGTAGTCGGTCAGGTTCTTGACCGTGCCCTTGACGACGGAGCCTTCCTGCAGGTTTTCCATCAGCGCGCTGCGCTCGGCGGAGAACTCCTGCTCGACGACCGCGCGGCGCGACACGACGACGTTGTTGCGCTTCTGGTCGAGCTTGATGACCTTGAACTCGAGCGGCTTGTTCTCGAGGTAGGACGTGTCACGTACCGGACGGACATCGACCAGCGAGCCCGGCAGGAACGCGCGGACGTGGTAGATCTCGACGGTGAAGCCGCCCTTGACGCGGCCGGTGATGATGCCGATGACGATCTCGCTCTTGGAGAATGCGTCTTCGAGGCGCGTCCAGGTGCGGGCGCGCTTGGCCTTCTCGCGCGAGAGCCGGGTTTCGCCGTTGCCGTCTTCGACCGCATCGAGTGCGACCTCGACCGAGTCGCCGGGCTGGACTTCGATCTCACCACGCTCGTTCTTGAACTGGTTGATGTCGATGACCGCCTCGGACTTGAGGCCGACATTGACGATGACGATGTCATCGGTGACGTCGATGACCAGGCCGGTCAGGATCATGCCCGGCCGGATGCGCTGGTTGGCTAGGCTCTGCTCGAAAAGTTCTGCGAATGATTCAGTCATGTTTTCCATGCACGGTGTGGCCGTGCCCATCATCCCGTCACCCCATCCCATGGGTGCCGCGGGGTTGCCCAATAAAAGCAACGCGTCCGTGCGCTGCCGCCAGAAAAACCATCGCGTGAGGGTTGGCCGGATTCAGGGCCAGAGCGAACGTTGCCGCCCCGCCGCCAGTACCTGTGCCACGACCTGCTCCACCGACCTGCCGGTCGAATCGAGCAGCAGCGCGTCCGGCGCTGGCCGAAGGGGTGCTACGGCGCGGGTCGAATCCCGCTCGTCGCGCTCGGCGATCTCCCGCGAAAGGGCGGGAAGACTAACAGCAGACCCCTTGTCTTTCAACTGCTTATACCTGCGCAAGGCCCGTTCGTCGGCCGTCGCGGTCAGGTAGATCTTGAGCGCCGCGGTGGGGAAAACCACCGTCCCCATGTCCCGCCCGTCGGCCACCAGCCCGGGCGGCCGGGCAAAGGCGCGCTGCCGCTCCAGCAGCCCTTCGCGCACCGGGATCCAGGCGGCCACGCGGGAAGCGCCCTGGCTGATCGATTCCTCGCGGATCGGCCCGGTGACGTCCGCGCCGCCCAGCAGCACGAGCTCCGAGCCGTCGTCGCGGGCCCCGAAACTGACGTCGAGGTCATGGGCCAGCCGGGCGTGCCCGGCGACGTCATCGGCGGCAAGACCTGACCGCACGCCGGCCAGCGCCACCAGCCGGTACAGCGCGCCGCTGTCCAGCAGGTGCCAGCCCAGCACCGCGGCCAGCCGCCGGCTGACCGTGCCCTTGCCCGAGCCCGAGGGCCCGTCTATGGCCAGCACCGGCACCGCCGTCATCGCTCAGCGCTCCTCCAGCGTCAGGCCGATGCCACGCGCCAGCGCCGCGAAACCGGGGAAGGAAGTCGCCACGTTGGCGGTATCGCCGATCTCGATCGGCCCACCGGCCCGCAGGCTGGCGACGGCAAAGGACATCGCGATCCGGTGATCGCCATGGCTGTCGATCGATCCGCCCGTGAACGCCGCGCCCTCGGGGCGACCCATGATGCGCATGCCATCGGCCAGCAGTTCGTGCTCGACGCCGAGCCGCGCCAGCCCTTCGGACATCACCGCCAGCCGATCGCTTTCCTTGACCCGCAGCTCGTCGGCGCCCCGAACGACCGTCACGCCACGCGCGCAGGCGGCGGCGACGAAGAACACCGGGAACTCGTCGATCGCGAGCGGCACCAGCGCCTCGTCGACCTCGATGCCGCGCAGTTCGCTGGGCCGCACTTCGATGTCGGCCAGCGGCTCAGCGCCGCCCTCGTCCAATGGCAGGACACGGATGTCGCCGCCCATCGCGCGCAGCATCTCGAGCAGGCCGGTGCGGGTCGGGTTGATGCCGACGCGCCGCAGCGTGAGTCCCGGCCCCTCGCCCAGCAGGCCCGCGACCAGGAAGAACGCCGCGGAGGAGAAGTCGGCCGGCACCGCAACCCGCGCCGCCGTCAGCGTCTGGCCGCCGCGCAGCGACACCGTCGCGCCGCGCCGCTCGACCTGCACGCCGAAGCCGCCGAGCATGCGTTCGGTGTGATCCCGCGTCGGCGCCGGTTCGGTCACGGTCGTCGTGCCCTCGGCGCCGAGCCCGGCGAGCAGCACCGCGGATTTGACCTGCGCGCTCGCGACCGGCATCGCGAAATCGATGCCGTGCAGCGGATGGCCGCCGCGCAGCACGACGGGCGGCTTGCCGCCCTGGGTCTCGATGACGGCGCCCATCGCACGCAGCGGCGTCGCCGCGCGCTCCATCGGGCGCTTCATCAGCGAACTGTCGCCGACCAGCGTGGAATCAAATGGCCGCCAGGCCAGCAGGCCCATGAACAGACGCATCGCCGTGCCGGCATTGCCCATGTCGAGGGGCCCTGCCGGGGCCCGCAAGCCATGCAGCCCGACGCCCTGCACGCGCACGCGCGTCGGCGCCGGGCGCTCGATGCTGACACCCAGCGCCTTGAGCGCCGCGAGCGTGGCAAGGCAATCCTCGCTGGCAAGAAAGCCCTCGATCTCGGTGATGCCGTTGGCCAGGCCGCCCAGCATCAGGCCGCGATGCGACACCGATTTGTCGCCCGGCACGACGACACTGCCGGCGACCCGGCGCGTCGGTGACACCCGCCAGGATGACGTCACAGCACCGCCCGCGGGTACGAGCCGAGCACGCGATACAGCGACGCCTGCGATTTCAGGCCTTCGAGCGCGGCCGCCACGTTCGGGTCATCGATGTGCCCTTCGATATCGATGAAGAACACATAGTCCCACTTGCGGCGCTGCGAAGGACGCGACTCGATGCGCGTCAGGTTGATGCCATGCTTCGCCAGCGGCCCCAGCAAGCGGTGCAGCGCGCCGGGACCGGTGGTCTCGTTCGTCGACACCAGCAGGCTGGTGCGATCCTCGCCGCTCGCCTTGAACAGGCGGCGACCGATCACGAAGAAGCGCGTCGTGTTGTCGGGGCGGTCTTCGATCTCGGTCGCGAGCAGCGTGAGGCCATAGACCTCGGCCGCGGTCTTGCCGGCGATCGCGGCCGTGCCGACTTCATCGCGCGCCCGGCGCGCCGCCTCGGCATTGCTCGACACCGGCACGCGCTCGACGTTCGGCAGGTGCTCGTTGAGCCAGCCGCGGCACTGCGCCAGCGACTGCGCGTGGCTGCAGACCCGCGCGACCTGGCCGAGATCGTCCATGCGCCCCATCAGGTACTGGTGGATGCGCAACTCGACCTCGCCACAGATCTTGAGCGGCGAATTCAGGAAGCGATCCAGCGTGTGGTTGACGGTGCCCTCGGTCGAATTCTCGATCGGCACGACGCCGAAATCGGCGTTGCCCTTCTCGACCTCGTGGAACACTTCGTCGATCGCCGGCAGCGGCAGCGCGCGCACGGAATGGCCGAAGTGCTTGTAGACCGCCGTCTGCGTGAACGTGCCCTCCGGCCCGAGGAACGCGACCTTGAGCGGCTCCTCCTGCGCGAGGCAGGCCGACATGATCTCGCGGAACAGCCGCAGCACTTCCTCGTCGCGCAAGGTGCCCGATTCGCGCGCCGCGCGATTGCGCTCCAGCGCGAGCCTGAGCACCTCGGCTTCGCGTTCCGGGCGGTAGAAGTCGACCAGGTGCCCGTCCGCATGCTTCGAGATTCCGACGGCGCGCGCGAGGCGCGCCCGCTCGTTGATCAGCGCATGCAGCGCGGCGTCGACGCGGTCGATCTCGCGGCGCAGCTCGCCGAGCCCACCCTGGGCCTTGCCGCGCGCGGCATCAACCGCGCCCCCACCCTTGCGTGCGGGACTGCGGCGTTTGGCGGGACGTGGCGGCTTGCGGGCAGGCATGGCGGAACTCCGTGCGGACTGGGGCCTGGGCGGGCGTTCAGAGTTTACGCGCCGACAGCACGCCGCCAATGGCGCGAATCTCGGCCAGCATCGACTCGCCCACCTCGCCCTCTGCGTCGACCAGCGTGTAGGCGTACTCGCCGCGCGACTTGTTCAGCAGCTCGGAGATGTTCAGCTTGCCGGCCGCGAGGCAGGTGGATATCTGCCCGACCATGTTCGGCACGTTGCTGTTCGCGATCGCGAAGCGCGTCGTGTTCTGGGTGCGCGGCAGCACGGTCTCGGGGAAGTTCACGCAGTTGCGGATGTTGCCGTTCTCGAGGAAGTCACGAACCGTGTCCGCGACCATGATCGCGCAGTTCTCCTCGGCCTCCCCGGTCGAGGCACCGAGATGCGGCAGCGTGATGACCTTGGCGTGATCCTTCAGCGCGTTCTTCGGGAAGTCGCAGATGTAGGCATGCAGGCGGCCGGCGTCCAGCGCCGCGACGATCGCCGCGTCGTCGACGATAGGCGCCCGCGAGAAGTTCAGGATCACGCCGCTGCGGCGCATCAGTTTCAGGCGCGACTCATTGACGAGCCCGCGCGTGCCGTCCGCGAGAGGCACGTGCACCGTGATCATGTCGGCCCGCGCGAACAGGTCGTCGAGCGACAGCGCCTGCTCCACCGACGACGACAGCTGCCAGGCGCGCTGCACCGTGATCTGCGGGTCGTAGCCCAGCACTTTCATGCCGAGCCTCTCGGCGGAGTTGGCCACCTCGACGCCGATCGCACCCAGGCCGATCACACCCAGCGTTCGACCCGGCAGCTCGAAGCCGACGAAATTCTTCTTGCCATTCTCCGTCGCCTCGTCGATGGCCTTGTCGTCCCCCGACAGACCGCGCGCGAAATCCCAGGCCTGGCAGATGTTGCGCGCGGCGAGGAACAGGCCGGCGAGCACGAGTTCCTTCACGGCGTTCGCGTTCGCGCCCGGCGCGTTGAACACCGGCACTCCGCGCCGCGACAGCACATCGACGGGCACGTTGTTGACGCCGGCGCCCGCGCGGCCGACAGCGAGCACGCTGGGCGGCAACTCGAGCGCGTGCATGTCGGCCGAGCGCACCAGGATCGCGTCAGGGCGGGCGAGCTCCGAGGCCACCTCGTACCGGTCGCGCGGCAGGCGCTCGAGTCCGCGGACGCTGATGTTGTTGAGCGTCTGGATCCGAAACCGTTGCATGGGAGCGGACCCTCAGCCGTGCCGCTGCTGGAAGTCGCGCATGAACGCGATCAGCGCATCCACGCCCTCGACGCCCATTGCGTTGTAGATGCTGGCGCGCATGCCGCCGACCGAGCGATGCCCTTCGAGGTTCACGAGCCCCGCTTGCGCCGCCTCGGCGCAGAACGTCTTCTCGAGCTCCGGGTTCGGAATCGTGAACGGCACGTTCATCCACGAACGGCAGTTCTTCGCGACCGGGTTGGCGTAGTAGCCGGAGCCGTCGATCGCCGCATACAGGCTCTCGGCCTTGAGCCGGTTGCGTTCACCGATCGCCGCGAGCCCGCCCTGCTTCCTGAGCCACTTGAAGACCAGGCCCGCAAAGTAGATGCCGAAGGTCGGCGGCGTGTTCAGCATCGAGCCGTCCTTCGCCATGGCGTCGAAATCCCAGACCGAGGGCGTGCCGGGTCGCGCCTTGCCGATCAGGTCGTCGCGGACGATCACGACGCAGATGCCCGACGGGCCGATGTTCTTCTGCGCGCCGGCATAGATGACGCCGAACTTCGCGACGTCGATCGGGCGCGACAGGATGGTCGAGGACATGTCGGCCACCACCGGCACCGCGCCGCTGGCCGGAATATAGGGAAACTCAACGCCGCCGATCGTTTCGTTCGGCGTGTAGTGCAGGTACGCCGCGGCGGGGTCGATCTGCAGCGACGCCGCATCGGGCACCGTCGAGTAATTGCTGCCCGCCTCGTCCGCGATGACCTTGGTGCGGCAGTACTTCTTTGCCTCGCTGACCGCCTTCTTGGACCAGGCGCCGGTGTTGATGAACTCAACCACCGAATCGGGCGTGGTCAGGTTCAGCGGGATGGCCGCGAACATGCCGGTCGCGCCGCCCTGCAGGAACAGCACCTTGTAGTTGCCCGGTATGCCCATCAGTTCGCGCAGGTCGGCCTCGGCCTGCTGCGCCACGGCGACGAAGGCCTTGCTGCGATGGCTGACTTCCATCACCGACATGCCGCTGCCCTGCCAGTCGGTCATCTCGGCGCGAGCCTGTTCGAGCACTTCCAGAGGCAGCGTGGCCGGGCCGGCCGCGAAATTGAATACACGCACGGTGGGCAGTCCTGGTTCGAAAGAAGTTGAAAGGGTTGCGGAAGCTCGGGCTCAGTTGACCGGCGGCGACTCATCGCCGGCGCCAGGCATCGCAGTGCCGGCAGGCGGCTCGCCGCCCGCGGACCCGGGTTCGGCCTCGCCGTCCTCGGCGACATCGACTCCCGCGTCGCCGGACAGATTCTCGATCCGCCCCACGCCGGCGAGTCGCTCGCCATCGTCGAGCCGAATGAGCCGCACGCCCTGCGTGTTGCGACTGAGCACCGACACCTCGCCGACCGGCGTGCGCACCAGCGTGCCCGACGAGCTGATCAGCATGATCTCCTGGTCGGTCTGCACCTGCAGCGCCGCGACCATCAGGCCGTTGCGTTCGGTGGTCTGCAGCGCGATGACGCCCTGGCCGCCGCGACCGTGCAGCGGGAACTCGTCGGCCGGCGTCAGCTTGCCGTAGCCGTTCTCGGAAGCCGTGAGGATCAGGCCGTCGTTGACGACGACGAGCGAGATGACTTCCTGGTCTTCGCCCAGTTTGATGCCGCGCACGCCCGTGGCATCGCGACCCATGGGGCGCACTTCTTCTTCGTTGAAGCGGATCGCCTTGCCGCCGTTCGAGCACAGGATCACGTCGCGCTTGCCATCGGTGAGCGCCACGCCGACCAGGCGGTCGCCATCGCGCAGGTCGACGGCGATGATGCCGGACGGGCGCGGCCGCGAGTACGCCGACAGCGGCGTCTTCTTGACAGTACCGTGGCTCGTGGCCATGAACACGAAATGCTCGTCGTCGAACTGCTTGATCGGCAGGATCGCGTTGATCTTCTCGCCTTCCTCGAGCGGCATCAGGTTCACGAGCGGCTTGCCGCGCGCGTTGCGCCCCGCCTGCGGCAGCTCGAACACGCGCATCCAATAGACCTTGCCGCGGTTCGAGAAGCACAGCAGCGTGTCGTGCGTGTGCGCGACGAACAGCGTTTCGATGAAGTCCTCGTCCTTGACGCTGGTAGCCGCCTTGCCGCGCCCGCCGCGCCGCTGCACCTGGTACTCGGTCAGCGGCTGGCACTTGGCATAGCCCGCGTGCGACAGCGTGACGACGACATCCTGCGGCTCGATCAGGTCTTCGGTCGCGAGGTTGATGTGGTCGCGGTTGATCTCGGTGCGGCGCTCGTCGCCGTAGGCATCGCGGATCGCGACGAGTTCGCCGCGCACCACGGCCGTCAGGCGCTCGGGCCGCGCGAGGATGTCCGACAGGTCGACGATGCGATCGAGCAGATCGCGATACTCGGCGATGATCTTGTCCTGCTCGAGGCCCGTGAGCCGGTTCAGGCGCATGTCGAGGATCGCCTGCGCCTGCGTCTCCGACAGCCGGTAGACCGCACCGTCGGTCAGGCCGTACTCGCCGGACTGACTACGCGGCCGGGTCGAGATCGCCCCGGCGCGCTCGAGCATCTGCGGCACGGAACCCGCCGGCCAGCGCTTCGCGACCAGCGCTTCTCGCGCCTCGACCGGCGACGGCGATGCCTTGATCAGCGCGATGATCTCGTCGATGTTGGCCAGCGCGACGGCGAGGCCCTCGAGCACGTGGGCGCGATCGCGCGCCTGCTCGAGTTCGAAGATCGTGCGCCGCGCGACGACTTCGCGACGGTGCGCGATGAAGGCCTCGAGCATCTCCTTCAGCGACAGCAGCCGCGGCTGGCCATCGACCAGCGCGACCATGTTGATGCCGAACACCGTCTCTAGCGGCGTCAGCGCATACAGGTTGTTGAGCACGACCTCGGCGTTCTCGCCGCGGCGCAGCTCGATGACGATGCGCATGCCGTCCTTGTCGGACTCATCGCGCAGGCCGTCGCCGGCGATGCCATCGAGCTGTTTCTCGCGCACGAGGTCGGCGATGCGCTCGATCAGCCGCGCCTTGTTGACCTGGTACGGCAGCTCCGTGATGACGATGGCCTGCCGGTCGCCCTTGCCGATGTCTTCGATCGTCGTGCGGCCGCGGATCGACAGGCGCCCGCGCCCGCCCTTGTAGGCCGCGACGATCTCGTCGGCGCCGTTGATGATGCCGGCAGTCGGGAAGTCGGGGCCCGGCACGTGCTGCATCAGGCCCACGAGGCCGATGTCGGGCTCGTCGATGACGGCGATGCAGGCGTTGATGACTTCCGTCAGGTTGTGCGGCGGAATATTGGTCGCCATGCCGACCGCGATGCCCGACGAACCGTTGATCAGCAGGTTCGGGATGCGCGCCGGCAGCACCGACGGCTCCATTTCCTTGCCGTCATAGTTCGGGACGAAATCGACCGTGTTCTTGTCGATGTCGGTCGTCAGCTCGCTGGCGATGCGATCGAGCCGGCACTCGGTGTAGCGCATGGCCGCCGGCGGATCGCCGTCGACCGAGCCGAAATTGCCCTGCCCGTCGATCAGCGTGTAGCGCAGCGAGAAATCCTGCGCCATGCGCACGAGGGAATCGTAGATCGCCGAATCGCCGTGCGGGTGGTACTTGCCCATGACGTCGCCGACGATGCGGGCGCACTTCACATAGGGCCGGTTCCAGACGTTGTTCGCCTCGTGCATCGCGAACAGGACGCGGCGATGCACGGGCTTGAGGCCGTCGCGCACGTCGGGCAGCGCACGGCCCACGATCACGCTCATCGCGTAATCGAGATAGGACTGCCGCATCTCGTCTTCGAGGTTGACAGGCAGGATTTCGCGAGCGATGTCCGACATCAGTTGAGACGCATCCGGGGGCCGAAATGAAGCGGAAATTCTAGCACAGTGACCCCGTCCGCTGGCCCTGCTTCGGTACCGTCCGGCGGTGCGCGCCGATATACTGGGCGCCGACTTCTCCCCCGGCCCGGAACCACCCTTGACGCAGTCCGTCGACCTCCTGATCCATGGCCGCTGGCTGCTGCCCGTGGAGCCGGCCGGCGCCGTGCTGGAACGGCATGGCGTCGCCGTCCGCAACGGCCGCATCGTCGCGATCGCGCCGTCCGCGGCGCTGCGCGCGCAGTTCGAGCCGGGCGAGGACATCGACCTGCCCGAACACGCCCTGCTGCCCGGTTTCGTCAACGCGCACGCGCATGCGGCGATGTCGCTGCTGCGCGCCGCCCCGCCCCGCGCGCCGCTGCAGCAATGGCTGCGCGAGACCATCTGGCCGATCGAGAACCGCTGGGTCGGCGCGGAGTTCGTCCGGGTCGGCACGCGCCTCGCCATCGCGCAGATGCTGCGCGCCGGCATCACCAGCTTTGCCGACATGTACCTGTTCCCCGAGGAGGTGCTGCGGCTCGCGAGCGAACTGCGGCTGCGCATCGCCGTCGGCTTGCCGATCGCCGAGGCGCGCACGCCCTGGTCGGCCGACGCGCGTGACTGCCTCGCGCAGGGCGCGGCGCTGTGGGATGCGCACCGCTCCAACCCCTGGGTGCGGCCCTACTTCGCGCCGCATGCGCCGTATTCCGTCACCAACGACACGCTGCTGCACCTGCGCCGGATCGCCGACCAGCTCGATGCGCCGATCGCGATGCACCTGCACGAGACCGCCGCCGAAGTGCGCGAATCGCTGGCCACCCATGGGCGTCGCCCGCTGGCCCGGCTGGCCCAGCTCGGCCTGCTGCGCCCCGGCTTCACCGCGATCCACATGATCCACGCCGACGACGGCGACCAGGAACTCGCGCAGCGCGCGGGCGTCGCGGTCGTGCACTGCCCGCAGTCCAACCTGCGCCATGGCGCGGGGATTGCCCCGCTCGCCGCGCTGCGGGAGCGCGGCGTGACGGTCGCGCTCGGCACCGACGGCGCGGCCAGTGTCGGCGCGCCCGACCTGCTCGCCGAGGCGCGGCTGGCGCTGCTGCTGGCCGGCGGCAGCGACGGCGACGCGCCGCGGATGGACGCCCACGCCGCGCTGCAGATGGCCACGCTCGACGGCGCGCGCGCACTCGGGCTGGATGGCGACGTCGGCTCGCTCGCGGTCGGCAAGTCGGCGGACCTGATCGCGGTCAACCTGACGCGCGTCGCGGGTCTCGCTGCCGATGGCGTCGCCGCCGCGCTGCTGTTCGACGTGACCCGTGCCGATGTCAGCGACGTCTTCGTCGCCGGCCGCCGCGCCGTGCAGCACGGCCAACTCGAACTGCTGGACCTCGCCGAGGTCGAACACAGCGCGCGCCAATGGATGGTGCGCATGGGACTCGGAGCCGCCGCATGACCACCGCTTCCACTTCAGCCGCCGCCGACCCCGCGGAAGTCGCCCGCTTCGACGCGATCGCGCACCGCTTCTGGGATCCGGCCGGCGAGTTCATGCCGCTGCACCGGCTGAACCCGGTGCGCGCCGAGTTCGTGCGCAGCCGCGCCGCCCTCGCGGGCGCGCGTGTCGTCGATGTGGGTTGCGGCGGCGGCCTGATGGCCGAGGCGCTGAGCCAGGCCGGCGCGCGGGTGACAGCGGTCGACCTCGCGCCGTCGATGATCGAAGTCGCGCGCCTGCACGCGCTCGAAGGCGGTCTGCAGATCGACTACCGCGTCGCGTCGAGTTCGGACCTGCTGGCCACCGAATCTGGCCGGTTCGACGTCGTCACCTGCATGGAGATGCTCGAGCACGTGCCGGAGCCAGACAAGACGCTCGCCGAACTCGGCCAGCTGCTGCGCCCGGGCGGCGCGCTGTTTGTCTCGACGATCAACCGCACGGCGCGCGCGTTCGCACTGGCCATCGTCGGCGCCGAGTACATCGCCGGCATGCTGCCGCGCGGCACGCACGAGTTCGAACGCCTGATCCGCCCATCGGAGTTGGCCCGCTGGGCACGCGCCGCCGGCCTCGAAATGCGCGAGCTCGCCGGGCTCGAGTTCAACCCGCTGAACCGCCAGGCGAGCCTGAGCCGCGACACGGGGGTCAACTACATCGCGTGGCTGTCGCGTCCCGCGGACGAGGCACGGTGAGCGCAGTGCGCGCCATCCGCTGCGTTCTGTTCGACCTCGATGGCACGCTGCTCGACACCGCGCCCGACATGGGCGGTGCGCTGAACGCGCTGCGCGCCGAGCACGGACTGGCCGCGCTGCCCGCCGAGCGCATCCGCCCGCATGTCTCGAACGGCGCCGCGGCGCTGGTGCGGCTCGGCTTTCCCGAGCTTGCCGGCGAATCCTTCGAGACCCTGCGGCTGCGCTTTCTGTCGCTATATGCGGCCCGACTGTGCGAAGGCACGCGGCTGTTCGACGGCGGCGCCGAACTGCTCGACATGCTCGAGGCCGCGGGCCTGCCGTGGGGCATCGTCACCAACAAGCCCAGCTGGCTGACGGACCCGCTGCTCGCGCAGCTGCGCCTGGACCAGCGCGCCGCCAGCATCGTCAGCGGCGACACGCTGCCGGTGCGCAAGCCTGACCCGGCACCGCTGCGCCACGCCGCCGCGGGCATCGGCGTGGCCGAACAGGACTGCGTCTACCTGGGCGATGCGGAGCGCGACATGCTCGCCGCGCGCGCGGCCGGCATGCGCGCCGTGTTCGCGCGCCACGGCTATTTCGAATCCCTGGCCGACGACTGCTACGGCGCCGAGCGCAGCTGCGACGACCTGCGGGATTTCATGCGCTGGCTGCACACCGAGCCGCTGCGCGGAGCGGCGCGATGAACGGTGGCGCCAGCGTGACCCTGCTCGCCGTCCTCGTTACGGTGGCGCTGCTGCTCGGCGGCGTGATCGGCTGGCTCGTCGGGCGTCTCGGTGCAAGCCAGCGTGCCGAGCAGATGCGCGGCGAGCTCGAAGCGGCCCGCGCCCGCGTCGCGGCCGATGCCGAGCGCCAGCGGGAGCAGCTGCAGCTGCTCGAGCGCAGCGAGGCCCAGCTGCGGATGGCCTTCGATGAACTGGCGGGCCAGACGCTGCGCGCCAACAGCGAGATGTTCCTGCAGCTCGCGCGCGAGACGCTGGGGCGCGAGCAGGCCGAAGTGCAGTCCAACCTCAAGGAACGTGAGGTCACGCTGACGCAGCTGCTGGGCACGATCCGCAACACGCTCGAGAAGACCGAGAAGCAGGTCGAGTCGCTCGAGCGCGAGCGGCGCGAGGATTTCACGTCGCTGCGGACGCAGATCGCCGGCGTGACGGCCGGCCAGGCGCAGCTCGAACGCGAGACCCGCAATCTCGTCACGGCGCTGCGCCGCCCCGAAGTGCGCGGTCGCTGGGGTGAACTGACGCTGCGCCGCTGCGTCGAACTCGCAGGCATGTCCGCGCACTGCGATTTCACCGAACAGCTGCACACCGACACGCCCGAAGGCGCGCTGCGCCCCGACCTCGTGGTGCACATGCCGGATGCGCGCGACATCGTCGTCGACGTCAAGACGCCGCTGGATGCGTATCTCGAAGCCGTCGAAGCGCAGACGGATGAACAGCGCGAGCAGGCCTCGCGGCGCCATGCCGCGCAGGTCGAAGCGCGGGTGCGCGCGCTGTCGTCGAAAGCGTACTGGGCGCAGTTCCAGACCAGCCCGGACTTCGCGGTGCTGTTCCTGCCGGGCGATCAGTTCCTGTCCGCCGCACTGGCGCAGAACCCCGACCTGCTCGACAACGCGATGCGGCAGAACGTCATCATCGCGACGCCGTCGACGCTGATCGCGCTCCTGAAGGCGGTCGCCTACGGCTGGCGCCAGGCGGACGTCGCGCGCAATGCCGTCGCGATCCGTGATCTCGGCCAGGAGCTGCACAAGCGGCTCGGCGTGTTCGTCAGCCATCTCGGCAAGCTCGGCAAGAACCTGACCGGCTCCGTCGACGCCTACAACAGCGCGATCGGTTCGCTCGAGCGCAGCGTGCTGCCGCAGGCGCGCCGCTTTGCCGACCTCGGCGTCGGCGACAGCAGCACGCTCGCGGAAACACCGCCGGTAGAGAAGCTGGTGCGCGAGCCCACCGTGACGCCGCCGGCGGCGCCGGCGATGCCAGTGCCGCCCGACACCGCCCCATGACGCCGTTGACCCCGCCGCCCGCGGGCGGCGCGCGCTATCACGCGTGGCTGTTCGCGCCGCCCGACGCGCGCGACGCGCTGGCCGCGCTGTTGATGCTCGAGCGCGAACTCGACGACAGCTCCCGTCCCGGGCTGGAGCACAGCGTCGGTCACGCGCGACTCGACTGGTGGCAGCAGGAGGCCGCGCTGTTCGCGGCCGGCGCGCCGCGCCATCCGGCGACGCGCGCGCTGGCCGAGTCACTCGATGCGCCCGACCGCCCCGACCTAGAGCCGCTGGTCGAAGTCGCGCGCTGGCGCCATGCGCAACTCGCGTTCGAGAACCGTGCCGAGCTGCAACAGGCACTCGCCGCGTGGAGCGCCGGCGTGTTCACGACGGCATGCCGGCTCGGCATGGCGCGCGAGCAATGCACGCCCGAGACGCGCGCCGCGTTGACCGCGTTCGGACGCCAGGCCGGCGACGCGGTACGCGAGATCGAGTGGTTGTCGCAGGCGGCGCAGCGGGCCCGACTCGGCCTGCTGCCGCTGCCGCTCAACGAACTCGAGGCCGCCGGCTGCAGCCACGAGGCCTTGCAGCAGTCGCCGCTGCCAACCGTCGTCGCCGCGATCCTGCGCGCTCGCCTCGAACGCTGCGGCGCAGCG
>CAZPJE010000342.1:0-26461 GCA_964586725.1 uncultured Steroidobacteraceae bacterium | reverse complement strand
GCCTGCACCGCACCCCAGGCGCCCAGCGCCAGTCCGACGTGACCGCCGCTGTTCAAGTCCATCGCGGCCATCAGCGAACCGACCGCAAACAGGCCGCCGCCGAGACCCACCGTGAAGGCACCAGCGCCGAACAGCAGCGTCGAATCGAGCGGCGCGGAGAAGATGATGGCGGCGAACGCGAACAGGCCGATCACTGCGCCATAGGCCGCGAGCCGGTTCGGGTCGACGGCATCGCCGCGCGCGCGGGCAGCCAGCGCAAACGCGAGAAGCGTGCCGGTGGCCACCAGTGCCGTCAATGTCGTGGTGGCGCCGACGTCCATCCCTAGCACTTCGCCGCCATACGGCTCGAGCAATACGTCCTGCATCGCGAATGCAGCAGTACCTAGCGCGGTGGCCAGCAGGAAACGACCGGTGCGTCCGCCGGCAACGAGTTTGGCCCACGCGTCGCGGAAATTCAGGCGCGCGGCCTCGCGCTGCGTCAACTCGGGTCGGCGCGGTTCCTGCTGCCACAGCGCGACCAGGTTGAGCACCAGCGTGGCCAGCGCGGCCCCCTGGATCACCTGGATCAGGCGAATCTGGCTGAAGTGGTCGAGCAGGGCGCCGAAGCCGAGCGCACTGACCAGCATGCCGACCAGCAGCATCACGTAGAGGAGCGCGACGACTCGCGGCCGCGCCTGTTCAGGCGCGATGTCCGTCGCGAGCGCGAGGCCTGCCGTCTGCACCGTGTGCATGCCGACGCCGACCAGCAGGAAGGCGATCGCTGCTGCGAGCTTGCCGATCCAGGCGGGGCCCTGCGTGTCGCCCGACAGCAGGATCAGCGCGAACGGCATGATCGCGAGTCCGCCGAACTGCAGCAGCGTGCCGATCCAGAGGAAGGGCACGCGGCGCCAGCCGAGCCAGGAGCGATGCGTGTCGGAGCGAAAGCCCAGCAGCGCGCGGAACGGCGCGAACAGCAGCGGCAGCGCCACCATGATGGCCACGAGTCCGGCGCTGACGCCCAATTCCAGGATCATCACGCGGTTCAGCGTGCCGGTCAGCAGCACCATCGACATGCCGACCGATACCTGGAACAGCGACAGGCGCAGCAGGCGTCGCAGCGGCAATTCGGACGTTGCTGCATCCGCAAACGGCAGCCAGCGCGGCCCGAGTTCGAGCCAACGCTGCGAGAGGCGGAACGCGAACTGCGCAGGCTGGAATCTCACGCCAGGGGCCTCACCGCGTCGCCTTGAGGGGCGCGACCACCACGCGGGAGTCTGGCTCGTGCGCTGCAAAATCGTCGCTCTGGCGGCGCGCCTCGCGCAGCTTCAGGAAGAACTGCATTGCGTTGACTACGTACGCGGCGTAGGCTGCCAAAGCGATCAGCATCTGGTCCGTGACAGACAAGAAATCGAACACCCAAGCCGCGATATAGGCGGTGTGGAGCGCGATGACGACGATGCTGACCGCATCCTCCCAGAAGAACGGTTTGGCGAAGATCCACACTCCGAATACTTCGCGTTCCCAGATCGCGCCCGTGTACATGATCAGGTACAGGAAGCCGGTCTTCACGAAGATGGAGATCGTCGCGGCCTGCTCGCCTTCGCCCGTGCGCAGGAATTGCAGCACCAGGTACACGCTGACCAGGAACGCAAGTAACTGCAGTGGCGCGAGCACTCCCTGCACGATCGTCCACGGCGAATCGTCCCGACGGCGCTTCTGGTCCTCGGTGTACAGCGGAGCGGGTGGGAGCTTGCGTGTTCTCATGGATCTGCATTGGCCCGGGACACGCCTGAATCTAGTGTTCCAGGCGCTTACTGTCAATCAGAGTGTACGTCAGGATAACTTGACATGGCTCCGGGGTAGCACTTTAAATACGGGTACGTCACTCGATCGGCCCGGACTGTGTCAGACCGAGCCACCTGCCTTGCGTGGCGGGTGGCGATGCAACAGCAGCCCCCGATGCACAAGAAGGGGCGGAGGTGGGGGATGGGCAATACGAGGCAACCGAGGGACGCGGAGGTTCTTTCGTCACAGTGGTCTGTGGCGGACGGAATCGACGTTGGCGGTACTGGGCGGAATACGCCCATGACAGACAGGGCGCGTCTCGAGCAGACGATCGAGGAGCAGATCATTCCGCGGCTGATGCTGATGCATCGCGATGAGGGAAGTGTGCCGGGCCCGCAGTCCGTCGCCAGCCCCGGCGTGTTGCCCAAGCCGGAACATGTCGCTGAACTCGCCCGCCTAGTCATCGCGCCCAGCGTGGACCCCGCGCTCGCTTTCATCGAGGGGCAACGCGAACGCGGCATGCCGCTCGAGCGCATCTACCTCGACCTGTTCGTGCCGACTGCGCGCCTGCTGGGCGAGATGTGGAATGCGGACTACTGCAGCTTCACCGATGTCACGATCGGCCTTTGGCGGTTGCAGCAACTGGTCCACAAGCTCAGTCCGGCGTTTCTCAATGAGTCGGAGCCGCGCCAGGACGGGCGCCGGCTGCTGCTCGTGCCCGAACCCGGCGAGCAGCACACCTTCGGGCTCATCATGGTGGCGGAGTTCTTCCGCCGCGCCGGCTGGGATGTCTGGGATCAGCCGCTGAACTCCCGCGCGGAACTGCTCGATGTCGTGCGACGCGAGCACTTTTCCGTGGTCGGCCTGTCGATCGGGTCGGTCGAGCGACTCGAAACGCTCACCGAAACGATACGACTGCTTCGCAGCCAGTCACGCAACGCGCAGCTGCGCGTGATGGTGGGTGGCGCGCCGTTCGTCGAACTGCCATCGCGGGTCCGTGATGTCGGTGCCGACAGCACTGCCATGGATGGCGAGCAGGCGATCGCTGTTGCCGAAGACCTGGTGCTTGCGGGCCACGTGGCCGCATCGTGATATCCGCGTCGACAAGACATGCTAACTCGCGCAGCCCGGCGGGCCGCGCTGGCTGACGAACCTCGTGAATTCATTCAAGTCTCCGAAGAAATGGCTCGGCGGTCTGGACCCTGACAGTGCGGGCAAGCTGATTGCTACCGCGGCGGACATCGCGCTGATCGTTGACCGCAAAGGCGTCATTCGCGACGTTGCTTTCGGCAGCGACGAACTCGCGGAAGTCGTCGATGGTTCATGGGTGGGGCAGGCGTGGTCGGATGTCGTCACGCCCGAGAGTCGTCCCAAGGTCGATGCGATGATGCGCGACGCGCAGGCACATGTCCGCTCGCGCTGGCGGCAGGTCAATCACGCGGGCGGCGCGCAGGGTTTGCCGATTGTCTACAGCGCGGTCGAGGTCGGTCCCGACGGACGCGTGATCGCGGTCGGGCGTGATTTGCGCGGCGTATCCGTGCTGCAGCAGCGCCTGATCGAGGCCGAACAGGCGATCGAGCGCGACTATCATCGGCTCCGTCACGCCGAGACGCGCTATCGCCTGCTGTTCCAGATCTCTTCGGAGGCCGTCCTCGTGCTCGATGCCGCCAGCCAGCGCATTGTCGAGGCGAATCCGGCCAGTGCCGAGTTGCTCGGCTCGGCGGCGCGCAGGTTGATCGGTCGGCCGTTTCCCGAGAAGTTCGACGAAGAGGGCACGCGCGCGCTGCAGGGCATGCTCGCCGCAGCGCGCACCTCGGGCATCGCCGACGAGGTACGGGCGCGCTCGAGCGAACTGGAGCGTGATTTCCTGGTCTCGGCCTCGCTGTTCAGGCAGGAGGAAAGCGCGTACTTCCTCGTCCGGCTGCGGCGCGTCGACGCCGACGCCGTCGGCGTGCCTGTCCCCAAGGCGCGGTCGCGGGTACTCGATGTGATCGAGCGGATGCCCGACGGCTTCATCACCACCGATCCGCAGGGCCGCATCCAGAGCGCCAATCACGCCTTCCTCGATCTCGCCCAGGTGGCGACCGAGGACCAGATCCGCGGTGAGTCGCTCGATCGCTGGCTCGGGCGCCCCGGCGTCGACCTGGACGTGCTGCTCGCCAACCTGCGGCAGCATGGCTCGGTGCGCACGTTCGCGACCACGCTGCGTGGCGAGTACGGCACGCTGGCGGAGGTCGAGATTTCGGGTGTGTCCGTGGCGGGTTCGGAACCGCCGTGCCTCGGCTTCCTGATGCGCAACGTGACCCGGCGCGCCGCGACGGCCGCACCGCGGCCGGGCAGGGAATTGCCGCGCTCGGTCGAGCAGCTGACGGAACTGGTGGGGCGTGTCTCGCTGAAGGATCTCGTGCGCGAGACCACCGATGTCATCGAGAAGCTGTGCATCGAAGCGGCGCTCGAGTTGACCAATAACAACCGCGTTTCCGCGGCGGAGATGCTCGGTTTGTCGCGCCAGAGCCTCTACGTGAAGCTGCGCCGCTTCGGCCTGGTCGACGCGGGCACGGAGCGCCCGGGCGATCACTGATTAGCCCTGTAACGCTAGATTGACAGTTCAAAATGTCAATGCTAGCGTCCAGTGATGGCCCGTGACGCCTCCACTGCGATCGCCGAGTCCCGCGCGATCGATCCCAACCGGGTCGCTTCCCGGTCTGCGCCCGGCGCTTTTCTCGAGCTGCTGAAGCCGGTCACGTGGTTTCCGCCGATGTGGGCATTCGCCTGCGGCATCGTCTCTACGGGGCTGCCGACCGATGGCCAGTGGTGGTTGATCATTGCCGGCATCGTGCTCGCCGGTCCGCTGGTCTGCGGCACGAGCCAGGCCATCAACGACTGGTACGACCGCGACGTCGACGCGATCAACGAACCCGGCCGACCGATTCCCTCCGGCCGTGTGCCAGGCCGACGCGGCCTGTACTTTGCGATCGGCTGGACTGCCCTGTCGCTGGCACTGGCCGCGACGCTCGGCACCTGGGTCCTGATCGCCGCTGCGGTCGGGCTGGCGTTGGCCTGGGGCTACAGCGCGCCGCCGCTGCGCCTGAAGCAGAACGGCTGGTGGGGCAACTCGGCCGTCGCGCTGAGCTACGAAGGGCTGCCGTGGTTCACGGCTGCGGCGGTGATGGTGGGCGGACTGCCGGACAACCGCATCCTCGCGCTGGCGGTGCTCTACAGCCTGGGCGCGCACGGCATCATGACCCTGAACGACTTCAAGTCCGTGCTCGGCGACGCGCGCATGGGTGTCAGGTCGTTGCCGGTGCAGCTCGGCGTGCCGCGCGCCGCGTGGGTCGCCTGCATCTTCATGATCATTCCGCAACTCGTCGTGATCGGGCTGCTGGCAGCCTGGCAGCGACCGTTTCACGCCGCGGCGATCGCCGCGCTCGTGCTCGTGCAGTTGCTGATGATGGCGCGCCTGATCGCGGCGCCCGCTGAACGTGACTACTGGTACAACGCGACCGGCGTGCCGTTGTACGTCGCCGGCATGATGGTCAGCGCGCTCGCGCTGCGCTGAGTCGGGGCAGGAGGGGCGGGGATGAATCAGGCGACGACAACGGGTCTGGGCTGGCTCGCGATCTTCCGTCTGGGCCTGGTGCAGGCGTCGATCGGCGGCATCGTCGTGCTCGCGACGTCGACGATGAATCGCGTGATGGTGGTCGAGCTGGCGATGCCGGCGATGCTGCCGGGTTTCCTCGTCGCGCTGCACTACGTGGTGCAGGTCCTGCGCCCGCGGCTCGGCTACAGCTCCGATGTCGGCGGCCGTCGCACGCCGTGGATCGTCGCAGGCATGGCATTGCTCGGCCTCGCCACGTCGGCGGCCGCCGTGGCGATCCAATGGATGGAGCACGCGCCGCTGCTCGGCATTGCGCTGGCGGTGGTTGCATTCCTGTTCATCGGCGTCGGCGTCGGCATGGTGGGCACGTCGCTGCTGGTGCTGATGGCGACGCACATCGAAGAGCGGCGGCGGGCTGCCGGTGCAACGCTGACCTGGATCATGATGATCTTCGGCTTCGTCGTGACCTCCATCATCGCCGGCCAGGCACTGGAGCCGTTCTCCACCGCGCGTCTGGTCGAGGTCACCGTCGGCATATCCATCGGCGCCACGCTGCTGACGTGGCTGGCGGTGCTGGGCGTCGAGGGTCGCAGTGGCGGCGTGCGCGCCGCTGGGGCGCAGGATGCGCCAACGCCGTTCCGTGAAGCGCTGCAACAGGTGTGGCGTGAAGGCCATTCGCGCCGCCTGACGCTGTTCATCTTCGTCGCGATGGTGGCGTACAGCGCCCAGGACCTGATCCTCGAGCCGTTCGCCGGCCTCGTGTTCGACATGACGCCGGCCCAATCGACGAAGCTCTCCGGCGTGCAGAACACGGGCGTGCTGATCGGCATGGTGCTGATCGCGGTGGCCTGCACGCGTGCGGGACGCTCGGCCGAGCGCCTGCGCGCCTGGACGATCGGCGGGTGCGTCGCATCGGGGTTGTCGCTGATGACGCTCGCGATCGCCGGCTTCGTCGGGATCGGCTGGCCGATCCAGGCTTCGGTGTTCGTCCTCGGCCTGTCGAACGGCGTGTTCGCGGTCGGCGCGCTCGGATCCATGATGAACATGGTGGGTTCTGGCCGCCGCTCGCGCGAGGGAGTGCGCATGGGCCTGTGGGGCGCCGCGCAGGCGCTGGCGTTCGCCATCGGCGGACTGGGCGCGACCCTGCTGGTCGACGTCAGTCGCTGGGCATTCGATTCCATTCCCTTCGCCTACGGCCTCGTCTTTGTCGTAGAGGGAGCCTTGTTCTTCGTTGCGAGCCGGCTTGCCGCTAGCGCGCGCGTGCGCGAGGAAGACGTCACATCCGATTCCTATGCCGCTGCGGCGGCTGGTCGTTGAGGAGCTGTCATGAGCGCGAGTCCAGGTCTGGCTACGGTGGGCGCGAAGCCCGTGTGGGACGCTGTCGTTGTCGGGGGCGGGCCGTCGGGCGCGACCACGGCGCATGAACTCGCGCGCGCGGGGCGGCGCGTGCTGTTGCTCGACCGGGCCGGCCGGATCAAGCCCTGCGGCGGCGCCATTCCTCCGGTGCTGGTGCAGGAGTTCGCGATCCCGGATCACCTGATCGTGGCGCGCATCCACTCGGCGCGGATGGTGTCGCCAACCGCACGCGAGGTCGACATGCCGATCGATGGCGGCTATGTCGGCATGGTCGATCGCGAGCACTTCGACGAGTGGCTGCGCGAACGCGCTGCGCTCGCAGGCGCGCGCCGCGAGACCGGTAACTTCGAACTGCTGTCCCGCGATGCCGATGGCACGCTGGTGGTTCACTATTCGGGCAACGAAGGCGACGGGCCGCACAACCTGCATCAGGTGCGGACGCGCCTGCTGATCGGCGCCGATGGCGCGCGTTCGCGCGTCGCGCGCCAGGCGATTCCGGGCGGCGAAGAAGTGGAATGCGTGTTCGCCTATCACGAGATCGTCAGCGCGCCGGCGCCGGCCGCGGTCGCCGGGTACGACGGCAGTCGCTGCGACGTTTATTACCAGGGCCGCCTGTCGCCTGACTTCTACGGCTGGGTGTTCCCGCACGGCCAGACGGTCAGCATCGGGGCCGGTTCCGCTGAAAAGGGCTTTTCGATCCGCCAGGCCGTCACCGCACTGCGCGACACGGTCGGGCTCGAGGGCGTGCGGACGGTGCGCCGCGAGGGTGCGCCGATCCCGATGAAACCGCTGCGCCGCTGGGACAACGGTCGCGACGTCATCGTCAGCGGCGATGCGGCAGGCGTGGTCGCGCCAGCCTCTGGCGAGGGCATCTACTACGCGATGGCCTGCGGTCGCATCGTCGCGGCGGCGGCTGACCGCTTCCTGACGACCGGACGCGCCCGCGAACTGGCCAGCGCGCGCCGCGAGTTCATGCGTGCGCATGGGCGCGTGTTCTGGGTGCTCGGCATGATGCAGCGCTTCTGGTACTCGAGCGACAAGCGGCGCGAGCGCTTCGTCAGCATGTGCCGTGATCCGGACGTGCAGTCGCTGACCTGGCAGGCCTACATGCACAAGAAGCTCGTGCGCGCGCGGCCGATGGCGCACGTGCGGATCTTCTTCAAGGACCTCGCGCACCTGTTCGGTATCGTCACGCCGTGACCGATCTGGCAGCGGTGCGGCGCCGCGCACTGTGGTACGCGGCGCTCGCGGCGCTCGCCGTTGCTGTCCTCGGCGGGCTCGCGACCGAGATCGGGCCCTGGTACCGCGGTCTCGCAAAACCGGCCTGGAATCCACCTGACTGGCTGTTCGGGCCGGCGTGGACGCTGATCTATGCGCTCACTGCGCTCGCGGGCGTCGAAGCATGGCAGGCCGCGCGCGATGCCGGCCAGCGGCGCGTGCTGGCCGCGTTGTTCATCATCAACGGCAGCCTCAACGTGCTCTGGAGCCTGCTGTTCTTCCGCCTGCGCCGTCCTGACTGGGCGCTGGTCGAAGTCGTCGCGCTGTGGCTGTCGATCCTCGCGCTCATCTTGTACTGCGGGCGACTGCGTCGCCGCACGATTGCGCTGTTGCTGCCCTATCTGCTGTGGGTCAGTTTTGCCGCAGTGCTGAACGCCAGCGTCGTCAGGCTCAATACGCCGTTCGGCGCGGAAGCGCCATGAGCGTCGAGCGCGTGCTGCAGTTGCTGGCCGATGGCACGCTGCTTGAGTGGGTGGTCGCGCTGATGGTGGTCGAGGCAGCGGTGCTGCTCGTCTGGCGCGCCCGCACCGGCGCCGGCCTGCCTGCGAGCGCGGTGCTGTGCGTGCTCGCATCGGGCATCTTCCTGATGCTCGCGGTGCGCGCCGCGTTGACGTCCGCTGGCATCGAGAGCGTGGCGGGCTGGCTGCTGGCCGCGCTGGTGGCGCATGTGGCCGATGTATCGCTGCGCTGGCAGCGACCAAGGCGCGGTCGCGATCCTCAGGCCGCGCCGCGCGGGTCGGCCCCACCCCAATAATCGCGATCCCTGCCTTGCGGCAGTCGCTCGGCGCGGTGTTCCTGTGATGAAGCAACTCGGTGTGCTTTGGCTCGTGGTGCTGATCAGCCTGATGGGCTTCGGTGTCACGACGATCCCGTTTCCGCTCGTGACCGAGCAGATGGGAGCCTCCGACTTCTGGAAAACGTTCGGTGGTCCGGGCGTGTTCTCGATCTTCCAGTTGCTCGCCACGCCGCTGTGGGGGCGTTACAGCGACAGCCTCGGCCGCAAACCCATTCTGCTCGCGAGCCTGGCCGGGTCGGTGCTGGCCTACATCTGGCTCGCCTACGCGAACGACCTCGTCTCGCTGCTCGTCGCGCGCGCGTTCGGCGGCATCATGTCCGGCAATCTCGCGGCGACTTACGCGTATGCCACCGACGTCACCGACGTGAAGAACCGCGCCAGGGGCCTCGGCATCGTCGCATCCGCATTCGGTGTCGGATTCGCGCTCGGGCCGCCGCTCGGCGGCTGGCTCGGCACCGACGCGACCGGGCAGGCCAGCCTGCACGGCCCGGCGCTGGCGTCCGCTGCGCTGTCGGCGCTCGCGCTGCTCGCGACATGGTTCCTCTTGCCCGAGAGCCTGCCCCCCGAGCAGCGCAAGCCGTTGCGCGCGCCGGCGGGCGCGCCAAAGCGCAGCAGCGCGCCATTCGCGGCGCTGCGCGGCCAGCATGTCCTCGTTGGCCTGATGATCGCTGCCCTCGCGGTGGCGGTCGGGGGCGCATCGATGCAGTCGATCTACCAGTTCTGGGGGCGCGACCTGTTCGGCTTCTCGCTGATGCTGATGAGCGTGCACTTCATGGCCTTTGCCATATTCTCGATCCTCGGCCAGGTGCTGCTGATCGGCCCGCTGGTGCGGATGATGGGCGAGAAGAATGTCGCGCTGCTCGCCGCCGCGCTGGTGGTGGTCAGCCTCGTGATGTTCGCGGCGCTGAATCAGGCATGGATGGTGTGGGTCACGATCGGGCTGTTCGGTCTAGCCAACGGCCTGTTCCTGCCCGCCGTGTCGAGCCTGGTCAGCTTCGAGACGACGCCTCAGAACCGCGGTGCGATCATGGGCGCCTTCAATTCCGCATCGAGCGCCGGGCGCATCATCGGCCCGGGCGTGTCCGGGCCGTTGTATTTCGGCTTCGGTGCGGCGGCGCCGTTCCTGTTTGCCGCGCTGCTGACGCTGGTCGGTGGCGCACTGCTGTCGCGCGCCCATGCTCGGCCGCCCGTCGCAGCGGCCAACGGCCCGCCACCCGACGAACTGCCGCCGCCCGCCTGATCGCGCCACGGGGCCGGTCGCGCGCGCGCGGCTTCCCTATAATCGCCGCATGCAAAGACGAGACGTTCTTCGCGCCGGCCTTGGGGCGCTTGCAGTCGGTTCCATGCAGCACGCATGGGGCCAGGGTGCGCCGGCTGGCGCCGCGGGGCGCCTGCGGCGCGCGGTCGCCAGCGAGATCACTTCGCTCGATCCGCAGCGACCCACCGGTTCGTTGACCGCGGAGCTGGGTCCCGAGCTGTTCTGCGCGCTGACGCGTCAGGATGCGGCCGGTCGGCTGAGCGCGGGCGCCGCGCTGAGCTGGACCACGAGCGCCGATGGCTTGCGCTGGAGCTTCAAGCTGCGACCGGGCATGAAGTGGTCGGATGGCCGCGCCATCACGGCCGCGGATGTCGTCTTCTCGCTGCGCCGGATGCTGCAACCCGAGACTGGAGCGCGCGAGGCCGAGCGCTTGCTAGCGATCCGTGGCGCGCGCGACGTGCAACGCGCCCGGCTCGCGCCCGATCGGCTTGGCGTGGCCAGCCGCAGCGCCGATACCGTCGAATTCGAACTAGAGCGTCCCGACGTCGGCCTGCCGTGGGCGCTGAGCACGGCTTTCCTGGTGCCGCCGCATGTGATCGCGGCGCGCGGCCGGGAGTGGGCCAAGCCTGATTTCCTCGTGACGAACGGCCCTTACTACGTGGAGGCCTGGGCACCGGGCGCCAAGGTCGTGAACCTGAGGCGTAATCGCCAGTTCTTCGACGCTGCCCGCGTCTCGATCGAGCGCGTCGACTGGCTGACCGGTTACGACGACCCGACCCGCTTGCGCCTGTTCCGGCTCGGTGAGGCCGACATCGCGACGATCGAGGACGCCGGCACGCTGGCGACCGCGCGGCGCGAGTTCGCCAACCGGTTGCGCAGCTCGCCGGAAAGCGCCGTGGGCTGGATCGGGCTCAATACGCAGCGCAAGCCGCTCGACGATCCGCGGCTGCGACGCGCGTTGTCGCTGGCCATCGATCGCAAGGTGCTCGCCGAGCGCGTGCGCGGGCTGGGCGAGACTCCGATGGATGGGGCGTTGCCGCCGGGGCTGCCCGATCATGCCGGCACGGTGCTGCCGGACTACGCCGCCTGGCCGATGCCGCGGCGCCTCGCGGCAGGGCGCGAGCTGATCGCCGCGCTGCGCACGCCGGCGGGCGGCGTACGCAGGCTGACCATCGGGTATCCGGCTGGCCCGACGCTGCGCAAGGTGTTCCTGGCGGTGGCGGCGATGTGGAAGATGATCGGCGTCGATGCCGACCTGCAGCCGCTTGATGGGCGCGCCTACACGGCCGCGCTGCTGAAGGGCGAGTTCGACGTCTTCAGCTATTCCGCGTTCGCGCTCGTGCCGACCGCGGGCGTGTTCCTCGACCGCTTCGCGAGCGACTCGCCGGTCAATGTCTGCTTCTATCGCAGCCGCGAGTTCGACGCGCTGCTGGCTGCCGCGCAGGGCCAGCTGACGACCGAAGGACGTGCGCGGGAGTACGCGCGCGCGGAGGCGACGCTGCTGCGCGACCTGCCTCTGCTGCCGCTGTATCGCGGCGCCTCGAACCGCTTGATCACCGCGCGCGTGCGGGGCTGGGTCGACCACCCCGGGCACGCGCATCCGTCGGGCTTCCTGAGCCTGGCATGACGGGGTTCACGCGCCGCGCATTCGCAGCGAGCGCGGCGGCGGGTGCAGTCGCGGCGGCGTGGTCGTCGCGTGCCGCGGCGCTGCCGGCGTCGACACTGCGGCGCGCGCGCCCCGGCAATCTCACTACCCTGGATCCGCATCGGCCGATTTCGGCGGCGGACATGGACATCGTCAACGACCTGTTCGAGGGCCTGACCGCCGTCGACGCCGCCGGGGCGGTCGTGCCGGCCTGCGCGGCGCGCTGGTCGGTCAGCGCCGACGCGCTCGAGTACCGCTTCGAGCTGCGCGCCGCGCTGCGCTGGAGCGACGGCGCGCCATTGACGGCCGCCGACGTCGTCGCCAGCCTGCGGCGCCTGCTCGCGCCGCAGACGGCCGCACTGCTGGCGTATCGCTTCGATGCGATCCGCGGCGCGCGCGCGCTGCGCCGTGGCGAAGGCGAGGCGCGACAGCTAGGCGTCGTCGCCGACGGCGACTCCGCGGTGCGCGTCCTGCTCGACCGCCCCGAGACCGATCTGCTGAAACTCATGGCCATCGCCTATCTGGTGCCGACGCATGCGATCGCGCGCCACGGCACCGACTGGGCCAAACCCGATCGCATCGTCGTCAATGGCGCCTATCGACCGGTGGCCTGGTCGCAAGGCGGCACGCTGGCCCTGCAGCGCAACGCGCGCTTCCGCGACGCCGCGCAGGCACGCAGCGAACGTATCGACTGGGTCATGGGCATCGACGACGCGACGCGGCTGCGCCTGTTCCGCGCCGGGGAGCTGCAGGTGGCCCAGCTCGCCGAGGGCGCACAGTACGCGCTGGCGCGGCGCGAGCTGCCCGCTGCGCTGCGCAGCTCGCCCGCCTACAGCGGCGGTTGGGTGGGCCTGAACCTGCGCCGCGCGGCGCTCGCCGACGTCCGCATGCGCGCAGCGTTGTCCCTTGCGACCGATCGGGTGATGCTGGTGGAGCGCGTGCGCAGCCTCGGCGAGAGCGCGAGCGAATCCCTGGTGCCGGATGCGGTGCGGGATTATCCGCAGCGCGTTCGGCCGGTCTATGCGGAATGGCCCATGGCCCGGCGTCTGGCCGCCGCGCGTGCCTTGCTCGCGGCCGTCGGGGTGGATGCGGCGCGACCGCGGCGACTGGTGGCCATCTATTCCGCAAACCCGCTGACACAGCGCACGCTGCTCGCGCTCGATGCGATGTGGGCGCCGCTCGGGGTGCGGATCGAGGCGCGCGGGCTGGAGTCCCGCGCCTACAACGTGGCGCTGGCCCAACGCGACTTCGATCTCATGGATTACGGTCCGTTCTCGGTCGTGCAGAGTCCGGCAAGCTTCATCGGCCGGTTTCGCAGCGACTCGTTCCTGAACTACTCGGGTTATGCGGTCGACGCGGTGGATCGCATGATCGATGACGCTGAGTCGCAGCCACAACCGCAGGCGCGCGCGGCGCGTTATGCCGAAGTGGAGCAGCGGCTGTTGCGCGATCTGCCCGTCATTCCGCTGTACTCCGGCGTCAATCACTGCCTGGTGGCCAGTGGGGTCGAGGGCTGGCCAGCGCAGCAGGCGTTTTCGCTACCGTCGCGGTTTCTGTCTTTACGCTAGGGAGCTGACATGTCTTTCGCACTGCATCGCTGCGCTGCGGCGATCCTGCTCACGCTCTGCAGCCTGCTGCCGGGCCTGTCGTCGTCCGCGGCCGAAGCGGCAGCCGCAGCGCCGCAGGCGCAGGCAGCGCAGCCCGGCACCGTGCTGATTACCGGCGCCAGTCGCGGCATCGGTTTCGAGTTCGCGCGCCAGTATGCGCAGGCCGGCTGGACCGTGATCGCCACTGCGCGCCGGCCGACGGAGTCCGGCCCACTGGTGGAACTCGCGAAGCAGCACGCCAACGTGCGGCTCGAGGCGCTCGATGTCATCGACGACGCGAGCGTCGCGGCGCTGGCGCAGCGGCTGCATGGCGCGCCCATCGATGTGCTGATCAACAACGCCGGCGATACCGACCAGTTCCGCGGCCAGGATTTCGGCAAGCTCGCGCACGACCGTTTCGATTACATGATGCGCCTCAACGCCCATGGCCCGCTGCGCGTCAGCGAGGCGCTGTTCCCCAACGTGCTGGCGAGTCGACAGAAGAAGATCCTCGCCGTGTCCTCGCTCGCGGGGTCGTTCGGCGTCAAGGGCGGCGGCATGCCTGGCGGCTACTGGTACAAGGGGGCGAAGGCGGCGCTCAACATGATGATGTTCTCGCTGGCGCAGGACGTGCGCGAGCGCGGGGTGCTCGTCGCATGCCTTTCGCCGGGCCAGGTCGACACCCAGGGGTACGCGGCGCGCGGCATCAAGATCCCTGGCATGACGGACATCGCCGTGTCGGTCGGCGGCATGCGCAATGTGATCGCGAACCTGACGCCGGAGCAGACGGGGACGTTCATCCGCTTCAGCGGCGAGCCGCAACCCTGGTGACGGGGCACCCGCCCGCGTCAGCGGGCGAAGTCGGCGTCGGTCAACACCGTGCGCTTGCGGAACAACGACATCAGGAAGCGGCCGGCGGCCTTGCGCGACGTGAGCCACGCGATGCGCGCGCCGGCCTTGTCGTTCGCAAGTACGCCTTCGGCCAGGAACGGCGTGACCGTTTCGACCCGGTCGGCGAGGATGTTGTAGACGCGCTTGGTACGTTCCCAGTCGGCTGACGCGCTGCCCATGTCGCGCTTCAGCAGGTCCGTGACGACGATGCCGGGGCTCAGCCAGCAGACCCGAACCCTGCTGTCGCGCGTCTCGGCCAGCAAAGCCTTGTTGAAATAGGTCAGCGCGAACTTGCTGGCGCCATACAGGCTCATGCCCGGCGTCGTCATGCCGTTGGAGCCAAAGCCTTCCATGTTGTAGATGAGCCCGCCGTCGGGCTGCGCCTGCATGCCGCGCATCGCGACCTGGGTGGCGAGCATCATGCCGAGCAGGTTGGTCTCCTGCACGCTGTTGACGTGCTCGGCGCGCATCTCGCCCGCGCGCTGCCGCGGGTGAGACAGGCCGGCGTTGTTGATCCAGATGTCGACGCCGCCGAACGCCGCCTGGGCGGCGTCCCAGAGCCGCTGCAGCGCGGCCGCGTCGCTCACATCGCAGGCGGCGCCGGCGATGCGACCCGGCGCCGCGCTGGCTTCGCTGCGCAGGTCGCGGATCGCCGCCTCGACCGCGCCGGCATCGCGACCACTGATCGCGACATCGTGCCCGCGTCGCAGCAATTCGCGCGCGAGCCCGCGACCGATGCCGCGGGTGCTGCCCGTGATGACGATCCTGCGCGGCGCGTTTGCAGCCATGTGCCCATCCCCCCTGGAGGCATGCTAGAGGCTGCCTGCGCGCGGCCCCACGCGGGACCGGATGCCCGTCCAGTCAGTGGTCAGGGGTGCGGCGCCGCGCGCCGACCAGCGGCGCGTCGCTATCCTGCCGGCAGCGTTGGCAGGTCGATCGGGGGGGCGGGTGAGTCGACAGAGCGTCATCATTACCGGCGGCACCCAGGGGCTGGGATTTGGCTACGCGCGCGAGTTCGGTCGCCGCGGCCACAACGTGCTGTTGTGCGGGCGAACGCAGGCCGCCGTGGATGCCGCAGTGTCGCGGCTCGCGCCGCTGTTCGCGTCCGGCGCGCGGGTCGTGGGGCAGGTCGCCGACACGGCGGACCTCGCGGCGCTCGAGGCCCTGTGGGCGCGCGGCGTCGCCGAGTTCGGCCGGGTCGATATCTGGCTCAACAACGCCGGCTTCGCCCGCACCGGGGCGAAGTTCATCGACAACACCCCGGCGGACATCGAAGCGATGGTGCGCGCCAATGTCATCGGCAGCATCAACGCGGCCCAGGTCGCCGTGGCGGGCATGCAGCGGCAGGGCGGCGGCAAGCTGTACCTGACCCTCGGTGGCGGCGGTGCCAGCGGCCGCATCGTGCCCGGCATGACGGTGTACTCGACCACCAAGCGCGCCGTGAAATACCTCGCCGTCTCACTGGTCAAGGAGCGGCGCGAAGCCCGCGACGATTCGATCCTGGTCGGCACCATCAGCCCGGGCGTGAACATCACCGAGGGCATGGTGCGCGAGATCAATGCCCTGCCAGGCGATGAGCGCGCCAAGGCGCTGCGGCAGCTCAACTTCATCGGCGAGGAAGTCGAGACCACGACCCCGTGGATCGTCGAGCGCGTGCTCGCCGACACGCGCCAGGGCAACGACATCACCTGGCTGACGACCGGTCGGATGCTGGGCCGCGCCATTTCGATGATTTTCTCCAAGCGCGACGTGCTGTCGCGCCACGGACTCAAGGCTTGAAACAAGGGATGTGACCGATGAGCAAGGCCATGCTGCAACCGTTCGTGCCGGGCGACGTCTTCGTCGCCGCCACGGTGCTCGACAACCCGGCGGATGATCACGCGGGGCGCGGCCGCATCGTGCACCTCGGACCGGATCTCGCGCCGAAGGGCGAACTGTCGCTGCCGCAGACGACCCATCTCGTGGGTGGCTTGCGCTTCGATGCGCGCGGCGTGCTGTGGGCCTTCGACAGCCAGGAGTTCCTGGTGCTGAACATCCACCGCGACGGCCGCATCGAGGTGCGTGATTTCCCGAAGCGCGCGTTCTCGCATGTCAATTTCTTGCGCGACGGCTCGCTGCTGCTCGGCGAGCATGTGGTCGGCGACAGCATCAAGCCCGAGATCCAGGCGCGCATGCACACACGCATCGCCCACATGCCGGGCACGACGCGCTTCGGCGACGGCCATGTGTTCCACTTCAGCGCAGACGGACGCCTGCTGAAGGAGTACGCCACGGCGACGCACGGTGGCATGGGCGGCTTCCTAGGCGTGACGATGTCGGCGGTATCGCCCGACGAGTCCACGCTGGTCTACTGCTCGGAGACCGGCCCGCGACTGATGCGCTACGACCTCGCCGGCGACCGGCAGCTGCCCGACCTCCAGTCGTTCGCGCCGCCGTTTCCGCCGGGACCGCCACCGATGTTCTTCGCGATGGCGTTCGCGACTGACGGCACGCTGTACGTGCTGCGCGGCAGCGCGATCCACGTCGTCGACCAGCAAGGCGTCAGCCAGCGGCACCTGCCGCTCGAAGGTTTTGGCTGGGCGCTGATCACGTTGCAGGCGGATGGTCGGCACGCGCTGGTGTCCAACTTCTTCAGCGGCGAGGTCGCGCGGATCGACCTGACCACCGGTGCGAAGACGGCCAGCTTCCAGACCGGCTGCGCGAAGTCGGTGGCTGGCGTCGCGGAGTGCGCTGGCTGATAGAATGCCGGGATGAGCCCTTCATCCCGATCCGGCAAGGTTTGCGCCGACGCCCGCGCGGCACTCGAAGGCGTCGCGCGTGATGGCATCACCGTCATGTCCGGCGGCTTCGGCCTGTGCGGCATTCCCGAGAACCTGATCCTCGCGCTGCGCGACAGCGGCGTGAAGGATCTGACGGTGATTTCCAACAACGCCGGGGTCGATGACTTCGGCCTCGGCCTGCTGCTCAAGACGCGACAGATCCGCCGGATGGTGTCGTCGTATGTCGGCGAGAACAAGGAGTTCGAGCGCCAGTACCTGGCCGGCGAGCTCGAACTCGAGTTCAACCCGCAGGGCACGCTGGCCGAGCGCATCCGCGCCGGTGGCGCCGGGATCTGGGGCTTCTATACGCGCACCGGCGCCGGCACCAAGGTGGCTGAAGGCAAGGAAACGCGCATCATCGACGGCGAGGCTTGGGTGCTCGAGCGGGGCCTGACGGCCGACCTTGCGATCGTCAAGGCTTGGAAGGGCGACACGGAAGGCAACCTCGTCTATCGCAAGACCGCGCGCAACTTCAATCCGATGATGGCCACGGCAGGGCGCGTCACGATTGCGGAGGTCGAGCACCTCGTGCAGCCCGGGGAACTCGATCCCGACCAGATCCATACGCCTGGCATTTTCGTGCAGCGCATCTTCCAGGGCGCGGACTACCGCAAGCCGATCGAACAACGCACGGTGCGCAAGCGCGCCGCTGCCGGAGCCTGAGATGCCCTGGACGCGTGAACAACTCGCCGAGCGCGCCGCGCGTGAACTGCGCGACGGCTTCTATGTAAACCTCGGCATCGGCATCCCGACGCTGGTTGCCAACTACATCCCGGCGGGCATGAACGTCGTGCTGCAGTCCGAGAACGGCATGCTGGGCATGGGCCCGTTCCCGTTCGAAGGCGATGAAGACCCGGACCTGATCAATGCCGGCAAGCAGACCATCACGGCGCTGCCGACCTCGTCGTTCTTCTCGTCGTCCGACAGCTTCGGGATGATCCGCGGCGGGCACATCAACCTGTCCATCCTGGGTGCGCTCGAAGTGGCGGAGAACGGTGACCTCGCGAACTGGATGGTGCCGGGCAAGATGGTCAAGGGCATGGGCGGCGCGATGGACCTGGTCGCCGGCGTGCGCCGCGTCGTCGTGGTCATGGAGCATTCGTCGAAGGACGGCAGTTCGAAGTTCCGGCCGCAGTGCGAGTTGCCACTGACGGGCGCCAACGTCGTCGACCTGCTGATCACGGATCTCGGCGTATTCGAGCGGCCCGATCGCCGCTCGCCGTTTCGCCTCGTCGAGACGGCGCCTGGCATCAGCCGCGAAGAAGTGCGCGCTCGGACCAGCGCGCACTACCTCGACTGATCGCCGCGACCGGTTTCCAGCTCGGCGAGCGCGGCACGGAGCTGCGCACCGATCTCGCGCCGCAGTTCGATCGGCTGCGGATCGTGGTTCTTGTCCTGGAACAGCCGCCGCGGGTCCGTGCCCGGGTAGCGCGGCACGACGTGCACGTGGAAGTGCGGCACGGTCTGGCCCGCATCGACCCCGGCGTTCGTGAACACATTGAGACCCGTCGCGCCGAAGCCGTGCAGCAACGCCCGCCCGATGCGATTCGCCTCCCGGTAGCACTCTGTGAGCAGCGCGTCGTCGACATCCAGCAAGGTCGGCAGATGCGCCACCGGCACGATCAGCATGGCGCCGCGCTCGTACTGACGCAGGTTCACGAAGGCCGCGACGCGCTCGCTGCGGCTGACGAACACCGTTTCAGTGGCGCCGCTGAGGTAGTCGCAGAAGGGGCAGGGGTCGGCCGCCGGCAGGCGCAGGCCGACCCCTGCAGCACTCGCTGCGATCACTTGCGCTTCATGCGCTCGCGCACGAGCGCGCCGGCTTCCTTGTAGGTTTGCGGCAGTCGACCCATGAACGCATTCGGCTGGAAGATCGGCTCGTACTGCTGCAGCACTGGCAGCATCAGCGCCATCGGCAGTTCCGGCACGCGGCGCGTCTTGCGGAAATCCGCAATGGGGATGCGGCCGCTGGCGAAGTCCTCATGGTGATTGGCGGTGCGCGCGACGAAGTTGCCGCGCGGATCGACGATCACCGTGCCTTCATCGCGCGAGCCCGCTGATTCCGGGAAGCCGATGTTGTCGGGCGTGACCGAGTTGCCGACGCCGAGGCAGTAGACGCGATTGGCGCGTGCACAGGCCACGGCCGCGTCGGGGTTGCTGCCGCCCGTGACCGACAGCACGATGATCTCGGCGCCCTTCATCGCGAGGCAGGAATACAGCATCGGCTCCGCACCGACCGCGGTCACCGCGAGGTTGCCGATCGGCGTGCGCGCGATCGGCAGCGTGGCGTCCCAGCCATACATCTCGACATAGCGGTCGAGCACGTCGTAGACCGTGGTGCCGATCAGCGCGTCCTCGCCGAACAGCCCAAGGATGTTGCGCGCCTTCCACTGCTTCGAGACGATGTTGCCATCGGGCCCGACGATGACCGACATGTTGATGACATGGTCCGGCCAGTCCTTCTCGCGCGCGTAGCAGCCAAACGAGATGTAGCAGTCGTACTTCTTGGCACGCTGGCCGATCCGCTCGACCTCTGGCCCCGGCAATTCTAGGGCGACCTTGTTGAGTTCGGCGCGCGTCCAGGGCTGGAACCCCTGGATCGGGAACTCGTGCATGCAGATCAGATCCTGCTTGCCGCCCCAGAGGCGCTCGCCGCCCCACATCTCGTCCGAACCCTGCGCCTGGTCGATCAGGCGCAGGACATGGTCGAGATTCGCCTGCATCGTCGGCTTGAGGTTCTTGACGTCGACCGACTTCACGCGCGACTGGATCGCCGTCACGCTTATGTTGTCCTGGCGCAGCGGTACGGTCTCGTAGACGCCGCCCCTGGAGACCTTGATGTCCGTGGCCGGCTTGCCGCTGGCTGCCGTGCCCTGGGCCGCGGCGGGCGCCGCGGCGCCGGCGGCCATCAATCCCGCGAGTCCGGCGGCACCGGCGCCGCCGAGCAGATCGCGACGTGAAACCCCTGAACCTGATGACTTCTTTGGCATGACGCTCCCCCCTTGAAGGTGTCTCGATCAGACACCCTCAGGGAAGGGAGCGTCAACGGCGGCCCTAGGCCGCGTCCATTACTTCTCGCCGCCGATGTAGCGATCGAGTTCGCGATGGAAGTGGCGGACGCGCTGCTCCTGCTCGCCCCACAGCGGACCCTTGAAGCCGCGAGAGCGGATGCCGCGCTGCTGGACGGGCAACAGCTCCGAATCCTGGTCCAGCACGTCCCCGAGGTTGGGCTTCTCGCCGACGGGCACGTGGATCACCTGGGGCCGGGTGCGCCCGGTGGTGTCGATGCCGGGTGGCAGGCCCATCCAGCCCGGGACCGTGTAGTTCGGGTCGTCGACCGGCCGGTACAGGATCATCGTTTCGTAATAGAACATCTCTGGATCGTCGGCATCCGGCAGGAAGCGCATGATGAACACGCCTTCGGGATGCATGCCCATCTGCACGTTCGGGAACAGGCCCGTCGCCCAGCTGTCGGTGAGCTGGCCGTCGGTGAAGCTCTCGTAGTGCTTGAGGCCGGCGCGGCGCGCGCGCTCGCGCTTGGACTTCTGGATCGCGGTGCGCACTTCGCGGGCCGTGCCCTTGAACGTGGCCGGATCGATGCCCCCTTCCTTCAGCATGTACTGCAGGTAAGGGTCGACGGTCTCCTGGTCGCCCACGCGATGCGACTTCACGCAGATCGGCACGATCATGCGGCTCGCCCCGTTGGGATAGAGATCATACTGCGAGAAGTCTTCCATGACGCCCTGGGTCTGCGGATGCACGTAGGGCAGGTGGTAGGTCTCGTAGAACGCGTCGACGCCGGTCTTCCAGTTGGCCTTCCACGCGCTCTTGACGTGATGCACGACGTGCATCTTGTCGACCTCGTACATCTCGATGTACTCGGGCGGAATGCCGAGGTACTCGCGCAGCGGCGGCGCCTTGCCATCCATGTTGATGAAGATGATGCCGCCCACCTGGTCGCAACGGACCTCGGTCATGCCAGGGCGGTGGGCGATCAGCTTGGGATTGAAGGTGTGCTCGTCGCTGATGCACTCGAGCTTGCCGTCGATGCCGAAACGCCAGCCATGGAACGTGCAGGTAAAGCTGCCGACGCTGCCGCGCTCGTTCAGGCAGATCTTGTTGCCGCGATGCGAGCAGACGTTGTAGAACGCGCGGATCGCCCCGTCGGCCTGCCGCACGATCACGAACTCCTCGGCGCCCACTTCGAAGGTGACGTAGTCGCCTTCTTCGGGGATGTCCGAGGTCACGCCGGCGAGCAGCCAGACTCGCGGCCACAGGTTCTGCGATTCCTTCTGCATGAACTCGCGCGAGTAGTAGCGCGACGGATCCGGCACATCGAGGCCGTCGTCGATGTGCGGCTGCTTCGCTTCCAGCGAGCCCGCGGGCGCGCCAAGGTTCATCGGCCATTCGACCTTGTAGTTCACTGCCATGACTTTTCCCTCCTAATCAGGCTGCGGCATCTGCGCCGGCACCCGCCGGGGCAAATGGACAAGTGACTTCCTTTTCGACCACGTTGAGCACGAACGACAGTTTCGCCATGCCGGAAATGACCGCCATTGCGGTGCCAAGTTCCAGGATTTCGGCCTCGCTGAAGTGCGCACGCAGGCGCTTGAACAGCGCCGGCGTCATCTCGCCGTCCATGTTGGTCAGGGCGACTTGCGCGGCGTAGTCGATCACGGCCCGTTCCGCCTCCGTGAACGGCGTGGCATCGCCGTCGATCAGCGCGTCGATCTGTGCCTGCGTGAAGCCCGCTGCCAGCGCGCCCGGTACGTTCTGCTTGTTGCAGGTCCGGCAGCCGTGCAGCAGCGACAGCTTCAGGCGCGCAATCTGCTTGTAGCGCTGGTCGACCTGGCCGCCGAAGAACACTGGCATGTAGAAGCGGTTCATGACGAAGTCGAGCATTTCGGGATGCTGGGCGAACACCTCGACGAACTCGGCCGAGCCTGTCAGCCCGTTGAGCGTGTCCCAGGCCAGATGCCATTTCGGATCGAGCCGCTCGCGCGGCGTGCGGGTCAGCAATGTGTTGCTCATGCGGTCACCTCATTTCACCGAGCCTGGAAGTAATCGGGCATGCCGCCCGGCCAAACGTCGCCCACCTGGTTGTTGCCGCCGTCGACGACGACGACCTCGCCGGTGATGAACTTGCCGGTTGCGGGCGAAGACAGATAGACCACGGCCTGCGCGATGTCGAGGCCATCGCCCAGCGCGTGCATCGGATTGGAATAACGGAAGCGGTCGGCCGCCGCCGGTTCGTAGACATTGAGCCCTTCGGTGGCGATCGAGCCCGGCGACACGCAGTTGACGCGGATGCCCAGCGGCGCCCACTCGGTCGACACCGATTTCGACAGATAGATGACGCCTGCGCGCGCCGCGCAGGTGTGCGCGACCTGTGGCATGCCGCGCCAGACATTGGCGACGATGTTGACGATGTGGCCGGGGCGACCCGTGTCGCGCCAGCGCTTGGCCGCAGCCTGCATCATGTACCAGGTGCCGTTGAGGTTGGTGTCGATGACGGCGAGCCAGCCTTTGGTGCTGAAATCGATCGCGGCCTGCGGAAACTGGCCGCCGCCGTTGTTGACCAGCGTGTCGAGGCCGCCGAAGCGCTGCCAGGTCGCGTCCATCAGCGCCTCGACCTGGGCCGGGTCGCGAATGGTCATCGGGAAAGTGGCGACTTCGCGGCCCAGCAGGCGCTGCACGCTCGCGGCGGCGTCGGCCAGCCGCTCGGCGCGTCGCCCGCAGATCATGACGTTGGCGCCAAGGCGCGTCAGCGCGAAGGTCATCGCGCGGCCGAGGCCGCTGCCGCCGCCCGAGACGATGAAGGTCTGTCCGGCGAGCAGGTCATCGCGATAGGCCAGCGGCTGGGTCGCGAGCTGCTCGTCGTTCAAGCCCCACTGGCGATCGCCGGGTCGCGCGCGCGCCGCGGTGGCGCTGCCGCGCGCAAGGTCGAGTTGTTTGGGTTCGGTGGCCAAGGGGATGTTCCTCAGGTCGAGTGCAGGCCGAGAACGTTGATACTCGCAACGTTCCGGTTCGGAATGCCGCCCAGATTGTGGGCGAGGCCAATGCTCGGTTGCGCCAGCTGCCGCGCGCCGGCGCGGCCGAGCAGCTGCAGGTAGATTTCGTAGGTCATGCGCAGGCCGGTGGCGCCGATCGGATGGCCGAAGCACTTCAGGCCGCCGTCGATCTGGCACGGGATCGCACCGTCGGCGTCGTAACGGCCATCGCGCACGTCGTGCGGCGCGCGCCCTTCGTCCGACAGGCCGAGGTCCTCCATCAGCACGAGCTCCGTGATCGAGAAGCAATCATGCACTTCGATCAGGTCGATTTCCGCGCGCGGATCGCGGATGCCGGCCTCGCGGTAGGCGCGCTGCGCGGCGAGGCGCGTCGTCAGCGTGTAGGTGCCATCCCAGGAAGCGTGGCTCATTTCGACGCCGTTGGACGGCGCGAGCTGCAGCGCCTTGATCGTGACGACGTCGCGCCGCCCGAGCGTACGCGCGATCTCGGGCGTCGTGACGATCGCGCAGGCCGCGCCATCGCTGACGCCGCAGCAGTCGTAGACACCGAGTGGATGCGACACCATCGGCGCGCCGAGCACCTGTTCGACGGTGATTCGGTTGCGCAGATGCGCCTTGGGATTGCGCGCGCCGTTCGCGTGACTCTTGACGGAGATGTGCGCCATCGCGCGGCGCAGCTCGTCCATCGAGTAACCGTGCTTCGCAGCGTAGGCGCTCGCGAGCTGGGCGAACGCACCGGGTGCGGTGCTGCCGGGCAGGTAGAGATCTTCGAAGGTGCCCTTGGTGCGCTCGGGCAGGCCGGCGTAGCCCGTGTCCTTGAGCTTCTCGACGCCCATCGCCAGCGCGATGTCGCAGGCACCGGCCGCGACGGCATAGGCGGCGCCGCGCAGCGCTTCGGTGCCGGTCGCGCACAGGTTCTCGACGCGCGTCACCGGGATGTTCGGCAGTCGCAGCGCCATCGACAGCGGCAGCGCCGACTTGCCGACGTTCTGCTCGTCGAAGAACACGCCGAGCCAGGCGCCGTCGATGCGGTCGCGTTCGATGCCGGCGTCGGTCAGCGCCTCGCCAAAGGCCTCGACCATCAGGTCGTCGGGGCCGCAGTCCCAGCGCTCGCCGAAGCGTGAACAGCCCATGCCGATGATCGCCACTTTGTCGCGTATGCCGCTCGCCATGGCTGCCTCAGGCCTTCACGGCCTTCCAGAAGTAGCGCCGGAAGCGGCGCAGCGGGTCCTGATCCTTGATGCGCAGCACGAAGCGCACGCGATCGCCGACCGCGAGCTCGCCGGCATCGAGGTCGGTGAACTCCATCAGCAGATTGCCACCCTCGGCGAAGCCGACATTGCCATAGACGTAGGGCGGCCGGCGCGAATACGCCTGCCAGTCTTCCGTGAAGGTCTTGACCGTGCCGCTGCTGTCGGCGAGCCGGTAGCTGTCCTGGCTGTCGGTGCGGCGGCAGTCGGGGTTGACGCAGACGCGGCTGCGCGGGAACTGCACCGTGCCGCAGTCGCGGCAGCGGCCGCCGCGGAATGCATCGAGGCTCTCGTGCTTGCGCCATGCGACGCTGTGCGCCGTGCGGTTGTCGCGCTCGGCGCGCATGCCGAACTCGGCTTCCAGCAGGCCACTGTGCGACAGGAAGCGCGTGTAGTGCGTTTCGTCGCGCCGCCGCGCCAGCGCCGCCGCCAGCGGGCGCTGCGTCGCGCGCCAGCCGGGCAGTGCGTCGCCGGCGCGCAGCACCAGCGCATCGACGCCCTGGCCGAATCCGGCCAGCACGATGACATCGCCGGGTTGCGCCTGTTCGAGCGCTGCGACCAGCATCAGCAGCGGATGTGCGACGCCGGTATCGCCGCAGTCGCCATGCAGTGCATCGACCAGCGCTGCGCGCGCGAGGCCCGTCTCTGCGGCGACCCGCTTCGCGTTGGCGCCCGGCATCGCGAACAGCGCGACAGCCTCCGGCGCAACACCCGCGCGCGCGAGCGCCGCGCGCACGACGTGGGCGGGCAGGCCGGCGAGCGCCTCGTCGCGGACCCAGCGCTCCTCGAGCGCATAATCGAACTCGCTGCCGCCCATGCGGTAGTGATCGACGAAGTCAGCCGCTTCATGCGCGGTTGCGAGCACGTCGCAGAGCGCAGGCGGCGTCGTGCCCTCGGCGACGGCACCGCGGACGAGCAGCGCGGCGGCGCCATGACCGAGCAGCGGCTCCTGGGGACTGCCCGGCCGCGCCAGGCGCGCATCGCTGCCCACCACGAGCGTCATGCCCGCGCGCTTCGCGGCGGCGCTCAGCGCGCCCGTGCCGGCCCGCAGCGAGCCGCCGAACTCGAGCGTCTCGACCCCGGCATCGAGGTCGAGGCAGCCCGCTGCCAGCGCGGCATTGCTGCGGTCGGCGAACGGCAGGGTGGTCGAGGCGAGGCACAGCGCATCCACCTTGGGCGCGCCTGCCAGCGCGCCACGCGCCGCGTCGATCGCGAGCGTCAGCGCGTCTTCATCCCAGTTGCAGGTGCTGCGCGCGCCCGTCGCGCGACTCGACGCGCCGCCCAGCCAGCCCATCGCCGCGGCGATCGTCGCGCGCGGCAGCCGCAGGCGCGGGATGCTGGCACCGGCGGCGACGATCTGGGCGAGGACGGCCATCGCGTCAGTTTTCGTAGAAGGGTTCGAGCAGCGGCTTGACGCGCAGGTGTTCCGGAACGCGCTCCGGGCCGATGCGCCGGTCGATTTCTTCGTGCCAGTGATAGATGCGCCGCTCCTGGTAGTTCAGCGGAATGCCGCGGAAACCGGGCGACATCACCGACTCCTGGATCTGCTCGGCGAACTGCAGGTCTTCGTCGAGGATGCGATCGAAGTTGCGGATGCGGGTTTCCCACAGCGGATCCAGCGGCCCGTCGCCCCAGTCCGGGGCGAACCAGATGCACTCGATCCGCATCGTGGTGTCGGAGGTCGGCCAGAACAGCAGGAACGGCGCGCCGGTCGGGTCGACGGGTACCACCAGGTTCGGGAAAAAATTGAACGACGGGTTGTTCTTCGACGAGACCTCGGTGGCGGTCTCGATGCGACGCATGCCCTTGGTGCCGGGATCCTGCCAGTCGGGACGCCGGTTCGGCGTGACCATAAACGAGTGCCCGTTGCGGTACAGCGCGATCGTCGTGCCGCGGTGGTCAAGGAAGCGATCGACCGTGTTCTGGTGGATCGACTTCAGGTGATAGACCTCGAGGAAGGCATCCATCAGCACCTTGACGTTGCACTTGACGTCGAAGGCCTCGGTCTTCACGAGCCGCCAAGTCTGCGGCTGGAACTGCTCGAAATACTCGCCGAATGGCGCCACATGTTCGAGCAGCGACTCGGCTTGCGGATCCTCGTTGATGAAGATCCAGTTGTAGAAGCGCTCGCAGCGCACTTCGATCAGGTTGCGGTGCGGCATGTCGAGCGCGACGAAGTCGCGCTTGTCGCGCAGGTTCACCAGCTGCC
>CAZPJE010000341.1:0-49830 GCA_964586725.1 uncultured Steroidobacteraceae bacterium | reverse complement strand
GATCGCGAAGATGCCGGGCACGCTGGTCTGGAACTTCTCCGTATCGACCGGCAGCGCCTTTTTTTCTAGCGCGATGCCCCACTCGGCGATCGGTCCGAGCTTCGGATGCAGGCCGAAGAACGCGAACAGGTGCTCGGCGGGCAGGTCGTGCAGGCTGCCGTCAGCGCTCTTGACGCGCACGCCGCGCAGTTCGCCGCCCTCGAGTAACAGCGACTCGGCCAACCCCTCGACATAGCGCATGCGTCCGGCCGCGACGAGCTCGCGCATCCGCGCGACCGAGGCCGGCGCGGCGCGGAAATCCGGCCGCCGGTGCACGAGCGTCAGTGACTTCGCCGTCGCCGCAAACTCGATCGCCCAGTCGAGCGCCGAGTCGCCGCCGCCGAAGATCACGCTGGCGGCGTGCCGGTACTCGTCCGCGCTCTTGACGCGGTAGTGGATCTGGCGACCCTCGTAGGCCTCGGCCCCGGGCAGGCCGATGCGCCGCGGCTGGAACGAGCCCACGCCCGCGGCGATCACGATCGCACCGGCGTCGAACGCGGTGCCGGCGGACGTCACGACATCGAAGCGCCCGTCGTCGCGCTTCGTGACCTGGACGACTTCCTCGCCGAGGTGCCAGGTCGGGTTGAACGGCTTGATCTGGGCCATCAGCCGGTCGACGAGTTCCTGTGCGCCGCAGACCGGCAGGGCGGGGATGTCGTAGATGGGCTTGTCGGGGTACAGCTCGGTGCACTGGCCGCCCGGTGTCTTCAGGGTGTCGACCAGATGGGCGGAGATGCCCAGCAGGCCCAGCTCGAAAACCTGGAACAGGCCGCAGGGGCCGGCGCCGACGATGACGACTTCCGCGCGAATCGGCGCGGCCTCGGTAGCTGCATTCATCCGCGAATTCTAGCAGAGGGGTTGCTCCCGGCCCGCGGGGCCTGCGGCGGCAGACCGCCTTGCGACCGCCTGCGCGACCGCGTGCGCAATGGCGCGGGCAGGCATATAGTTCGACGGGACAACAGGAGGCTCCCATGGCGATCAAGCTCAGCATCAACGGCAAGTCGGTCGAGGTCGACGTCGACCCGGAAACCCCGCTGCTCTGGGTGCTGCGGGACACCCTTGGCCTGACCGGCACCAAGTACGGCTGCGGCATGGCGCTGTGCGGCGCCTGCACCGTGCACGTCGACGGCGAACCGATCCGCTCCTGCGTGACGCCGGTCAGCGCGATCGGCGAACAGAAGGTCACGACGATCGAAGGCTTGTCCTCCGACCGCAGCCACCCGGTGCAGCAGGCCTGGATCGCGCTCGACGTGCCGCAATGCGGCTACTGCCAGTCGGGGCAGATCATGTCGGCGGCGGCGCTGCTGGCGAAGAAGCCGAAGCCCACCGATGCCGACATCGACGAGGCCATGGCCGGCAACCTGTGCCGCTGCGGCACCTATCCGCGCATCCGCGCGGCGATCCATCGCGCCGCGGGTGAAGGCGGCGGCTCTGCCACCTGAAGTCCGTTCTCCTCCCACACGAGGGATACATCATGCAGCGTCGAGCATTCGTCGCGTCGGGGCTCACGCTCTCTGCGGGGCTTGCGGCCGGGCTGACGATCCCGATCTCCCTGACCAGCTGCAGCAACGAGGCCCGCAAGCCGGGCCCGCTGCAGCAACTGCCCTTCAACGCCTGGCTGACGATCAGCACCGATGACAGCATCGCGTTCCTGGTCGACCGCGCCGAGATGGGCCAGGGCGTGTTCACCGCCTTGCCGATGCTGATCGCCGAGGAGCTGGGCGTCGATGTCGCGCGGATCAAGCTAGACTTCGCACCCGCCGACGCGAAGTTCACGAACGACCTGCTCGGCGGCCAGGTCACCGGCGGCAGCACCAGCATCCGCGACGCGTGGACCAAGCTGCGCACCGCCGGCGCGCGCGCCCGCGAGATGCTCGTCGCCGCAGCCTGCGCAGAATGGGACGTGCCCGCGACCGACTGCCGCGTCGAGAATGGCGTCATCGTGTCGAGCCGCGGCAAGCGCCTGCGTTTCGGCGAGGTTGCCGCAGCCGCCGCGAAGCTGCCCGTGCCCGAGAAGCCGGCGTTGAAGGAACGCGCGGCGTTCGCATTGATCGGGCGCGACCAGGCGCGGCTCGACACGCCCGCCAAGGTCGATGGCTCGGCGCGCTACGGCATCGACGTGCGGCTGCCCGGCATGCTGTTCGCCGCGCTGGCGCAGTCGCCCGTGCTGGGCGGCAAGGCCGCCAAGGTCGATGACAGCGCCGCGCGAGGCATGCCCGGCGTGCGCGCGGTGGTCTCGACCAGCACCGGCATCGCGGTCGTCGCCGACACCTCGTGGCAGGCGCTGCGCGCGCGCGAGGCGCTCAAGATCGACTGGGACGCGGGCCCGAATGCCCGCCTCAACGACGCCGGCATCCGCGATGGGCTGCGGCGCGCCGCCACGACGGGCACGGCGCAATCGGTCCGCGCCGATGGCGACGCCGCCGCGGCGCTTGCCGGCGCCGCGCGCGATGGCGGACGCGTCGTGCGCGCCGATTACGAACTGCCGCTGCTCGCGCATGCGACGCTCGAACCTCAGAACTGCACCGCCGACGTGCGCAGCGACGGCTGCGACCTCTACGTGCCGACGCAGGTGCAGGGCATCGCGCAGGCGACCGCCGCGACCGCGGCCGGGCTGGATCCGGCGCAGGTGCGCGTGCACACCACTTTCCTCGGCGGCGGCTTCGGTCGCCGGCTCGAAGTCGATTTCATTCCCGCGGCGGTCGAGGCGTCCAAGACGGTCGGCAAACCGGTGCAGGTGGTCTGGACCCGCGAAGACGACATGCGCCACGACGCCTACCGGCCGCCGGCCTATGACCAGGCGAGCGCCGCGTTCGATGCGAGCGGCAAGCTCGTCGCGTGGCAACTGAAGCTCGTGGGTCCGTCGATCACGGCACGGATGTTTCCGTCGGTCACGGCGCAGATGGTCGACCCGTTTGCCGTCGAGGCTGCGGTCAACTATCCGTACGACGTGCCCAACGTGCGCGTCGACTACATCCGCCACGAAATCGGCATCAACGTCGGTTACTGGCGTTCGGTCAGCCACGCGCTGAACTGCTTCGTCGCCGAGAGCTTCATGGACGAACTCGCCGCGGTCGCGCGGCAGAACGCCGCCGACTTCCGGCTCGGCCTGCTCGGCAAGCAGCCGCGCTACGCGGCGGTGCTGAAAGCCGTCGTCGCGGATTCGCGCTTCGGTACCGCGCCAGTCGGGCGTTTCCACGGCCTTGCGCTGATGGAAGGCTACGGCACCTACATGGCGCAGGTCGCCGAAGTGTCGATCGAGGGTGGCGCGCCACGCGTGCACCAGATCTGGTGCGCCAGCGACTGCGGCCAGATGGTGAACCCCTCGATCGTGCGCGCGCAGATCGAGAGTTCGATCGTGTTCGGGCTGTCGGCGGCGCTGTGGGGCGAGATCAATCTGCAGGGCGGCCGCGTGCAGCAGGGCAACTTCAACGACTATCGCATCCTGCGGCTGCACGAGGTGCCGCGGCTGCACGTCAACCTGATCGACAGCGGCGAGGCGCCGGGCGGGATCGGCGAACCGGCGACCGCGCTGGTCGCACCCGCGGTCTGCAACGCGATCTACGCCGCCACCGGCAAGCGCCTGCGCTCGCTGCCCATCGCGCGGCATCGTCTCGCGTGACCCGGCCCACGAACACGGACCTGGCCGCGCGGCGCGTCACGGCCATCCCGCGCGGGGTCGGCAATTCGCTGGCGGTCTACGCCGCGCGCGCCAGCAATGCGCAGATCTGGGACGTCGAAGGCCGGCGCTACATCGACTTCGCCAGCGGCATCGCTGTGCTGAACACCGGCCACGGCCATCCGGATGTCAAGGCCGCGGTCGCGACTCAACTCGAGAACCTGTCGCACGCCTGCTTCCAGGTCACGCCGTACGAAAGCTATGTCGCGCTGGCCGAGCGCCTCAACGCGCTCGCGCCCGGCCCGACCCCGAAGAAGACGCTGTTCCTGACGACGGGCGCCGAAGCGGTCGAGAACGCGATCAAGATCGCGCGCTATCACACGAAGCGCTCCGCGGTGATCGCCTTCAGCGGCGGCTTCCACGGCCGCACCCTCGCCTGCATCAGCCTGACGGGCAAGGTGCAGCCGTACAAGGCAGGCTTCGGCCCGATGCTGCCCGAGGTGTTCCACGCGCCGTTCCCGATGGCCTATCACGACATCAGCGAGGCACAGTCGCTCGCGGCTATCGAGCAGTTGTTCAAGGCCGATGTCGACCCGGCGCGCGTCGCCGCGATCATCGTCGAGCCGGTGCTCGGCGAAGGCGGCTTCTATATCGCGAGCGCCAGCTTCCTGCGCGCGCTGCGCGCGTTGTGCGACCAGCATGGCATCGTGCTGATCGTCGATGAGATCCAGACCGGCTTCGCGCGCACCGGCCGCATGTTCGCCGTCGAGCACGCCGGCATCGAACCCGACCTGATGACCATCGCAAAGAGCATCGCGGGCGGCGTGCCGCTGTCCGCGGTTATCGGCAAAGCCGAGATCATGGATGCGCCCGCGCCCGGCGGACTGGGCGGCACCTATGCCGGTTCACCACTCGCGTGCGCCGCTGGCCTCGCGGTGCTCGACGTCATGCAGCGCGAGCGGCTGGCGGAGCGCGCGCAGCGCCTGGGATCGCGCCTGGTCGAACGGTTGCGCGCCCTGCAGGCGCAGCACGACTGCATCGGCGACGTGCGCGGCCTGGGCGCCATGGTGGCGATGGAACTCGTCAAGCAACGCGACGCCGCGCGGCCCGACGCCGACCTGACGCGCGCGCTGGTGCAGGCGGCCGGCCGGCGCGGCCTCGTGCTGCTGTCCTGCGGCATCTACTCGAACGTGATCCGGTTTCTCGCGCCGCTGACGATTCCCGACGCGGAACTCGAGGAAGGCCTAGACATTCTCGCCGCAGCGCTCGCCGAGGCGACGGCGACGGCCTGACTCCGACGGCCTGGCCGCGCGGCTGCGCGTGGCTCAGGCGCGACCGGCGTTGGAGTCGGTCGGCGAGTGGAAGTACTCGCTCTCGGCGGCCAGTTCCTGGATCAGGCGACGCAGTTCGGCCATGCGGCCTTCGGCCGTGCTGATCGGCATGCAGTCCTGGCAGCGCGGATCGCCGCAGGGCTGGCGCGAGTACAGCCAGAACTGCACCGCACCGGCCAGCAGACCATCGGCGATGTCCCAGACATCGGCCTCCTGGTCCTTCTCCGCGAGCTTGTTGCCGAGATCGACGGCACGGGAAAAGGCCGCATCGAAGGGCGTGGTGACTTCCTGCATGCGCGATATTCTAGCGGAACGGCGCCTGCTGCGCGCCCATCCGGGAGAGCAACCATGACTGCTTCTGTCAACAAGCTGCTCGCCGTCACGATCGCGTCGCCGGAGCCCGAGGCCTGGTCGGCCTTGCTCAGCGCCGGCCTCGGCTGGCAAGTCCTGGCGGACGGCGCGCTCAGCGCCGCGCACGAGCGCCAGTGGGGCCTGCGCCCGCGTTCCGCCGGCGCGCGCACGCGCGTGCTGCACGCACCCGGCAGCGACCGCGGCATGATCCGCCTCGTGCAGGGCCGCGTGCGACCACGCTCCAGGCGTTTCGCCGCGCGCTGGGCGGGCGTCGAAATGGTCGTCAGCGACGACATCGATGCGTTGTGGGACAAGCTGCAGCAGTTCCCGGCCTTCGAGCCCTGGAAGCCGCCGGTCACGATGGACTGGTCGCAATTCGGCAGCAACCTGCATCGCGCCTGCGTCGGCCGCACGCCCGGACAGACCCACCTCGCGCTGACCATGGGTCTGACCAAACCCGTGGATCGCGAGTTTCCGAGCACCACGGCGCGCGTCGGCCACGTGTTCGAGCTGCCGCTGATCACCGCGCAGTTCGAGCGCAGCCGCCAGTTCTACGGCGAGGTGCTCGGCATGACGCCGATCCTGACGTCGAGCTTCGAGCGCGGCCCATGGCACAGCCTGTGGCAGTTGCGCGAACCGACTCCCGTCCGCCTCGACATCCTGAAGGGCGACGCTCCCGGCACAGGCCTCGGCGGCCTCGAACTGACCGGCTACGAAGCCGACCTGATCGATCCCGAACCCGCCTTGGCCGATGAGTTCGACGGCGGCACCTGCATGGTCACCTACCTCACGCCGGACATCGAGGCCGCGTTTCGCGCCATCGCGCGCGACCCGCGCGCGCAACTGCTGTCCGAGCCGCACGCGATCGACGATGATCTGTACCGCGGCTCGCGCAGCTTTGCGTTCCTGGGCCCCGATGGCGAGCGGATGGAACTCGTCTCCACGGACTGGTCCTGAGGAATCCTGCATGAACATCCGGCTCGAACCGCTCGAAGCGCGCGTGATCGGCTGCCTGATCGAAAAATCCATCACGACGCCCGATCAGTACCCGCTGTCGCTGAATGCGCTGACACTGGCCTGCAACCAGAAAAGCAACCGCGACCCGGTGCTGGACCTCGACGATGCGACGGTGCAGCGCACGGTCGATGTGCTGTCTCGCCGCCACATGATCATGGAGCGCTCGGGCTTCGGCAGCCGCGTGCCGAAGTACCAGCACCTGTTCTGCAACACCGAGTACGGCAGCCTGCGCTTCACGCCGCAGGAGCTCGCGATCATCTGCGAACTGCTGTTGCGCGGCCCGCAGACGCCCGGCGAGTTGCGCACGCGCGCGAGTCGCATGGCGCCCTTCGGCGACGTGACCGAGGTCGACGCAGCGCTCGAGACCCTGGCGACGCGCGCGGATGGGCCTTTCGTCGTGCGCCTGCCGCGCGAAGCGGGCCGGCGTGACTCGCGCTACGCGCAACGCTTCGGCGAGTACGCGGACTTCGAGTCGGCGCCGGTCACGGCCGTCGCGCCAGCCACCGTCACCACGGGGAGCGCGACCGCGGGCTTGGCGCAGCGCCCGCCGGCTGCCGCGCCTGGCGACCTCGCGGCGCTGCTCGCGCGGATCGACGCGCTGGAAGCGCGCGTCAGCGCGCTAGAGGCTGCGCCGCGGGCAGCAGCAGGTCGTCAGCCGGAGTGACCGCAGGCGCCGCGTCCGCGGCGGCAAGCCGCGCCAGCGCGTGCTGGTAGCCGGCCTCGATCGAGCGTTCGAACGCACGCCAGTCCAGCAGGTCGACATTCTCGAGCGGCGGCTGCAGCAGGATGTCGGTCTGCTCGCGGCGCGCCAGCGTCGCGGCAGCGCTATTGACCATCCCCGAACGCCACAGCACCTGGAAGATGTTCGGGCGCCGTCGCCGGCCGCGCATCCACGCCATCACTTTCCAGAGCGGCGGCACGTCGGTATCGTCGACCTCGGTCGTGAAGGTGCGGTCGGCGCCGACATCGACGCCGATCACGGGGCCGCGCCCCATCTCGCGCATGACGTCCACCGGCAGGTTGTTGATCGTCGCGCCGTCGACATAGACCTCGCCTTGATGCATGACCGGCGGCAGCACACCCGGGATCGCGACCGACGCGCGCAGCCAGCGCCACAGTTCGCCGCGGCGATGCACGGCCGCCTGCCCGGTCGTCAGGTTCGCCGACACGCAGTAGAACGGCACCGGCAGGTCTTCGATCGCGACGCTGCCGAACTCCTGCCGCAGGCGCTCGCTGACGCGCCGGCCGGAGACCAGCGACACGACCGGCAGCGTGTAGTCGCCGAGCGGATTGCTGACGACGAAGGTGCGCTTGAACACGTCGAGCAACTGTTCATCGGGCCAGCCGTGCGCGACGGCCGCGCCCATGATCGCGCCGATGCTGGTGCCGCCGACCAGGTCGATCGGAATGCCGCGTTCGCGCAGCGCGCGCACGACGCCGAGGTGCGCGAAGCCGCGCGCGCCGCCGCCCGACAGCACGAGGCCGACGGCGGTGCCGGTCAGCAGCCGCGCGACGCGCCGCACGTCCGCGGGACCGCGCACGTGGTGATGCGGCAGGCCGGGCTGCTGCGCCAGCCAGCGCTCCGCCGCGCCGCTCGCGAAGCGCGCGCCGTGCAGCAGTATCAGTTCGGCGCGCGGGCGAGCGACGCGCACGTCCCGGTCGGACAGCAGCGCATCCCAGGGTCCGGCGGCGCTCTCCGCGGTCGCGAGCAGCAGCAGCGAATCGGCCTGCCGCATGCACAGCCTGCTCCAGCTGCTGGCCTGGTGATCGCCGACATAGACCACGTAGTCGTTCGAGGCTTCGAGCTTGTGGAACCAGTGGCTGGTGTGCTCGGCGCCGCGCGCACTCCAGACGAGCTCGGTGCGGCCGAGCAGGCTCAGCGCTTCGACCAGTTCGAGCGCGAAGCTCGCGACGTCGACATCGAGCGCCTGCGGCAGCAGCGCGAAGCTGCGCGGACCCGAGGCGCGACCGCGACGGCCGCCGCGGGTCTGCGACTCGAGCCGCTCGACCGTGATGCGCGCGATCGCGAGCATCGCGCTGGGATGATGGAGGACGACGCGATCGAAGGCCTCGCGCGACAGGCGCACGAGCTCGCTGTCGCGCAACGCGACGACGCTAGCGGTGCGCGCGCGCCCGGACACGAGTCCCATTTCGCCGACCGTTTCGCCGGCGACGACGCGGCCGAGGAATCGGCGCCGATCGAGGCCCGCGGGCGCGTAACTGCCGAGGCAACCGGACAGCAGCACGTACAACGCATCGGAGGCTTCGCCGGCCTCGAACAGCGTCGCACCCCCTGGCAGCGACAACCATTCGCATTCGACCGCAATGGCATCGAGTGCGTCGTCGGTCAGCGCTTCGAACACCGGTAGCGCGCACAGCAGCACGCGCAGGTTGCCGCGCACTGCAAGCGTGTCTTCCGGCAGATCGTCTTCCATGGGCCCGCCCCGCGCTGTGTCGGCTCGGCGTCACGGCCCGCGAAGCGCAAGCGCACGGGTCGTCCACCCCGTAAACTAGGCCGGCACGAGCGCCCTGTCGACCCAGGACCGCCGTCACTGTGAGACCAGTCACCCTTCCATGGCAGAGCCGTCCACCTCAGAGCGACCCAAAGGCAAGTCGCTGCAGCCTTTGCGGGCCCTCGCGCCCTTCCTGCGCCCCTATCGCAAGGTGCTGCTCGCCGGCATCGTCGCGCTGCTGCTGGCCTCGGGCGCGATGCTCGCCCTGCCCGCGGCCCTGAAGGGTCTGGTCGACAAGGGCATGACGGTCGGCAGCGCCGACACCATCAACAGCTACTTCTTCGCCTTCCTCGGCGTGGCCGTGCTGTTCGGCGTGTTCGCGGCGCTGCGCTTCTACATCGTCACGTGGCTGGGCGAGCGCGTCGTCGCCGACCTGCGCTCGGCGGTCTACGCGCGCGTGATCCGCATGGACCCGACCTTCTTCGAAGTCACGCGCACCGGCGAGGTGCTGTCGCGCCTGACCACCGACACCACGCTCGTGCAGTCGATCTCGGGCGTCGGCCTGTCGATCGCGCTGCGCTCGAGCATCAACCTGGTCGGCTCGCTGGCGCTGCTCGCGTTCACGAACCTGAAGCTGCTGCTGCTGATCGTCGTGGCGATCCCGGTGGTGCTAGTGCCGGTGATCGCGCTCGGTCGCAAGCTGCGCGGCCTGTCGCGCAGTTCGCAGGATCGCATCGCCGACACCAGCGGCCTCGCCGGCGAGACGCTGAACGCCATCCAGACGGTGCAGGCCTTCACGCTCGAGGCGCTGCACTCGGCGCGCTATCGCGACGCTGTCGAGGATTCGTTCGACGTCGCGGTGCAGCGCACCCGCGTGCGCGCCTGGCTGACGGCGCTTGCGACGATGCTGGTGTTCGGCGCGATCACGGCCGTGCTGTGGGTCGGCGCGCACCAGGTGCTGTCCGGCCAGATGACGAGCGGCGAGCTCGTCCAGTTCCTCGTGCTCGCGGTCTATGCGGGCATTGCCGCCGCGTCGCTGTCCGAGATGTGGAGCGAAGTGCAGCGCGCCGCCGGCGCGATGGAGCGCCTGGTCGAGCTGCAGCAGGCGGAACCGGCCATCGTCGCGCCGCCCTCGCCGCTCGCGCTGCCGCCGCTGGCGGGCGCCGGCGGGCGCATCGAGTTCGATGCCGTGACCTTCCGCTATCCATCGCGACCGGACCAGAACGCACTCGATGACTTCACGCTCGCGATCGAACCGGGCGAGACCGTCGCCTTCGTCGGCCCCTCGGGCGCCGGCAAGAGCACGACCTTCCAGCTGCTGCTGCGCTTCTATGACCCGGCGTCCGGCATCGTCCGCATCGATGGCGTCGACATCGCGCGCGCGGATCCCGAGCAGCTACGCCACCGCATCGGCCTCGTGCCGCAGGAGACGATGCTGTTCGGCGCCACGGCGCGCGAGAACATCCGCTACGGCCGTCCGGACGCCAGCGATGCCGAGGTCGAAGCGGCCGCCGTGGCCGCCGCGGCCGACGACTTCATCCGTGAACTGCCCGAGGGCTACGAGACCTTCCTCGGCGAGCGCGGCACGCGCCTCTCCGGCGGCCAGCGCCAGCGCATCGCGATCGCCCGGGCGATCCTGAAGAACCCGCCCATCCTGCTGCTGGACGAGGCGACGAGTTCGCTCGATGCCGAAAGCGAGCGCCTGGTGCAGGGGGCGCTGGAGCGGCTGATGGCCTCGCGCACGACGGTCATCATCGCCCACCGGCTCGCCACGGTGCTGAAGGCCGACCGGATCATCGTCATCGAGGCCGGCCGGATCATCGCCACCGGCACCCACGAGGAACTGCTGCAGGCGAGCCCGCTGTACGCCCGCCTCGCAGCTCTGCAATTCAGCGACTACGGCCGGGAATAAAGCGCCCGGCCGGCCGTTGTCGGGGGACAAGGAGGTTTCCATGTCCCACCCAGTCCGTATGACCCCAGGCACCGCCCGAGCGGCCCGCGCCCCCCACGCCGCAGCGCGACTGGGGCGCGCTCGAAGTGGCTCTGCGCGCGAGCACCTTCGATCTCGACGATGGCCGGATCACGGGCGGCAAGCAGGACAACCTGACTTCGACGGTGAACTGGTACTACGAGAGCCACAGCAGCGTGAGCCTCACCTGGGTCGAAACCGAAGCCACCGCCTCGGCGTGACGGACGACCGTGGCTACGTGATGCTGCGCGCGCAGATCGCGTTCTGAACGACGCTGCACGCGAAGTGAGCCAGGCGCGCGGCTGTCGTCACCGATAGCCGCGCGCCTGCAACGTGAACAGGCGCGCATACACGCCGTCGAGCGCCATCAGCGCGGCGTGATCGCCGAGCTCGACGATGCGCCCACCATCGAGCACCGCGATCTGGTCCGCCATGCGCACCGTCGAGAAGCGATGCGAAATCAGGATGGTGATCCGCTCGCTGGCGAGCTGGCGGAAGTGCTCGAACACCTCGGCCTCGGCCTGCGCATCCATCGCCGCAGTCGGCTCGTCGAGCACGAGGATGTCGGCGCGCGAACGCATGAAGGCGCGCGACAGGGCGATCTTCTGCCACTGCCCGCCTGACAACTCCCGTCCGTCCTTGAACCACTTGCCGAGCTGCGTGCGGTAGCCCGCCGGCAGATCCTCGATGAAGGGCGCGGCGCGCCCCTTCACAGCGGCCTCGCGCCAGCGCGCCTCGTCTTCGAAGTGCGGTTCGTCACCGGCGCCGACGTTCTCGCCGACCAGCATCTGGTAGCGCGCGAAGTCCTGGAAGATCACGCCGACGCGCTCGCGCAGCACGTCGCGATCCCACTCGCGCAGGTCGAGCCCGTCGAGCGTGATGCGCCCGCCCGACGGTTCGTAGAGCCGGGTCAGCAGCTTGATCAGCGTCGTTTTGCCGGACCCGTTCTCGCCGACCAGCGCGAGGCTGCTGCCCGGCCGCAGGTGCAGGCTGATGTCCACGAGCGCCGCAGCGGGTGCGTCCGGATACCGGAAGCTGACGCTCTCGAAGCGCACGCCGTCGCTGGGGTCCGGACCCTGCCGCGCGCGCCCGGAGGCGATGGCCGCGGGCGTTTCGAGATAGTCATAGAGCGTCGACAGGTAGAGGTTGTCCTCGTACATGCCGCCGACCGCCGACAGGCTCGCGCTGACCGCGCTCTGCCCCTGGCGGAACAGCATCAGGTACATCGTCATCTGCCCGAGCGTGATGACGCCCGCCACCGCGCTGAAGGCGATCCAGCCATAGGCGCCATACAGTGCGGCGGTCGCGATCAGGCCGAGACCGAAACCCCACAGGTCACGGCGTATCGTCAGCGCGCGATCCTCGCGGTACAGCCGCTCGAAGATCTGCCGGTAGCGCGCGAGCAGCCGCGCGCCCAGGCCGTACAGCTTGACCTCCTTGGCATGGTCCTCGCGCGCGAGCACCGTCTCGAGGTACATCTGCATGCGCGTCTCGGGCGAGCGCCAGCGGAAGAGGCGGAATGCGTCTCCCGAGAACTTCGCTTCGGCCACGAAGGCAGGCAGGCCGGCGAGCAGCAGCACCGCGACCGCCCAGGGCGAGAACTGCACCAGCAGCGTGCCGAAACTCGCGAGCGCAACCGCATTCTGCGCGAGGCCGAACGTGCGCATCACCAGAGACAGCGGCCGGCTCGAGGCCTCGCGGCGCGCGCGTGTCAGCTTGTCGTAGAACTCGGCGTCCTCGAACTGCGCGAGCTCGAGCGTCAACGCCTTCTCCAGGATCATCACGTTGACGCGCTGCCCGAGCTGGGCGCGCAGCAGCGACTGGCACAGGTTGATGCCGCGCTGTGCCGCCGCGACCGCCGCCACCAGCACGCCCTCGATCGCGACGAGTTCGAGCACCCGCGCGAGCGGTGGCGCGAGCCCGAACGGGCCGGGCGCGACGTGGGGCGCGCCGCGCAACGCGATCGCCGCGACGACGGCGTCGACGATCTGCGCACCGACCCAGGCCACCGCGGCGGGTAGCGCACCGGCCAGCAACGTCAACGCCGCCAGCGCGAAGGTCAGCGGCCGGCTCGTGGTCCAGACGAGCTCGAGAGCCCTGCGGCTGTAGCGGAAAACGCCTGCGAACGTCTCGTTCAGGGCTGTGCTTCCGCAGGGTAGTACAACGGCGCCGCCGGGCCGATCGGCAGATCGAGGCCCCAGACCCAAAGGAAGAAGAAGGCCGTCCAGCCGAACAGGAACACGATCGAGTACGGCAGCATGGTCGCGATCAGCGTGCCCAGCCCGATGTCCTTCACGTAGCGCGCGGCGAACGCGAGGATCAGGCCGAAGTAGCTCATCATCGGCGTGATGATGTTGGTGACCGAGTCACCGATCCGGTACGCCGCCTGCGTCAGTTCCGGGCTGTAGCCAAGCAGCATAAGCATCGGCACGAAGATCGGCGCCGTGATCGCCCACTTCGCCGACGCGCTGCCCATCGCGAGGTTCAGCACCGCGCAGAACACGATGAACAGCACGAACAGCGCCGGGCCCGTCAGGCCAGCGGCCTTCAGGAACTGCGCGCCGGTCACGGCCGTGACGGCGCCCAGGTTCGACCAGCCGAACCACGCGACGAACTGTGCCGCGAAGAAAGTCAGCACGAGGTACAGGCCCATCGTGCGCATGCTCTCGTCCATGGCCTTGATGACGTCGGTATCGCGCCGCATCGTGCCGACGACCGCGCCGTAGACGATGCCGGGAACCAGGAACATCACGAAGATGAACGCGACGACGCCCTTCAGGAACGGCGAGTCGAGCACGCCGCCCGTGTCCGGATCACGCAGCACGCCGTCCGCGGGGATCACCGTCCAGGCGATCAGCACCGCGCAGGCCAGCGCCGCGACACCGGCCCACAGCAGGCCGCGCTTTTCGTCCGCACCGAGCGCATCCATCTTCGACAGTTCGTCGAGCGGCACGCTCGCGAGCTTCGGATCGTAGGGTCCGAGCTTGGGCTCGACGACCTTCGCCGTGACCCACCAGCCGAGCAGCGTGATCAGGAAGGTGCTGCCGATCATGAAATACCAGTTCACGAGCGGATGCACGGTGTACTCGGGATCGAGCAACTGCGCCGACTGCTGCGTAAGGCCCGCGAGCAGCGGATCGATCGTGCCGATGATCAGGTTGGCGCTGTAGCCGCCCGAGACGCCGGCAAAAGCGGCCGCAAGGCCTGCGAGCGGATGCCGGCCGAGCGAGTGGAAGATCACTGCGGCAAGCGGCACCAGCACCACGTAGCCCATCTCCGACGCCGCGTTCGACACGACGCCGCAGAACACGACGCCGATCGTCACCGCGTGGCGCGGCGCGCCGAGCACAGCGGCGCGGATCGCGGCCGAGAACAGGCCGGATTTCTCGGCGACACCCACACCCAGCAGCGACACGAGCACGACGCCGAGCGGCGCGAAGCCGGTGAAGTTCGTGACCAGGTTCTCGACGATGCGCCGCAGGCCGGCCGCCGACAGCAGGTTGTTGACCTCGATCAGCCCGCTCGCCGCGCGCCCCGACGCTCCTTCCGGCCGCGGATCCATGACCGAGACACCCAGCGCGGCGAACACGCCTGAGGCCACCAGCACCAGCGCGGCCATGATCGCGAACAGAGTGACCGGATGCGGCAGCAGGTTGCCGAGCCTCTCGACGATGTCGAGGAAGCGGGCGAACGCGCCGCGTGGCGCAGTGCCGGCCGGGGTTGCAGGAGTGTTCATCGCGCCGTCTCCGTCAGTTCGCGGGCCGCACGGCACCGCCGTCGCGCGGCGCGCTGCCGCGCCGCAGGTGGTATTCGAAGGCGTCGTCGCGCCGCCCCGTCAGGTAGGGAACCATGTAGAGCACGGCCATGCCCTCGAGATGGCGCGCGTGGCGGATCGGCCCGACGTCGAGCGCCTCGAAGCCGAGCCGCGTGACCATCTCGGCCACCTGCGCCTTGGCGGCCGCATCGTTGCCCGCGAGCGGCACGCTGACCGGCCCGCCCGCCTGGGCGGGATCGGCCATCAGGTGAAAGCCTACCGTGTTGAAGGCCTTGACGACGCGCGCACGCGGCGCGAGCGCCTGCAGGATTTCCCCCGCCGAGGTGTCGACCGCCATTTCCATCTGCCCCGCCGGCCCGAAGCGGATCGCATTGGTCGGATCGATGACGATGCGATCACCTAGATCGACTCCGCGCAGCGTGGCCTCGGTCGCGGTCCACGGCAATGCCACGATGACGATCGCGGCCTGCGCGACCGCTTCCGCCGCGCTCGCGGCACTCGCGCCGGCGCCGCTGCGGGCGACCAGCGCGCGCACCTCGGCCCGCACCGGGTCGCGCGTGCCATAGACGACCCGCCAGCCCTGCAGGCCCAGCCGCGACCCCAGCGCCGCGCCGACCCGACCCGTGCCCAGCACCGCGATCACCGCGCCGGTGCGCGTCTCACCGGCCGCCGGCGTCGCAGGTGCTGGCTGCGCTGCACGCGCGACCGCCTCCGGCAGCGCCACGCTGGCGCAGATCATCAGCACGATGAATCCAAGACGCTGTTGCCAGGACATGAGGGTTCTCGACGGCGGCTGGAAACGGGCAGTATAGAGGCCTCTCGCAATGCTACGGAGGACCGCCATGCACGCTACCCTGACCCGCCTGACGACGGTGACCCTGCTGCTCGGTCTCAGCGGCTGTGCGGCGCTCGGCGGCGCCGCGCCGACGGCAGACGTCGCGCTCGTCGCCCGCAGCGGCAGCGCGGTCGCCGGCACGCTGACCTTCACCGAAGTCTCGGGCGGCGTGCGGCTGCGCGGCGAAGTCCGCGGCCTCAAGGCCAGTGCCGAACACGGCTTCCACATCCACGAGAAGGGCGACTGCTCGGCGCCGGATGCGACCAGTGCCGGCGGGCATTTCAATCCGGGCGGCACCGCGCATGGCCGTCACGGCGCGGGCGTGCATCATGCCGGTGACCTGCCCAGCCTGGTCGCCGACGCCAACGGCGTCGCGAAAGTCGATGCGCTGATCGCAGGCATCACGTTGCTGCCGGGCACAACCAGTGCCACCGGGCGCAGCGTCATCGTGCATCGCGATCCGGATGATTACGTGACCCAGCCGACCGGCAACTCCGGTCCGCGGATCGCCTGCGGCGTGCTCGTGCTGCGCTGACGCGCGGCGCGGCAAGAGGCCGCGATCAGCGTCGCTACATGATCCGCGGAGCCGCGTGCTGCGCCTGGACCGCGCGCGCGGCCGCCGCCGCCGGGTCGAGGTCCGCATCCCAGTCCTTCGCGACGAAGCGCCTGCCGTTGTAGTCGGCGGAATCGTCGGCGCACAGCCACAGTGTCGGCGGGACCATGATCTCGGCCGGCAGGATGCCGCCGACCCGGCCTTCATCGCCAGTCGGACCCTTGCCCGCCTGGAAACCCGCCTGCGCGCGCGTGCCGATCACGCCGCCCGGAATCAGCGCCGTGTCGCTCGGACCACCGGGCAGCAGCACGTTCGCGGTGACGCCCGAACCGGCCAGGTCGCGCGCCCAGACCACCGTCGACACTTCGAGACCCGCCTTGGTCGCGCCATAGGCCGCAAGGCCTTGCATGACCATCGTCGGCAGCGAGGTCGAGATGTTGATGATGCGACCGAATCGCTGCGCCAGCATGCCGGGCACGGCGGCCCGCGCCATCTGGAACGCGCCGATCAGGTTCGCTTCGACCATCGTGCGATAGGCCGCCGACGATGCGGCCCAGAACGGCGGCTTGGCGCGGAAGAAATCCGGATCAGCCTCGGCAGCGCCGCGCGCGGCGTTGTTGACCAGCACGTCGAGCCGGCCATGCAGCTCGATCGTGCGTGCGACGCTGCGCTGGCAATCCGCGTCGTCGGCGACGTCGGCGAGCAGGAAGTCGAAGCGACCGCCGTCGCGCGCGACGCGCGCCGCGTCGGCGGCGGTCTGTTCGAGTTCAGCGCGCGCGCGACCGGACGTGCCGACCACGAACGCGCCCTGTTCGACCAGGCCCAGCGCCATCAGCCTCCCGAACCCACGACCCGCGCCCGTGACCAGCACGACGCGACCCCGCAGGCTCGGGTAGCGATGCATGGCAGTGCTCAGATTCGCAAGCCGCCGTCGATATCGAGGCAGCGGCCGGTGAAGAAGTCGTTCTCGGCGATGAACACCGCCGTCAGCGCGATCTCCTGCGCTTCACCGAGCCGGCGCAGCGGCACCGCGCTCAGGATCTTGTCGAGCACTTCCGGCCGCATCGCCGCGAGGATGTCGGTCTTCGTGTAGCCCGGCGCGATCGAACCCGTGCGGATCTTGTAGCGCGCGAGTTCCTTGGCCCAGGTCTCGGCCATCGCCGCGACGCCCGCCTTGGTCGCGACGTAGTTCGTCTGGCCGGCGTTGCCGTAGCGGGAGCTCGACGAGATGTTGATGATGACGCCGCCGTTGCCGAGCTTGACCATGCGTTCAGCCGCTTCGCGGCCGCACAGGAACACGCCCGTCAGGTTGACGTCGATGACAGCCTGCCACTGGTCCAGCGTCATCTTGCCCGTCACGGCACCGTCTTTCGCCTTGATCAGCAGGCCATCCTTGACGATGCCGGCGTTGTTGACGATCACGTCGATGCGGCCAAAGTCGGCGACGATGGCGTCCATCGCGGCGATGACCTGGTCTTCCTTGGTGACGTTGACGACGTAGCCGCGCGCCTTGACGCCCGCCGCTTCACAGTCGCGCGCGGTCTGGTCCAGATCGGCCTGGTTCATGTCGAGCACGGCGACGTTGGCGCCCTTGGCCGCGAACGTGCGGCAGATCTCCCGACCGATACCCCGACCACCGCCGGTCACGATGACCGTCTTGCCTTGTAATTGCATTCGACCCCCGAATTGAAAAAGCGCGGCGATTCTGGCTTCTTGCGATGCAAAAGAAAAGCCACCCCCTGCCGCAGTCCAATCCACGTCGCCGTACACTGGCGATATGTTGAACATCCGACCCGCTGCGCCCGGAGATGGCGCCCTGATCCACGAGCTGGTGGCGGCGCTGGCCGAGTACGAACGCCTCGCGCATCAAGTCGCGGCGACCCCGGCCGACTTCGAGGTGGCCCTGTTCGGGCCGGCGCCGCGCGTCTTCTGCGACATCGCGGAATGGCAGGCCGATGGCCGGCGCGAAGCCGCGGGCCTCGCGCTGTGGTTCTACAACTTCTCGACCTTCCGCGGCTGCCACGGCATCTATCTGGAGGACCTGTTCGTGCGCCCGGCGCTACGCGGTCGCGGCATCGGCCGCGCGCTGCTCGCGGGACTGGCGCGGCGCTGCGTCACCGAGTCGCTCGGCCGCCTCGAGTGGTCGGTGCTCGACTGGAACACGCCCGCGATCGAGTTCTACCGCGCGCTGGGCGCGCAGCCGATGGATGAATGGACGGTCTTTCGCCTGACCGGCGAGCCGCTGACGCGGCTCGGCAGCGCACCTCAGTAGTCCTGCAGGAAATCCACCAGCGCCGCCGCGAAATCCTCGGCCTGTTCGCGCGCCGACATGTGCCCGGCGTCCAGCACCAGCAGGTCGGCGCCGGGGATCGCGCCGAGCAGCAGCTCGGACTGCTCGACCGGCGTCGCGACGTCCTGCGTGCCCGCGATGATCAGGGTCGGCGCGATGATGCCGCCGAGCGCGGCGCGCTGATCCATGCCGCGGATCGCGGCGCAGGCCTCGACGTAGCCGCGCGCGGTCGTGGCACGCAGCGTCTGCGCCGTGGCTTCGACGACATCCGGATGCCGCTCGCGGAACGCCGCGCCGTACCAGCGCTCGCCGACGCCGGCGGCCAGCGCCCCGAGCCCATCGCGCTGCACCAATGCGATGCGCGCATCCCAGGTGTCGCGCGGCCCCATGCAGGCACTGGTGTTCGCCAGCACCAGCCGCGCGACGCGCTGCGACAGCGCGGCGTGGCCAGGCTCGGCCGGCACCTGGCTCGCCACCCACATCGCGACCATGCCGCCCATCGACAGGCCGCACCAGTGCGCGCGCTCGATGTGCAGCGCATCGAGCACCGTCAGCGCGTCAGCCGCGTAGTCGGCGATCTGCCGGTCCTCGCGCGCAGCAGCGGCGCCGGTGGCGCCGTCCAGCCAGGTGGACTTGCCATGCCCGCGCATGTCGATGCGCAGCACGCCGAAGCCGCGCTCGAGCGCATCGAGCTGGCCGTCCCACATCGTGTGGTCGGCGCCCAGTGCGTGCAGCAGCACGACCATCGGGGCATGCACCCGGCCGGAGAGGACGTAATGCAGTCGTGCGCCGTCGTGTTCGACGAAACCCGCCCGGGACGGGCGGCGAGGTTCGGTCATGTCGGTCAGCTCTTGTGCTCGCGAGGGCAGGCATTGTATGCCGGAATCGCCAAGGGACCGCCGCTCTGGTACCCTGCGCGGCCTTTTGCCCCCTCGCCCGCCCGGGTGGTCCTCGCATGACTCAGCCGCAACCGATCCGCAACATCGCCATCATCGCGCACGTCGATCATGGCAAAACCACGCTGGTCGACTGCCTGCTGAAGCAGTCCGGCACCTTTGCCGCGCACGAGCGGATCGCCGATCGCGTCATGGATTCGAACGACATCGAGCGCGAGCGCGGCATCACGATCCTCGCCAAGAACTGTGCGATCGAATACTCGGGCATGCGCATCAACATCGTCGACACGCCGGGACACGCGGACTTCGGCGGCGAAGTCGAGCGCGTGCTTTCGATGGTCGACGCCGTGCTGCTGGTCGTCGACGCGGTCGAGGGCCCGATGCCGCAGACCCGCTTCGTCACGCGCAAGGCGCTGGCGATGGGCCACAAGGCCATCGTCGTCGTCAACAAGGTGGATCGCCCAGGCTCGCGCCCCGACTGGGTCGTCGATCGCACGTTCGAACTGTTCGACAAGCTCGGCGCGACCGATGAGCAGCTCGATTTCCCGACCGTCTACGCCTCGGCGCTGCAGGGCTGGGCCACGACCGACCTGACCGCGCCGCAGCCCGCCGACATGCAGGCGCTGTTCGAGACGGTGCTGAAGCACGTGCCGCCGCCGCCGGCCGATCCGGATGCGCCGCTGCAGCTGCAGATCTCGACGCTCGACTACAACTCCTACGTCGGGCGCATCGGCATCGGCCGCATCCGCCGCGGCACGCTGCGGCCGGGCATGAGCGTCGCGCTGCGCAACGGCGACGAGGACAAGGGCATGGGCAAGATCGCCCAGGTGCTGACCTTCCGCGGCCTCGAGCGTGAAGCCGTGCAGCAGGCCTTCGCCGGCGACATCGTCGCCGTGACCGGCATCGAAGACGTGACGATCGGCCTGACGGTCTGCGACGTCGAGTCGCCCAAGGGACTGCCGCCGATCAGCGTCGACGAACCGACGCTGGTCATGACCTTCCAGGTCAACACCTCGCCGCTCGCCGGCCGAGAGGGCAAGTTCGTCACCAGCCGCCAGATCCGCGACCGCCTGTACCGCGAACTCGAGAGCAACGTCGCGCTGCGCGTCGAGGACACCGGCGACGCCGACGTGTTCCGCGTCTCGGGCCGCGGCGAGCTGCACCTGACGATCCTGATCGAGAACATGCGCCGCGAGGGCTACGAGCTCGCCGTCGGCAAGCCGCAGGTGCTGAAGAAAGTCATCGACGGCGTGCTGCAGGAGCCGTTCGAGGCGCTCACCGTCGACGTCTCCGAGGAGCACCAGGGCGCGGTGATGCAGGAGCTCGGGCTGCGTCGCGCCGAGATGACCGACATGGTCGTCGACGGCAACGGCCGCGTGCGCATCGAGTATCGCGTGCCGGCCCGCGGCCTGATCGGCTTCCAGGGCGAGTTCATGACGATGACGCGCGGCACCGGTCTCGCGAGCCATATCTTCGATGGCTACGGCGTCGTCAAGGGCGAGATCCCGGAGCGCCACAACGGCGTGCTGATCAGCAACGAGGACGGCGAAGCCGTGGCCTATTCGCTGTTCACGCTACAGGAGCGCGGCCGGCTGTTTGTCGAGCACGGCAGCAAGGTCTACGAAGGCATGATCATCGGCATCCACAGCCGCGACAACGACCTGGTCGTCAACCCGATCCGCACCAAGAAGCTCAGCAACGTGCGCGCGGCCGGCAAGGACGACGCGCTGCTGCTGACGCCGCCGATCAAGCTGACGCTGGAGTACGCGGTCGAGTTCATCAACGACGACGAGATCGTCGAAGTCACGCCGGAGTCGATCCGGTTGCGCAAGCGCTTCCTCAAGGAAACCGACCGCAAACGCGCCGAGCGCGCCGCCGACGCTGCCGTCGGCGAGTGACGCTCAGCGCCCGCGCGGGTGCTGAGCGGCGTCAGCCGCCCGCCTGCAGCAACTGCGTGTTGCCACCTGCGGCGGTCGTATTGACGGTCAGCGCGCGCTCGAGCGCGAGCCGCGGCAGGTAATGCGGTCCGCCGGCCTTCGGGCCGGTGCCCGACAGCCCGCTGCCGCCGAATGGCTGCACGCCGACCACGGCGCCGATCATGTTGCGGTTCACATAGACATTGCCGCTCGTGGTCGCGGCGAACACCTCGCGCCAGAAACCCTCGATGCGCGTCTGAACGCCGAGCGTCAGCGCGTAGCCGCTGCCGCGGAGCGCAGCGAGTAGCTCGCCGAGCTGTTCGGACCGGTAACGCACAACATGGAGGATCGGGCCGAACTGCTCGCTGTCGAGCTGGGCGACCGAGTCGAGCTCGATCAGCGTCGGAGAGAGGAAGGTCCCATGGGCATGGCGCTGATCGAGTGCGACGCGCTTGCGTACGCGCGCGATGCCGCGCATTCGCTCGACATGCGCCTCGAGCGCCGCCGCCGCGGCCGCGCTGATCACGGGACCGACGTCGGTCGCCGGATCGGCCGGATCGCCGACGCTGAGTTCGTCCATCGCGCCTTCGAGCAGTTCTAGCAGTCGGTCGGCGATGTCCTCCTGCACGCACAGCAGCCGCAGCGCCGAGCAGCGCTGCCCGGCGCTGCCGAAGGCCGAGGCGATCACGTCGTCGACGACCTGCTCGAGCAGCGCGGTCGAATCGACCAGCATCGCGTTGATGCCGCCGGTCTCGGCGATCAGCGGCAGGATCGGCCCGTCGCGCTGCGCCAGCGCGCGGTTCAACCACTGCGCCGTGCGCGTCGAACCCGTGAAGACAACGCCGGCGAGCCGCGCATCGCGCAGCGCGGCGTCGCCGAATTCGCGCCCCGCCATCGGCAGCAGATGAAGCACGTCGCGCGGCACGCCGATCTCGTGCAGCAGGTCGACGACCGCGACCGCGACCAGCGGCGTGCTCTCGGCGGGCTTCGCGAGCACCGCATTGCCGGCCGCGAGCGCAGCAACCACCTGGCCCGTGAAGATTGCTAGCGGAAAATTCCAGGGGCTGATGCAGGCCAGCACGCCGCGACCGTGCAGCGACAATTCATTGCTCTCGCCCGTCGGACCGTTCAGCGGCTGCGGCGCGCCGAACAGCTGGCGCGCCTCGGCGGCGTAGTAGCGGCAGAAATCCGCGGCCTCGCGAATTTCGGCGATCGCATCCGGCAGCGTCTTGCCGGCCTCGCGGACCAGCAGGTGCACGAAGCGCCAGCGCGCCAGTTCGATGGCATCGGCCGCCCGCTCGAGCAGCCCTGCGCGTGCTGCGCCGCCGTGCGCATCCCAGTCAGGTTGCGCCGCCGCAGCCGCCGCGAAGGCCGCAGCGACGTCGGCGGCGGTCGCGAAATCCAGCGTCGCGACGAGCTCGCGGCGGTCGGCGGGATTCGTGATCGTCACCGCGCCCTGCATCCGCGGCGGCACCCGCGATGCTGCCATCCCGACCAGTGGCGCAAGCTCGCTGCCGCGCCCGAGATCGACGCCGCGCGAGTTCGTGCGCGCCGCGCCGTAGAGCTGCGCCGGCAACGGCAGCGCCGGATGTGCGACCGCGCCCCGCTCGGTCAGCGCGTTGAGCGCAGCGAGCGGATCGACGACGACGTCCGCCACCGGCACCGCATCGTCCATGAAGCGATTGACGAACGAGGTGTTGGCACCGTTCTCGAGCAGGCGTCGCACCAGGTAGGCCAACAGGTCGGCGTGCGGACCGACGGGCGCATAGACGCGCACGGGCGGCAGGTCCGGACGCTGTCGGCGCGCTTCGTCGTACAGCAGCGTGCCCATGCCATGCAGGCGCTGGAACTCGAACGCCGCGCCGGCTGGCCGCAGCGCCAGCACCGCGCCGATCGTGTGCGCATTGTGCGTGGCGAACTGCGGATAGAGCCGGCCGCCGCTCGCGAACAGCTCGCGCGCACACGCCAGGTAGGACAAATCAGTACTCGCCTTGCGCGTGTAGACCGGATAGCCCGCGAGGCCCCGCTCCTGCGCGCGCTTGATTTCGCTGTCCCAATACGCGCCCTTGACCAGGCGCGCGCTCATCTGGCGCTGCGTGTCGCGCGCGAGTCCGGCGATCCAGGCGATGACCGCCGGCGCGCGGCGGCCGTAGGCCTGGATCGCGAGGCCCAGCCCGGGCCAGCTGCGCGTGGTCGGATCGCGCGCGAGCGCGGCGACGACTTCGAGCGAGATCTCGAGCCGGTCTGCCTCTTCGGCATCGATCGTCAGGCCGAGACCGTGTTGCGCGGCGAGCCGCGCCAGTTCGAGCGCGCGCGGGATCAGCCGCGATTGCACGCGGTCGCGCTGCGCCAGCGAGTAACGCGGCTCCAGCGCCGACAACTTGATGGAGATTGCATGCACGGCATGCGGCCCGCTGCCCGCCGCGCGCGCGTCGCGGCCGCGATCGCTTCGATCGCGCTGGCGTAGGCCTGCTGGTAATGGCGCGCCTGCGCGTCGCTGCGGGCGCCCTCGCCCAGCATGTCGAACGAGCACAGCCCGAGCGCCGCTTCGCGCCGGCAGCGGGCGAGCGCATCCTCGATGCTGCGGCCGACGACGAACTCGCCGCCGATGATCTGCATCGCGCGCCGCAGCGCCTGCCGCACCAGCGGTTCGCCCGTGCGCCGCGCAAAGCGGCCCAGCCAGCCGCCGGCATCGCCGCGGATGTCCGCGGGCAACTCGACGAGATGGCCCGTCAGCATCAAGCCCCAGGTCGACGCGTTGACGAACAGCGAATCGGAGCGACCCTGGTGGGCCTGCCAGTCACCCGTGGCCAGCTTCTCGGCGATCAGCCGGTCGGCAGTGTCGTCGTCCGGGATGCGCAGCAGCGCCTCGGCCAAGCACATCAGCGCAATGCCTTCCGGGTTCGACAGGCCAAATTCGGCGAGGAAAGCATCGAGATAGGGCCGTTCCTCGACCCGCGCCCGCGCGCCGGTGACGAGCGCGCGCCCGAAGGCCAGCGCCTGCTCGCGCTGCGCTGCATCGAGCGGCGCGCCGAGCGCGGCGACGCTGTCGACCTCATCGCGCAGCAGCGCCGCGCTGATCTCTCCGATCGCAAGCGCTGGAACTGCTCCCGCCATCTCCATGCCCCTCAACGCGTCGCGAGCGCCGTCAACGACTTGAACTGCTCGGCCAGCACGGCATCGACGAGCGGCGCCAGATCAGCGAAGCCGGCGTCGCGCCAGCCACCGACGCGGTAGACCATCGTGATGCAGCTGCCCTCACCCTCGGCCCTGAAGGTCACCGTCAGCGCACCGCGCACGCCGAGTTCCTGCAGTGGACCCAGCCCGCCCTCGAACCTGATCGCTTTGCCAGCGTCGACATAAACCACGCGCATGTGCTCCACGCCGCCGCCATCGAGGCGTTCGCACCAGCATCCGCCCGCTCGCGCGACGAGCGACAGGCGGCGCGCATCGCCGCTGTAGGTGTGGCTTCCGGCCCACCAGGTCTCGATCGCGATGAAGCGCTGGTAGGCAGCCTGCGGGGCGAGGCTCACGATCGCGGCATGGCGCGACTCGAACCCCTGCCGACCGCCCAGTGATCTCGGCCGCCGCCGAGCTGCAGCCAAGCAGCGCGAGTTGCGCACACATGACACGCACACTGGCACGCATCCGTCCCCCTCGGCCTCGTGGCCCGTTCTGGTTCAACCGCGTGGCGGACGCGGGAAGAACCCCGACGTGCGCCGGATGTACTCGGCGTACTGCGGCCGGCGTTCGGCGATGTCCTTCTCGAGCAGGCCTGCGCCCGAGTACTTCATCAGCAACGCCGTCATCAGCAGCGGACCGATGATGCTCCACCACGCGCCCGCGGACAGCGCCAGCAGGTAGAAGCCCCACCAGACGCAGAAGTCGCCGAAGTAGTTCGGGTGGCGCGTGTAGCGCCACAGGCCGCGATCCATGACGCGCCCGCGGTTCGAAGGATCCGTCTTGAAGCGCGCGAGCTGCGCATCACCGACGGTCTCGAAGAACAGGCCAACGGCCCACAGCGCGACGCCGGCATAGTCGAGTGGCCCGAGCGGATTCGGGCCCAGCATCGCACCCAGCAGCGGCAGCGAAATGACCCAGGCGAGCACGGCCTGGAACACGAATACGAGGTACAGGCTCTTCCACGTGAAGCCGGGCTCGTTGCGGGCGCGGATAGCCTGGTAGCGACGGTCTTCCTCATGACCCCAGTTGCGCCACGTGATGTAGCCCGCGAGGCGCAGCGCCCACAGCCCGACCAGCACCAGCACGAGCCAGCGCCGGTCCGCGGCATGCGGTGCGAGCAGCGTGCTGCCGGGCGCGTCCCAGTGGGGCGCCGTGTAGGCGAACGTCAGCGCAGCGACCAGGAACAGCGGCCCCCAGATGCTGTCGACGATCGCGGCGTTGCGCTTGAACACGGACAGCACCCAGGTGAAGACCACCAACGCGAGCATCGGGACCAGGGCAGACAGATACACGGACAGGTCGAACATGCGCTTGCCTCGCTGGGAGCCGTGACGGCCCACCACCATTGTCCGCGCTCGTCCGGCGCACGGCAATGCGTCACTCGGGGCGGCAAGCGCCTGCCGCACTCAAGCCGGCCAGCACCGGGCCGATAGCGGGTCTGACCCCAAGAACCCCTGCGAGGCCTGCCGACCCATGCTCGCGTTTATCGGAACGATCATCGTGCTCGGATGTGTTGCAGGCGGATTCCTCATGGTCGGCGGCAACCTGCTGGCGCTGTGGCACCCCTCGGAAATCATCATCATCATCGGCGCCGCGCTCGGCGCCTACATCACGAGCAACCCGATCAAGGTCGTCAAGGGCGGCTTCTCGGGCGCGCTGGCCCTGTTCAAGAAACCGGCCTATGACCGCGCGGCCTATGTCGACCTGCTGAAGCTGATCTACGACCTGCTGGTCAAGGCACGCAAGGAAGGCCTGCTGGCGATCGAAGCCGACCTCGAGGATCCGAGCAAGAGCAACGTGTTCTCGAAGTATCCCGCGATCCTCGCCGACCACCACATGCTCGAATTCATCACCGACTGCCTGCGCCTGATGGTGGGCGGCAACCTCGATCCGCAGGAACTCGAAAGCCTGCTCGAATACGAACTCGAGACGCACCACAAGGAAGCCCACGAACCGGCGCACGCCGTGCAGGGCGTCGCCGATGCGCTGCCGGGCTTTGGCATCGTCGCGGCGGTGCTCGGCATCGTCAACACGATGAGCGCGCTCGAAGGCGCCGACACGGCGACGATCGGTTACAAGGTCGGCGCGGCGCTGGTTGGCACCTTTCTCGGCATTCTGGTGGCCTACGGGCTCGTCGGCCCGATCGCCACGGCGATGGGGCATCGTGCGCACGAGGAAGGCAAGGCCTTCGAGGTCGTCAAGATGGCACTGGTCGCAAGCGTGCGCGGCTACCCGCCCCAGGTGGCAGTCGAGTTCGCGCGCAAGCTGCTGTTCAGCGATGTGCGTCCGACCTTTGCTGACCTGGAGGCGCATCTCAAAGGCAAGGCGCCTCCGGGCAAGTAACGGGTTGCCGCAGCCATGGCGCAGGACAAAGGGGACGAAAAACGTCCGATCATCATCAAGAAGCGCAAGGTCGTCGGCGGCGGCCATCACGGTGGTGCGTGGAAGGTTGCGTACGCCGACTTCGTGACCGCGATGATGGCGTTCTTCATGGTGATGTGGCTCATCACCGCGGTGTCCGAAGAAGAACGCGCCGCGATCTTCGAGTATTTCAAGAACCCGAGCATGCAGGACGGCTCGGCGCCGAAGCCGGCACCGGGCCAGATGGGCCCGGGCGGTGCGAGCACGAGTCCGATCAATCTCGGCGGCGGCCTCGACGCGCCTCGGACGAGCCCGGGCGAAATCGAAGACATCGGCGCACCGGTCGCACCGATCGATGTCGAAGAGGCCGTCAAGGTCGCCGAAGAAGCGGAGAAGAAACAGCTCGAATCGCTGATGCAGGATCTGCAGGAAGCAATCGCGCAGAGCCAGGCGCTGGCGCCGTTCAAGGACCAGCTGCTGCTGGACATCACGCCGGAAGGCCTGCGCATCCAGATCGTCGATGCGCAGAACCGCGCGATGTTCGCGATCGGCAGCACCCGGCTGCAGGACTACACCGACAAGATCCTCAGGGAGCTCGCCCCGTACCTGAGCTCGGTGCCGAATCGCATCAGCCTCACGGGGCACACCGACACCACACCCTACGCGGCGCAGGCCGGCTACACGAACTGGGAGCTCTCCGCGGACCGGGCCAACGCAGCGCGGCGCGCGCTCGAAGCGGGCGGGCTGTCGACCGACAAGGTCGCGCGCATCGTCGGGCTGTCTTCGTCCGTGCTGTTCGATCGCGAGAATCCGCGCAACCCGATCAATCGCCGCATCAGCATCATCGTGATGACCAAGCGCGCCGACGAGGCCGCGCTGAAGAGTGATGTTCCGTCCACGCTGCCGCAGGCCGCTGCCATGGCGGCGCCGGCGGGGGCAGGGGCAGGGGCAGGGGCAGCGGACGCGGCAGTCGCAGCCGCCACCGCGGCCGCTGCAGCACCGGCTCCGCGGGCAACCGCGCCGCCGAACTGACTCAGCGCGGCTCGCACCAGAGCCGCGAACCATGGCGCACTGCGGCGCCGGGACGCGCCGCAACGGCACCGCGGACACACTGGTCGCGTCGGCGCTTCTGGCGTATCGTCCGTCGCAGATCGTGGCTGAAGTTACCCCGCAATCCTTCGTCGTCCCCGCGCGGGTCCTGCATCCGGGCGCACCGACGCGCTGGTTGCAGCTCGGTTGGGCGGACCTGCGCCGCGCGCCGCGCCAGAGCCTGGCGTGGGGCGCGGTCACCGCCTTGCTGAGCATCACCATCAGCGCCATCGCCTGGCGCTGGGGCAGCTTCTGGCTGCTGCTCGCGATGCTGTCCGGTTTCGTGTTCATCGCGCCGATGCTCGCCATCGCGCCCTATTCGATCAGCTCGCAGCTCGCGCGCGGGCAGCGCCCGTCGCTGCGCCGCTGCATCGCCGACCAGCTGCGGCTGCGCGGCACCGCCATGGTGTTCGCGCTCGTGCTGCTCGTGATCTTCCTGGTGTGGGCGCGCGCCGCGTCGATGATCAGCGTGTTCTTCCCGTTCGAGGGCAACCCGGCCTGGCGCGAGCTGCTGCCCTACCTCGCAATCGGCAGCGCGGTGGGCAGCATCTTTGCGCTGCTGTGCTTCAGCGTATCCGCCTTCTCGCTGCCGCTGATGCACGAGCATGACGTCGACGCGATCACCGCCGTGGTGTCGAGCCTCAATGCCGTGCTGCGCAACAAGCGCGCGATGGCGCTCTGGGTCGCCATCATCGTCACGGCGGTGCTGCTGGGCGCCGCGACCGGATTCCTCGGCTTCATCGTCACGATGCCGCTGCTCGGCCACGCGACCTGGCATGCCTGTCGCGAGACTGTCGATACCGCGGGCTGGTCGCCTCGCCCTGCATGAACCTCATGCATCGCACCGGCATGGCGACCGCGCTGGTCGCGCTGATGCTCACGGGCTGCGTGACCGCAGCCAGCGACGCGCCATCGGCCGAACGCGCGCCGGTCGCTGCAGCTACGGCGCCCGCTGCGAGCGGCGCCACGCTGCTGCGCAGCTCGCTGCTGGTGGCCGACGCCGACCGATCCATCGCGTTCTACGGACTGCTCGGCTTCCGCGTCGAGTCGGACACCGGCCGCCAGCCGCGCCGCCCCGAGGGCAGCCCGTTCCCGTTGAACGCCGCGTCCACCTGGTATCGCCTCGTGATCCTCGGCAGCGCTAACGGCGCGGGTGGCCGGATCGGACTGGTCGACTTCGGCGATCCAGCGCCCGCCCCGCGGCGCGACAGCGCGCGGGCCGTCGGTCGCGGTGATCTCGTGTTCGTGTTCGACGTCGCCGATGCGGATGCCGTGCACGAGGCGCTGCGTCGCGGCGGCGCCGAGATCCACGAAACGCCGCAGGTCTACACCTCGGCGCGCCAGGCGCCCGACGGCCGCCCGCTGCGCGGCAAGGTGTTCCACGCCTGGGATCCCGACGGCAATCTGATCGAACTGCTGGAGCCACCGAAATGACGAGAATGCAGGCCCGCAATCCACTGACGGGCGCCCTGGACTACGCCTTCGAAGTCGCGGACACGACCGCGGTCGCGGCGGCCTGCGCCGCGGTCCGCGCCGCGCAGCCGGCCTGGGCCGCGCTCGGCGTCGACGGCCGTGCCGCCGCGCTTCGCTCACTCGCCGCGGCCTTCGGCGCGCACCGGGCGGCGCTGCAGCGGGCGCTCGAGCAGGACACGGGCCGCTATCGCATCGCCAGCATCGAGGCGATGGCGGTCGACGGCATGATCGAAGCCGCGATCGCGAATGCGGCGGTCGTGCATGGCCACACTGCCGAACGCGCCTCGATGATCCCGGGGGTCAGCGGCCGCACGCAGCTGCTGCCCTACCCCGTCGTCGGCGTCATCGCACCGTGGAACTTCCCGCTGATCCTGTCGATGATCGACCTGATCCCGGCGCTCGCCGCCGGCTGCGGCGTGGTGCTCAAGCCCAGCGAGGTGACGCCTCGCTATGTCGATCCGCTGCGGTTGATCTTCGACGCGGTGCCCACGCTGCGCGACGTCGTGCGCATCGTGCGCGGCCCTGGCAGCACCGGCGCGGCCCTGATCGACTGCGCCGACGCGGTGGTCTGCACGGGCAGCGTGCGGACCGGGCGGCTCGTCGCAGAGCATGCCGCGCGGCGCTTCATCCCGGCCTTCCTCGAACTCGGCGGCAAGGATCCCGTCATCGTGACGGCCGATGCGGATCTTGAGCGCGCCGCGCAGATCATCGTGCGCGCCGCGCTGCTCGCCAGCGGCCAGGCCTGCCAGTCGCTAGAGCGCGTCTACGTCGACCGCCGCGTGCACGACGCGCTGCTCGCTAAGATCATCGCGCATGCGCGCGACGTGCGGCTGACCTGCGACGACCCGGCGGGACAGATCGGCCCTTTCATCATGTCGCGGCAGGCCGACATCGTCCGCGCGCAGATCGAGGATGCGGTCGCGCGCGGCGCGCGGCTCGAACTCGGCGGCCGCATCATCGAGCGCGGGGGCGTGTGGTGCGAAGCCACGGTGCTGTCGAACGTCGACCACACGATGCAGGTCATGCGCGAGGAGACCTTCGGCCCCGTGATTCCCGTGATGGCCTTCGACACGCTCGACGCCGCGATCGCGCTCGCCAACGAGGGCGACTACGGGCTGTCCGCCAACGTGCTGGCGGGTGATGACGCGACCGCGCAGCGCATCGCCGAGCGGCTCGAGGCGGGCTTCGTCAGCGTCGGCGACTGCTCGATGTCGAGCTTCGTCATGGACTACGAGTGGGAAGGCCTGCGCCTCTCGGGGCTGGGCCGCGCGCGCCTCGGCACTGCAGGGGTCGCGCGCTATCTGCGCGTCAAGGCCATCGTCACGCAGCGCGGCATGACGGGCACGATTGCGATGGGCGCGGATCGCTGAACCTGGCGCGACGCGCGCCGCGCCGGGCGCGTCAGAGCTTCGGCGCCGGTGCGCCGAGGTCGGCGGCGAGGGATTCGATCAGCCGCCGGGTGACGGCATCGCGCGCGGCCTGCTGCGCCTGATCCGGGCGGTAGGCATCGATCGCGGCCGCATCCAGGATGCCGTGCTTCGCGAGCAGCGCCTCATGCGTGGCCAGACGCTCGCGCAGCACCGTCACTTCCATCGCCAGGCGCGTCGTCACCGCGACGAGCTGCGCGATGCTGGCCGACTCGAGCGGCTGATCCGGGCCGGTGCGCCGCGGCGCTGCAGACGTGCCGCTGCTCATGCCGCGCGCCTCGCCGCGACTGGCGCGCGGCGCGCGCCGAAGAACAGGTAGTGACCGGCACCGAGCGGTTCGTACTCGGCCACCACCTCGTCGGTGCCGAAGCCGGCGCCCACCAGGGTCGCGCGCACGTCCGTATCGGCGAAGCCGGTCCAGAAAGGCTCGCCGTTGTTGCGCACCTGCCAGTCGTTCGTGACCTGCTTCGGGATCGGCAGCCGCGCCGGCTGGTACGGCACATCCGCCGACAGGAACACGCCGCCTGGCGCGAGCAGCCGCCGCACCTCCGCGAAGATGCGCGGCACCTGGTCGTGCCAGGTCTCGTGGAACAGGATGTGCGAGACGATCAGGTCGAAGTGACCGTCGGGATAGCCGGTGTGCTGCGCATCGGCCTGGCGGTAGTGCACGGCGCGGCCCGCATCCTCCGCCCACGAATGCGCGAAGCGCACGAACGGCGCGGACAGATCGAGCCCGTGCACTTCGGCATCAGGGAACACGTCGCAAAGACCAAGCGTTTCGATGCCAGGCCCGCAGCCCAGGTCGAGGATGCGCCGCGGCGCGAGATCCGGGTAGCGGCGCTTCGCGACGCCGCCGATGAAACGGCCGAGGCCCGGCTCGCCGACCGGCGCGTTGGCGCTCAGGCCCTTGGCGGACCGATACAGTTCGATGGTGCCGAAGTAGATCAGCCCCGCCATGAGGTCACGCTCGTGGTCGGCGGCGAAGTAGCCGCCCGGCTGGCGATGGATCTCCACATCGGCGATCGGCTTCGGAATCACGAGCGCCGGATCCAGTGTCAGACTGCCGCGCGGCGCGCGCGCATGCTGCTCGGCGCGCGCCTCGAACGCGGGTTCGAGCCGGCGACAGGTCTCGCCGACCGTCTGCCACATCAGGGTCTGCGACGCATAGACCAGCGAGCCCCACAGCTGGTATAGCGGATCGGCTTCGAACAGGGGTCGCGCCTCGTTGCGATCGCGCGGTGCGTGGCCATGCGCCGATTCGAACTGCGGCTTCAGGCGCTGTTCGTAATGCCCGGCGAGTTGCTGTTCGAGCGCGCCGTTGGCGTAGTTCTTCAGCAGCCCGACAAAGCGCTGCCGCGCCGCCTCGTCAGCGGTGGGCTGGTAGATCTGCTTGAGCGTCGGAGTCGTCATCCCTGCCTGCCTCGCTGGCGCGTCCCGTGAGTGCGAATGTCACTGTACCGCAGGCGTCGCCGCAGCGTCACCGCGCTTCGGTCGCCGCGCGATCCAGCCGTCCAGCGCGTTCGCGAAGCGGGTCTTGTCGCGCGCATCCAGCGCACCGGGGCCGCCGCCGACCAGGCCGCCGCCGCGCAGCCTCTCGGTGAAATTACGGATGGACAAGCGCTCGCGGACGTTCTCGGGCGTGAACCGCTCGCCGCGCGGGCTCAGCGCCAGCGCGCCGCGCTCGATCACGAGCGCCGCCAGCGGCACGTCGCCGGTGATGACCAGTTCGCCGCTCTGCAGCCGTTCGACGATGTACTGATCGGCGGCATCGAAACCGGAGCCGACCTGCACCGAGCGCAGCCAGCGCGATATCGGCAGCCGCATCGGCTTGTTGGCCACGAAGGTCATCGACAGCTGCGCGCGCTCCGCCGCACGATAGAGGATGTCGCGAATCACGGCGGGGCAGGAATCGGCATCGACCCAGATGGACATGCCGCGATTATAGGGCGCGTCGGGCGCGCGCCCGAATCCCCAGTTCCGCGCGATTGCTGGGCATGGCGTCAGCCGGTCGGGGACACGGGCGCGCGCGTCGAACCTAACGCCGTCCCGTCCCCGCCGTCACCCTGTCGCCGGAGCGCTACAGCGAGCGGTCGGGTACCATTGCGCCCCTGCGTTTGGCGAGGTGCCCATGGGCCGCATTTTCGAAGTCAGAAAGCATGCGATGTTCGCGCGCTGGAACCGCATGGCGAAGCAGTTTGCGCGCATCGCCAAAGACATCAACATGGCGGTCAAGGCCGGCGGCCCGGATCCGAACTCCAATCCGACGCTGCGTCGCATCATTGCGAACGCGCGCGCCGTCAACATGCCGAAGGACAAGGTCGAGGCCGCGATCAAGCGCGCGCTCGGCAAGGATGCGACGAACTACGCCGAGGTCATCTACGAAGCCTATGCCCCGCATGGCGTCGCGCTGCTGATCGAAACCGCGACGGACAACCCGACGCGCACCGTCGCGCACGTCCGCGCGATCGTCAACAAGGGCGGCGGCAACCTCGGCAGCACCGGCTCGGTCGCGTTCCAGTTCCGCAAGATGGGCGTGTTCCGCCTGGACCCTGCCGGCATCGACCAGGACGACCTAGAGCTCTACCTGATCGACCACGGCCTCGACGAAATGGGTGAAGGCACGGGCGAGAAAGACGAGCCGCAGCTCGTGATCCGCTGCGCTTTCGCCGATTTCGGCAAGCTTCAGGAAGCGCTCGAGGCGCGCAAGCTGACGCCGCTGTCAGCGACGCATGAGTACCTGCCGACCACGCCGACCGAGCTGCCAGAAGAGCAGGCGAAGGAAGTGCTGGAGCTCATCGACAAGCTCGAGCAGGAAGACGACGTGCAGAGCGTGTTCCACACGCTCGTCTAGGGCGTATCAGCGCCGGTCCGCCGGCTTGCGCCCGGCGACGATTGGAATCATCCAGACGCCGTACTGCGCCGGGTCCAGCACGCCCGCGATCGCCTCGTCGAAGCGCGCGCGGAATTCCTCGGCCGAGACGTCGGACCCCTCGGCCATCGGTTCGGCATAACCGTCGCGCCACGCGACCAGGATGTCGGCGAAGACGCCGCGCGGCACGCGCAGCGTGTCGATGATCAGGTAGTCGACCGTGACATCGATCAGGCCGGCGGCGCGCAGCAGCGACCAGCTGCGGCGTCCGAGCCGCGCATCGGTGCCCGTGCGGGCCGTGTAGGCGATCGGCCCCTCGCGCCACAACAGGTCCGGATCGCGCGGCCCGCACATCAGGTGCAGCATGCCGTAGTCCTCGCTGAGCAGATGCACGACGCCGCCGGGCCGGGTCACGCGCGCGAGTTCCGCGATCACGCGCTGCGGCTCCGGGATGGCCTGCAGTACGTGTCGACAGGCGACGAAGTCGAACGAGGCATCGGGCGCGTCGAGCGCATACGCATCGCCGACCGCGAACGACAATCGCGGCGCGAGCGCCGCCTGTTGCCGCGTCGCCCACGCCACCGAGGCTGGCAGCACGTCGACGCCCTTCACTTCGGCCCCGGGCCACAGCTGCGCGACGCGGCGACTCCACTCGCCGGTGCCGCAGCCGACGTCGAGCACGCGAGCATTCGGCGGCAGGCCATGGCGCTCGAGCAGCGGCCGCTCCTGCGGCCAGGTCGCCTCGGCCTGGGCGGCGAGCGTGCGCACCATCGATTCATCGGCCATCTGCGCGGCCTGCGGATTGCGGGGGTCGACCATGAAGGTGTCTGCGGTTAGTCTAGGAAGCAGAACTATAAGACGGGATACCCAGACAGTGTCGGCCTCTGCTCCCAGCCCCTATCGGCTGTTGCTCGAGCTCGCCCAGGTGGCGCTGCTGCGCGTGCGCGCCCGCGCCGACGCGGAGCGCGCCAGCAGCGACAGCCTGCAGCTCGCCGCGATGCGCGAGATGTTCCGGCGTTATGTCTCGCCCCGGGTCGCCGACCAGATCCTGGCCAATGCGGACCTGCGCGTCAGCATGCTGACGCGCTCGGATCACCGCACCCGCGCCGTCGTGATGTTCGCCGACATGCGCGGCTTCACGCGCCTCGCGGAAAAGCTGCCGCCGCAGGAAGTGGTCTCGCTGCTGAACGAGTATTTCTCGCTGCTGACGGAGATCACGTTCCGGCACGATGGCACGGTGTTCAGCATGGCTGGCGACTGCCTGATGATCGGTTTCGGCGTGCCGGTCGCACAGCCGGATTCGCTCGAACGCTCGGTGCGCGCGGGACGCGAGATGCTGGATCGGTTCCAGGTGCTCGCGGCGGACTGGCGCACCCGCTACCAGATCGAAACCGGCCTCGGCATCGGCATCAACGAGGGCGAGGTCGTCGCCGGCAACGTCGGCTCGCCGGACTACATGAACTACACGATCATCGGCGACACCGTGAACGTGGCCTCGCGGCTGTGCCAGCGGGCGCGCTCGGGCGAGATGCTGTTCTCGGCCACCGTCAAGCTCGGCCTCGACGCGCTCGGAATGCAGGTCGGCGCGCTGGAGCTGCCCGCGATGGAACTGCGCGGTCGCGACATGCCGATCGACATCTGGTGCGTGCCGCTCGAGCAACGGCGCACCGATCTCGTCTACTCGTAGCGCAGCGCCTCGATCGGATCGAGCCGCGACGCCTTGCGGGCCGGATACAGGCCGAACACCACGCCGACGGTCGCGCTGACGCCGAGCGCCAGCAGGATGATGTCGGTGCGCGTTTCGGACACCCAGCCGAACCGTGCCGCGAGCAGCTCGCCGATGCCGATCCCGAGCAGCACGCCGAGCACGCCGCCGATCGCGGCCAGCGTCAGCGCCTCGATCAGGAACTGCGCCATGATGTCCGCCGGCTGCGCGCCCACGGCCATGCGGATGCCGATCTCGCGCGTCCGCTCCGTCACGGACACGAGCATGATGTTCATGACGCCGATGCCGCCGACCAGCAGCGACACGAACGCGATCGACGCCAGCAGCGTGGTCAAGGTCTGCATCGCGGACGTCAGCATGCCGGTCATCTCCGCCATGCTCATGGTCGAGAAGTCGTCTTCCTCGTCGGGGCCGAGCCGGTGGCGTTCGCGCAGCAGCGCAGCGATGTCGCGCCGCACGGTGTCGATGGCCTCGGTGCTGACCGCGCTGACGTAAACCGGGCCGCGCACGAAGTTGCTGAGCCCGCCCTGGATGCGTGTCGAGAACGCCGACAGCGGCACGAAGATCGCATCGTCCTGGTCCTCGCCCATGCCGCCCTGGCCCTTGATCTCCAGCACGCCGACGACGATGTAAGGCGCATTGCGGATGCGGATCACCTGGCCGAGCGGGTCGGTGCCAGCGCCGAACAGCTTGTCGGCCACGGTCTTGCCGATCACCGCGTTCTTCGCGGCGCCTGCCTGGTCGCTGGCCGTCAGGCTGGCGCCACGCGCCGTGCCCCAGTTGCGGATCACGAAGTACTCGGGCGTCGTGCCGTAGATGGTCGTCGTCCAGGTCGAGGACTCGCTGATGACCGGGCTCTGCGTGCGCGACAGCGGCGCTGCGGCGCGAATGCCCGGCACTTCCGTCTGGATCGCGCGCAGGTCGTCGAACGTGATCGTCGGCTGCGAGCCCATGCCGCCCCGCATGCCGCCCGAACTGCTGGAGCCGGAGAACACCAGGATCACGTTGGTGCCAGCGCCCTCGATCTGCGTGCGGATGCGCGACTTCGCGCCCTCGCCGATCGACACCATGCAGATCACCGCGGCGACGCCGATGATGATGCCGAGCGCGGTCAGGAACGAGCGCATCTTGTTGCGACGCAGGGCGCGCTGCGCCATGCGCAGGGTTTCGCTGAAGGCGATCACGCCGCAAGCTCCGGGTGCGGATCGACGGGTGTCTGGCGCTCATCGGTCAGGATCGCGCCGTCGCGCAGCACGAGCTTGCGCGCGGCGAACGCGGCGATATCCGCCTCGTGCGTGACGTACAGCACCGTCATGCCCGCCGCCCGCAGCTCCGACAGCAGCACCATGATGTCGTGGCTGGTGCGCGTGTCGAGGTTGCCGGTCGGCTCATCGGCGAGGATCAGGCGCGGGCGCGTGACGATCGCGCGGGCGATCGCGACGCGCTGCTGCTGGCCGCCGGACAGCTGCGAAGGTTGATGGTTGGCGCGGTTCGCAAGCCCGACGCGCTCGAGCGCCTCAAGCGCGCGCTGCCGGCGTTCCTTCGGCGGCGTGCGCGCATAGATCATCGGCAGTTCGACGTTCTCGACGGCCGAGGTGCGCGGCAGCAGGTTGAAGCTCTGGAACACGAAGCCGAGGTACTCGTTGCGCACGCTGGCCAGCTCGACCCGCGACAGTTGCGCGACGTCGCGCCCGGCCAGCCGGTAGACGCCGCGCGTCGGCCGATCGAGGCAGCCGATCAGGTTCATCAGGGTCGATTTTCCGGAACCCGACGAACCGGTGACCGCGACGAACTCGCCCGAGTCGACATCGAGGTCGACGTCGCGCAGCGCGGCGAACTCGGTGTCGCCGGATCGATAGATGCGCGTGAGGCCGCGAAGCTCGATGACGGACATGGCGGCCTAGAGGATGCGCATGCCGCCGCGCATGCCGCGCGGCGGCGTCGCCGTGCCGCCGACCGCGCCGACGATCACGGCATCGCCCGCCGCAAGCGCGCCGCCGGTGACCTCCGTGTAGCGGCCATCGGACAAGCCGATGCGGATCTCGCGCGGCTGCGGCGTGTCGCGCTCGAGCACCCAGACCGTGCGCAGCGCGGGATCGGCCTCCGGGCGCCGCTCCGCGGCGCGGCCAGTCGCGGCATCGTTGCCCGTCGCCGCGGCATCGGGCCGGAAGCGCAGCGCCGTGTTGGGCACGCGCAGCACGTCGGTGCGCTCCTCGGCGATCACCGTGACCGTCGCAGTCATGCCCGGCTTGAGCTTGAGATCGGGGTTGGCGACATCGATGACCGCGTCATAGGTGACGACGTTCTGCACGATCTGCGGTGCATTGCGGATCTCGCGGATCTTGCCGCGGAAGCGCTCGCCCGGATACGCGTCGACGGTGAACCCCGCATCCATGCCCGCGCGCAGGCGGCCGATGTCCGATTCGGCGACGTTGGTATGCACTTCCATTTCGCGCAGGTCCTGCGCGATCGTGAAGATCACCGGTGCCTGCAGCGACGCCGCCACGGTCTGGCCGACGTTGACGGCGCGCGAGATCACGATGCCATCGGTCGGCGCGAGGATGTCGGTGTAGCGCAGGTTGGTCTGCGCCTGGCGCAACGACGCGAGAGCCTGGTCCAGCTGCCCCTGGGCCTGCATGACGGACGCCGCTGCGGCGCGTGAGTTCGACACGGCATTGTCACGGTCAGTCTCCGAAATCAACTGCTGTTCGAACACCTGCATCGCGCGGCGCGCCTGCCGCGCGGCCTCTTCCGACTGCACACGCAGCCGTTCGAGGTTGCCGCGCGCCGCCGCGACGTTCGCGGCCGCCTGCGCGACCGCCGCCTCGAACAGCGCCGGATCGATCTTCGCGATCCGCTCGCCGCGCTTGACGACCGAATTGAAGTCCGCGTGCAGCGACTGGATGCGCCCGGACACCTGGCTGCCGACCTCGACCGTCACGACCGCCGACAGGCTGCCGGAGGTACTGACGCGGGCGATGACGTCGCCACGGTCGATCGGTGCGGTCTCGTAGCGGGGTGCTTCGGCGGAGCCCGCACTACAGCGCCAGAGCAGCAACCCCAGGGCGGCGAGCGCGGCGAGGATCATCCAGGTGCGCGGCCGCATCAGTGTGGTGGCAAGGGTCATGAACCGGAGTGTAGACCGGGGCTGGGGCAAGGAGTTGCCGCCCCCCTGTGAAGAAATGCCAAGCCAGCCTGCAGGGTGGACGGCGCGCTCAAGTTGCCGGTGCCGGCGCCGATCCAGATAACAGGTCCCGGAAACCAGTCATGCCGAGCAGACATCCCATCCGCGCCGATTCCACTCCATCGCCTGCGCTGACGCTGTGGCGCAGCCACCTGCAGGCGCTGCTCGGCGGGCCGCTGGAATTGCCGCCGCTGTCGCCGACCGCGGGCGCCGTCGCCGCGATGGCCGCGGATCCGAACGCGAACACCGCCCTGCTGGCGCAGCATGTGCAGCGCGACCCGACGATCGCCGCCAACGTGCTGCGCGTGGCCAACTCAGCGGCCTTCGCGCCGCAGGTGCCGATCCTGTCGCTGCAGCAGGCGATCTCCTGGCTGGGTATGGGCGAGATCCTGTCGATCGCCGTGTCGGTGTGGGTCCGCGGCCAGATGTTCGCGGTGCGCGATCAGGAGAAGCTGCTCAGTTCGTTCTGGCAGGAGTCCGTTGCAACGGCCTGCTGGGCACGCGAGATCGCGCGCTTCGGGCGCACCAGTGTCGAGCTCGCCCACCTGTGCGGCCTGCTGCAGCGGATCGGCCGTCCGGTCGTGGTGCGCCTGATGGTGCAGATCGGCAACGGTGAAACGAGCCGCCTCACCAACGCGGAACGCTCCCGCCTGATCGAAGAGTTCGAGTCGCGTGCCGGCCTCGCGCTGGCCGCCGCGTGGACCTTGCCCGAGCCGGTTGTCGCCGCGATCGCGCAGCGCGGCGGAGCCACGCCCACGGGCGACTGGAGCCTGCAGCTACGCCAGGTCAGGCTCGCCGAGCTGATGGCCGCAAGGATGCTCGAGCAGTCGCTCGATGCCGGCGCCAGCGAACAGCTGACGCAGGCGCTGGATGCCCTCAACATCTACCCCGAGCAGTTCGCGACGCTCGAGACGCGTGGCGAAGTGGTGCAATCGGCGCTATTAGCGCTGACATGAGCGCAGAGCGGCACGTCGACCTGTGCGTGATCGGCGCCGGGCCGGCAGGCCAGAAGGCGGCGATCCAGGCGGCCAAGGCGGGCCGCAGAGCCGTGATCGTCGAACAGGACCGGCGCGTCGGCGGCGCCTGCGTGCATACCGGGACGATTCCGAGCAAGGCGCTGCGGGAACAGGCGTTGCGCCTGCGCGGCCGCCTGGACCGCGCACGACCGGTCGCACTCTACGACCTGCTGACGGGCGTCGAGGCCATCATCGCCTCGCACGATCGCTTCATGGGCCAGCAGCTGGCGCGCAACGACGTGCGCTGCCTGCGCGGCCAGGCGCGCTTCATCGACGGCCGGACTTTGCAGGTGCAGCGCATCGACGGCAGCCGGCATACGCTGACCGCACAGGCCTTCCTCATCGCGACCGGCTCGCGGCCACGCGCCCCGGACGGCATCGAGGTCGATCACGAACACGTGCTCGACAGCGACTCGATCCTCGGGCTCGCCTGGCTGCCACGCAGCCTGATCGTGCTCGGCGGCGGCGTGATCGCCAGCGAGTACGCCTGCACGTTCAGTGCGCTGGGGTGCGAGGTGACGCAGATCGATCGCGCGGCGCGGCCGCTGGGCTTCCTCGACGGCGAGATCCTCGATGCCTATCTCGCCGAGTTCGCGCGCGGCGGGGCGCGTTGGCTGGGCGAACGCGCCGTGCGCGCGGTCCACTGGGATGGCGTCTCGAACGTCGTCGTCGATATCGACGACGGGCAGCAATGGCGCGCCGAGAAGGCGCTGGTCGCGCTCGGCCGCGTCGCGAACGTCGAAGGGCTCGGACTCGATGCCGCGGGCGTCGCGCTGACGGCGCGCGGCCATGTCGCCGTCGACGCCGAGTTCCGCACTACCGCGCATCGGATCTTCGCCGCCGGCGACGTGATCGGACCGCCGTCGCTCGCGTCGGCCGCGATGGAACAGGGACGGCTCGCGGCCTGCCATGCACTCGGCCTGCTGACCGGCGATCGCGACCCCGGCATCCCGACCGGCGTCTACACGCTGCCGGAGATCGCCTGCGTCGGCCTGTCGGAGCGCGATGCCCTAGCCCGGCATGGCCGCGTGATCGTCGGTCGGGCGCGCTTCGAGGAAATCGCGCGCGGCCAGATCGCCGGCGCCGCCCACGGCCTGCTGCGCATCGTCAGCGATCCGCTCGGCCAGCGGCTGCTCGGCGCGCAGGTGATCGGCGAGCAGGCAGCCGAACTGGTGCACGTAGCCCAGATGGCCATCGCGATCGACGCACCCGTCGACATCCTGGTCGACCAGGTGTTCAACTTCCCGACGTTTGCAGAGGCGTGGCGCGTCGCGGCGCTCGATGTGATCCGGCAGCGCAACCTCGCGCTGCGGCCGCGCAGCGCCGCCGCGGACCCTGCGGACGACCCCTGGGGCGATGCCTGCGCGGCGATCTGAACCGCAGGGTTTCCCACGCAGGGGGAATTCGACCTATCATCGGCCGGGAGTTCGAACCCCGACATGGAGGCCGATGATGAAATTCAACCGTTTGATCGCGCTGGGACTGGCCGCGATGACGCTGGCCGCAGGCGCCGCCGTCGCGCAGGACGCCGTGGAAGCAGCCGTCAAGGCCCGCAAGGGTCAGTTCGAAGTGCTGGCGCACAGCATGGGCATTCTGGGCGGCATGGCGCGCGGCAACGTGCCGTACAACGCCGAGGCCGCGAACGCCGCGGCAGCGAACATCGTCACCGTCACCAAGCTGAACCAGTCGGCCCTGTGGCCCGCGGGTTCGCACAACGGAACGCTCAAGAACACGCGCGCCCAGCCCAACATCTTCGACAACGTCGCCGACTTCACTGCGAAGTGGGAGACGCTGGGCAAGCGCGCGACGGCGCTGCAGTCCGCCGCGGGCAACGGCCTCGAGGCCTTGCGCCCGGCGATCGGCGGCGTCGGTGGCGCCTGCCAGGACTGCCACGAAAAGTATCGCGCTCCGGCGAAGTGATGTGCCGGGCCGGGCGTCGCGCACGCGGCGCCCGGCCTGCCCTCCCGCACCGATCCTGGCTGCTGCATGAAAGCCGTCCTGCGTGTCGCGCTCGTGCTGCTCGCGATCGTCGCGGTCGCGGCCTGGCTGTTGACGCAACCGTCGCGCGTCGACCGCAGCGCGCTCGCCAACCTGACCGGTGATCCGGCCCGCGGCGCCAACGTCTTCTGGGCCGGCGGTTGCGCGTCCTGCCACACCGATGATTCCGAACAAGCCGATCCGGCGCGCCCGGTGCTGGCCGGTGGCCACCGGCTCGAGACGCCGTTCGGCACCTATGTCGGCCCGAACCTGTCCCCCGATCCCACGCACGGCATCGGCAACTGGACGCTGGCGCAGTTCGCCGACGCGATGCTGAAAGGCGTGTCGCCGGACGGCAGCCACTACTACCCCGTGTTTCCGTACACGTCCTACGCGCGCATGACGCTGCAGGATGTCGCCGACCTCAAGGCCTTCCTCGATACCTTGCCCGCCTCCGCACGGCCGGACGAGCCGCATGTGCTGTCGTTCCCTTGGTCGGTGCGGCGCGGCATCGGCTTGTGGAAGCGCCGCTATCTCGACACCGACTGGGTCGCCGACGCGGGCAGCCCGGTCATCGAGCGCGGCAGGTATCTCGTCGAGGGGCCGGGCCACTGCGGCGAATGCCACACGCCGCGCGATCCGTACGGCGGCCTCGACGGGTCGCGCTGGATGGCGGGCGCACCGAACCCCTCCGGGACCGGCAACATTCCGAACATCACGCCGGCGGCGCTCTCTTGGAGCGCCGGCGACATCGCCTACTACCTCGAGACGGGCTTCGATCCCGGCTTCGACAGTGTCGGCGGCTCGATGGCCGCGGTGGTGCGCCACATGTCGCGGCTGCCCGCGAGCGATCGCGACGCGATCGCGGCCTACGTCAAGGCGCTGCCGCCTGCCGAGTGACTCCCGACCGGCGCCTTGAGGTGCATACTTTGGCGATGCGCAAGTACAGCGACCTGAATCCGAAGGACCCGGACGACCGGCCGACCTGGGTCGATCGCGTCGACAACCCCTACCTGCACGGCCCCTACACCCCGGTGCAGTCCGAGATCACGGCCGTCGATCTCGACGTGGTAGCGGGGGAAATCCCGGCGGATCTGTACGGCGCCTGCCTGCGCCAGGGCCCCAATCCCGTGCTGGAGCCTCGCGGCCTGTACCACTGGTTCGACGGCGACGGCATGGTGCATGGCGTCTACTTCCGTGACGGTCGTGCGAGCTACGTCCGGCGCTGGGTGCGCACGCGCGCGCTGCACGAGGAGCTCACCACCGGGCGCGTCGAGTTGTCGGGGATCATGGGGCCGTACGACCTCACGCGCGTCGCCGGCCGCGAGCGTGAATCGATGAACCCGGATTACTGCAAGGACACGGCGAACACGACGCTCAACCTGCACAACGGCAAGCTGCTCGCCGCGTGGTACAACGCCGGCCGCGTGCACGCGCTCGATCCGCTGACGCTGGATACGCAGCGCGAGGAGACCTTCGGCGGCGACCTCGACACGCCGCTGAACGCGCACGGCAAGACCGATGCCCGGACCGGCGAGTACATCAACTACGGCTATACCGATTTCCAGCCCTGGCTGACTTACTGGGTGTTCGGGCCCGACGGCCGCGCGAAGCACCGCGCCCGCATCGATCTGCCCGGACCGCGCCTGCCGCACGACACGACCATCACGCCGAACTACACGATCCTGCACGACTTCCCGCTCTACCACGACGTCGATGTGCTGCAGCGCACCGGCCATCGCGTCGTGCAGTTCCACCGCGACCAGCCGTCGCGCTTCGGCGTGATTCCACGCTATGGCACGCAGGAGCAGGTGCGCTGGTTCGAGTTCGAGCCGGGCTATGTGCTGCACATGGTCAACGCGCATGAGGACGGCGACTGGATCATCATGGATGGCTGCTTCCAGCCCGACCCGACCATTCGCCGCGATCGCTCGGAGGGCGTGCTCGCCTCGATGCTCGCTTACCTGCGGTACAAGGGCCATCTGCGCCGCTGGCGCATGAACCTGCGCACCGGCGAGAAGAGCGAGCAGCAGCTCGACGACCTGAACGTCGAGTTCTGCCTGCCGGATTCCGAAAGGTATGGCGAGAAGTTGCGCTGGTCCTATCACCAGCTGATTCCCACCGACCTGCAGACGCTCGCGTTCGAGGGCCTCGTCAAGTACGACCACGAGCGCGGCACGCGCGAGGTCTATCACTACCCGGCGGGCTGGTTCCCGAGCGAAGCGCCGTTCGCGCGCAGCACGCGGGGCGGCGCCGAAGACCAGGGCTACGTGATCACGCTCGCGACCAACATCGCCGACTACGCCTCGGAAGCCTGGATCTTCAACGCGCAGCAGATCACCGCGGGGCCGATCGCCCGCGTTCGGCTGCCAGGGCGCGTTCCGGCGGGCTTCCATGCGCTGTGGCTGCCAGGCGCGAAGCTCTGGCGGACCGCAGACGCGGCCTGAATGAGCGCACGCGGCCCGTTCGCCCTGCTGGGCGAGCGACGCTTCCTGCCCTTCTTCATCGCGCAGGGGCTCGGGGCGTTCAACGACAACGTCTATCGCGCCGTGCTCGTGATCCTCGCGACCTATCACGCGACGACGTGGACCGAAGTCGATCCGGTGCTGGTCACGAACCTCGCCGGCGGGCTGTTCATCCTGCCGTTCCTGCTGTTCTCCGGACTCGCCGGCCAGCTCGCGGACCGCTACGACAAGGCCGCCGTGATGCGCGCGGTAAAGCTCGCGGGCATTGCGATCATGGCGCTCGCGGGGGCGGGTCTCGCGCTGAAGTCGCTGGCGGTGCTGCTGCTCGCGATCTTCCTGCTGGGCGTGCATTCGACGTTCTTCGCACCCGCGAAGTACGCCTATCTGCCGCAGGTGCTGCACGAGTCGGAACTGATCGCGGGCAACGGCCTGCTCGAAGCCGCGACTTTCCTGATGATCCTGCTCGGCATGCTGATGGGCGGCCTGCTTGTCGTCGACGGCGATCCCGCGCGTGCCATCGGCGTGCTGCTGGCCACCGCGGTGGCGGGCTGGCTCGCGAGCCGGGCGATCCCGCCGCTCGCGCCAACCGATCCCGGCCTGCGCATCGACGCCAACCTGTGGCGCTCGACGGTCTCCAACCTGCGCGCCGCACGCGCGCGCCACAGCGTCTTCCAGGCGCTGCTCGGCAACTCCTGGTTCTGGTTCGTCGGCGCCGCGATCACGGCGCAGCTGCCGCTGTACGTGCGCAGCACCGTGGGCGGCGACGAAAGCGTGTTCACGCTGTTCCTGATGGCGTTCTCGCTGGGCGTCGGCATCGGTTCGCTGCTGTGCGAGCGTCTGTCCGCGGGCCAGCTAGAGATCGGCCTCGTGCCGCTGGGCTCGATCGGCCTGACCGTGTTCGGCCTGCTGTTCGCGACCCAGGGCGTCACGGCCCCGGAGGGCGTCACGCTCGACATGGCGGGCTACTTCGACCAGCCGGGCGCATGGCCGCTGCTGCTGTGGATGGGCCTGTTCGGCCTGTCCGGCGGCCTGTTCGTCGTGCCGCTGTACGCGATGATCCAGCAGCGCACCCGCCCCGAGTTGATGTCGCGCGTGTTGAGCGCGAACAACATCCTCAACGCCCTGTTCATGGTCGGCGCAGCGATCTTCAGCGCGTTCGCGCTGTCGATGGGCCTGACGATCCCGCAGCTGATCGTCGTGCTCGCGCTGATGAACGCGGTGGTCGCGATCTACATCTACGCGCAGGTGCCGGAGTTCCTGCTGCGCTTCCTCGCCTGGGTGCTGATCCGCGGCATCTACCGGTTGCGCGTCACCGGTGCAGAGCAGATTCCGGCCCAAGGACCGGCGCTGCTGATCTGCAATCATGTCGCGTTCGTCGATCCGATCGCGATCTCTGCGGCGTGCCGACGCCCGATCCGCTTCATCATGGATCACGGCATCTTCCGGATCCCGGTCATGTCGCTGGTGTTCCGCGGCATGAAGGCGATTCCGGTTGCGCCGCAGCGCGAGCACCCGGAAGTCTACGAGCGCGCGTTCGAGGTTGCGGCGAGCGAACTGCGTGCCGGGCACCTGGTCTGCATCTTTCCCGAAGGCGGCCTGACCGCCGACGGTGAACTGCGCGAGTTCCGGGCCGGCATGCTGCGCATCCTGCGCGACACGCCGGTGCCAGTGGTGCCGATGGCCTTGTCGGGCCTGTGGGGCTCGATGTTCTCGCGCGCGCACAAGGCGGTCTGGAAGCGCGTGCCGCGGCGCCTGTTCGCGCGCATCGACCTGCGGATCGGCGCACCGATACCGCCGGACGCGATCGAACTCGAAGACCTGCGCCAGCGCGTGCTCGGCCTGCGCGGCGAGCGCCGCTGATCAGCGCTCGAAGCGAATCGGCGTCTGCTGCGCCAGGTTCAGGCCTTGCCGACCGGCGTAGGCCGCTGCGATCCGCGCGAGGTCTGCGTCGGCATCGCCCGTCATCGGCAACCACTGCTCGATGCCGATCTCACGCCGCGGATAGTCGAGGAAACCCAGCCCCACCGGCACCTGCGCCGCGAGCGCCAGCCGGTAGAACCCGGTGCGCCAATGCTCGCTGCGACCGCGCGTCCCCTCGGGCGCGTCGCGACGTGGAAGGATTCGCGCTGCGCGAACTCGGCCGTCAACGCCTCGACGAGGCCGGCGCGCGCGCTGCGATCGATCGGAATGCCGCCCAGGCGCCGCATGAGTCCCGCCAGCGGCCAGCGAAACAGCGTGTGCTTGCCGACCCAGGACACGCGCAGGCCGGTCGCATTGCGCGCCAGCAGGCCGATCGGGAAATCCCAGTTCGACGTGTGCGGGTAGAAGATCACGACGGATTTCGGCGTCGGCGGCGGCACGAAGCGCAGCGTCCAGCCGCAGGCGCGCAGCATTCGAAGCGACAGCGTACTCATCGCGGCGCCACGCCGAGACGTGATGCGAGCCACTCGATCCAGTGCAGGACTGGCGTGCCGCTCGCCGCCGCGAGATGCGCGATGCAGCCGACGTTGGCCGACAGGATCAGGTCCGGCCGCGCGGCTTCGAGCGCTGCCAGCTTGCGGGTCCGCAATTCATCTGCCAGTTCCGGCTCGAGCAGCGACCACGCGCCGGCGGAACCGCAGCACTGCTGCGCATCGGCGAAGGGCACGACCTCCGCGCCGGCGCGCGCGAGCACACCCTCGACGACGCCGCGCAGCCGCTGGCCGTGCTGTAGCGTGCAGGGCGGATGAAATGCCACGCGCGGCCGCGATAGCGCGGCGCGGTCAGCGCTGCTTTCGTGGGCGACCGATAGATGCGCGGCGAGCCGCGGGGACTCGCGCGCCACCAGTTCCGCGACATCGAGCACCAGCGCCGAGACGCGCGCCGCGCGCGCCGCGTACCCTGGATCGTGCTGCAGCCTGGCGCCGTACTCGCGCAGCATCAGGCCGCAAGCCGACGCATCCATGACGATGGCCTCGACGCCCGCCTCGATCTGTGGCCACCACGCATCGATGTTGCGGCGTGCATCGTCGAGCGCGCCGGCCGGATCGTCGAGGTGCTGGCGCAACGCGCCGCAGCAACCCGCGCGCGCGACGAACACGCTGTCGATGCCGAGCAGCGCGAGCACCGCCGTGGTCGCTGCGCCGGTCCCTGGCTGCAGCGCTGGTTGCACGCAGCCCGCGAGGCGCAGCACGCGGCGCATGCCGGGCCGCGCGCCCTGGACGGCCTGCGCGGCTGGCGCGCTGTGCAGCGACGGCGCAGCGAGTGATGCAGCCGGCGCTGCAGGCGGCAGCCGACGTCGCAGCGCCGCAGGCAACAGCGGCCGGCACCACCGCGCCACCGACAACAGGGCGCTGAACAGCGCCGGGTTCGTCAACACGCGCCGCAGCGCCGCACGCTGCAGCTTCGGCCAGCCGCGCCGCGGCGTCGCCGTCTGCGCCAGCTCACGACCGAGATCGACGATGCGCCCGTACTGCACGCCGGACGGACACGCCGGCTCACAGGCACGGCAGGTCAGGCAGCGATCGAGATGCTGCTGCGTGACAGACGTTGCCGTGCCCGTCTCGAGCAGCGCCCGCACTAGGTAGATCCGACCGCGCGGGCCGTCGAGTTCGTCGCCCAGCAGCCGATACGTCGGACAGGCCGCGTTGCAGAAGCCGCAGTGCACGCAAGCGCCGATCAGCTCCGCTGCCTCGGCGGCAGCCGGCGCAGCGCGCAAGCCCGGCGCGAGTGTCGTCTGCATCGTGTCAGAGCTCCGGATGAAGTCGGCCAGCGTTGAAAATGCCGGCCGGGTCGAATTGCTGTTTGAGGCGCTGCTGGATCGCGAGCAGCGCCGGCGCCAGCGGCGTCTGGAACGGCGCGGCGCCGCGCCAGCAGCTGGCGTGACCACCCCAGCGCGCCGCCCAGGCGCGAACCACGGTGGCATTCTGCCCGGTGCGCAGCCAGCGCTGCGTCCCGCCCCATTCGATCAGCTCGAGTTCCGACGCGGCGAAGCGCGGCGCAGTGGCGGGCACCGCGACGCGCCACAGCGGCGCGGCACCCGCGAAGAACTCGTGCCGCTGGTCGCGCAGCGCATTCCAGTCCGGCGCATCGACACGCGCCCCGCCGAGTTCGCCGGCGGCCGACGCCACGGCTGCGCTGGCGCCGGACAGCCTGACGTGCAGCACATCGTCGTGCCAGACCGTCGCGGACAGCGGCAAGGGTCGCGCCTGCCAGTCCCGCAACCGCCGCAGTGCTTCCTCGGCATCGCAGTCGAAGCGCAGCGTGCACTCCGCGCGCGGGCGCGGCAGCACCTTGAGCGACACCGAGATGATGGCACCGAGCACACCGAAAGAGCCGGCCAGCAGCCGCGCGACATCGTAGCCGGCAACGTTCTTGATCACGGTGCCGCCGAATGCCAGCACGTCGGCGCGCCCGTCGAGCAGCGTCGCGCCGAGCACGTGATCACGGACCGCGCCGCCCAGCGGCGGACGCGCCATGCGCCGCGGACCGGCAATCCCCGTGGCGATGCAACCGCCGACGGTAGATTGCGGACCGAAGCGCGGCGGTTCGAACGCGAGCATCTGCCCCTGTTCCGCCAGCAGTGCCTCGAGTTCGTCGAGCGGCGTGCCGGCCCGCACGGTGACGACGAGCTCGCTGGGCTCGTAGCTGACGACGCCCGTCACGCCGCGCAGATCCAGCTCTTCCGCCGCGCCGTCCACCGTGGCGGCAGTGTCCGCAACGCCCGCGCCCAGAAAGCGTCGCGTATCGGCGCCGCGCAGCCGCAACGGCCGGCGGCTCGCCGCCGCATCGCGCACCTGCTCGCGCAGTCTCGCTACGGGCGCGTCCATCAGAATCGCGGCAGCTCGGCGAAGGGCAGCGCCGCGCCGCGCACCCGCATGCCGCCGAGTTCGGCGCAGCGATGCAGCGTCGGGATCGCCTTGCCGGGGTTCAGCAAGCCGGCCGTATCGAAGGCACGCTTCACGCCCTCGAACGCGGCAAGCTCGGGCGCCCCGAACTGCAGGCACATAGAGTCGAGCTTCTCGAGTCCGACGCCATGCTCGCCAGTGACCGTGCCCCCGAGTCGAACGCTCTCGGCCAGGATGGCTGCGCCCAGCGCCTCCGCCCGCCGCACCGAATCCGGATCGGCATCATCGAACAGGATCAGCGGATGCAGGTTGCCGTCGCCGGCGTGGAACACGTTCGGGCAGCGCAGGCCGAACTCGCGCTCCATGCGCTGGATCGACCGCAGCATCTCGCCGAGATGCCGCCGCGGAATGGTGCCATCCATGCAGTAGTACGCCGGCGCGGCGCGGCCGGCCGCCGGAAACGCGTTCTTGCGGCCGGCCCAGAAGCGCTGTCGCTCGGCTTCATCGGCCGAGACCCGCAGGCGCGTGGCCCGCGCCGCCTGCAGCACCTCGCTCATGCGCGCGATCTCTTCGCCGACCTCGTCGGGCGTGCCATCCGATTCGCACAACAGGATCGCCGCAGCGTCCAGGTCGTATCCCGCCTGTGCATGCGGCTCGACCAGTTGCGCCGCCGCCTGGTCCAGCATCTCGAGGCCCGCCGGAATGATGCCGGCTGCAATCAATCGGGCGACGGCCGTCGCGGCGTCCTCGACGGTCGCGAAGCTCGCCAGGATGCAGCGCGCGAGCTGCGGCACCGGTACCAGCCGCACCGTGACTTCCGTGACCACGGCCAGCATGCCCTCGGAGCCCACCAGCAGCGGCAGCAGATCGAGACCGGGCGCATCGGGCGCGAGCCCGCCGCACTCGATGATCTCGCCCCGCATGGTCACGGCCCGGATGCGCTGCACGTTATGCAGCGTCAGGCCGTACTTGAGGCAGTGCACGCCACCGGAATTCTCCGCGACGTTGCCGCCGATCGAACAGGCGACCTGGCTGGAAGGATCGGGCGCGTAGCAGAGCCCGTGCGCTGCCGCGGCCTCGCTGATCGCGAGGTTGCGCACGCCCGGTTGCACCGTGGCCGTGCAGGTGTCGCGATCGATGGCGAGGATGCGATCGAGCCGCGCCAGCGACAGCACGACGCCGTCGGGGTG
>CAZPJE010000340.1:0-1942 GCA_964586725.1 uncultured Steroidobacteraceae bacterium | reverse complement strand
TTCGAATGGCACAAAGAGCGAGTTGGATCATATTGAAGAAATAGTCGGAACCAAAGTTGTTAAAGCTATGTCTATCCCGGGCGGCGGTGTAATAATTGCAGCAGGTGGGCAGTTTGCATCTATTGTGATTGGACAGGATCTGGTAACAGGTTATGTGGGGCCAAACGGCACAAATTACGAGTTTAAAATTGCCGAAAGTATCGCTCCAAGAATCCGCGTTCCTGAAGCTATTTGCATATTGAAAAGCAAATAAAATCAGTGTCTTAAGAATTGTTTTTCGAAGAGCTCTGACACTGGATCGGCGCTTGCTGCTGTCTGCTCGGACGGGAATCCGCGCTTCTCAGCCAGCCAGTTATGGCGGCATAACCTTTCTGTTTTGCGCTGCAAAGGGCGCTGCATTAATGTTGCCGGCTGATGACGGTCGTGGTCGCGGCCGCATCGAACTCCAACTCAAATCCAGGAAGGAATCCATGAAGCCTGTTGTACGTGCCGCGCCGGTCGCTGCGGCGCTCGGTGCTTTGTCTGTGGTGGCCATCTCTTCGGCGGCGGCGCAGGACGCATCTGCTGAAGCGGAAGGTCTCGATGCCGTGGTGGTGACGGCGACGCGCAGCCGCGCGGAGTCGGTCCTCGAGACCACGGTGCCGGTGGACGTGGTCGACGCGAGCCAGATCGCGACGGCCGGTGCCTTCGGCGGCGAGTTCGCTCAGGCCCTGCAGGTGCTGGTGCCCTCGTTCAACCTGTCGCGCCAGTCGAACTCGGGTGCCGCGGATCTCGTGCGCCCGGCGCAGCTGCGCGGCCTGAGCCCGGATCAGGTGCTGGTGCTCGTCAACGGCAAGCGCCGCCACACGACCTCGGTCACGGGCATCGACGCCAAGATCGGCCGCGGCACGGCGGCGGTGGACTTCAACTCGATCCCGACCAACGCGATCAAGCGCATCGAAGTGCTGCGCGACGGCGCGGGTGCTCAGTACGGCTCGGACGCGATCGCGGGTGTGGTCAACGTGATCCTCGACGATCGCGCCGAGGGCATCGACGTCGCGGTCGGGTTCGGCCAGCACTACACGGATTTCGACCCGATCGACGACACGCTCGATGACGGCCAGACCACCACGGTGCAGGCGTCGTTCGGCACGCGCCTCGGCAGCGACGGCTTCCTGCGCGCCGGCATCGACTACCGCGATCGCGACGGCACGAACCGCGCGGGTCTCGACGAAGTGCCGTTCTTCGAGGATGGGGCCAACGTTGCGCTGGTCGGTGGCCAGCGCAACTTCAAGCCGGGCGATGCCGCGACCGAGGATGTGAACCTCTGGGTCAACGCCGAGACCGCCGCGGGCGCGCTGCGCGCGTATGGCTTCGCGACCTACAACAACCGCGATGCCGAGGGCACGGGCTTCTTCCGCTATCCGGTGTCGTCGGCCAACATCCTGTCGGTGAACCCGCGCGGCTATCGGCCGATCACGCTGGGCGAGAACGAAGACATCGCGCTGACCGCGGGCCTGCGCGGCGAGGTCGGCGCCTGGAACTGGGACGCGAGCGTTTCCTACGGCCGCAACAGCTTCGAGCAGGGCGTGCGCAATTCGCTGAATCCGTCGCTCGGCCCAACGAGCCCGCGGACCTTCCGCTCGGGCGAGACGGAGAACGAACTCGCGGCGTTCAATCTCGACTTCCAGCGCGACGTCACGCTCGGCGCGGGCGCCAGCGTGGCCACCGGCATTGAGTGGCGCCGCGAGGCGTTCCAGAGCAAGGCGGGCGAGCTTGCGTCGTACCAGGCGGGCCCGTTCGCGGGCGCGCCGAACTTCCTCGCGATCGGCGCCCAGGCGGGCGGCGGCCTGCGTCCGGAAGAGACGCGCGACCTCGATCGCACCGTGCTGTCGGCTTACGGCGAACTGTCGGTCGACATCACGGACACGCTGCAGCTCGACGTGGCCGCGCGCGTCGAGGA
>CAZPJE010000339.1:0-35060 GCA_964586725.1 uncultured Steroidobacteraceae bacterium | reverse complement strand
CCTGCGGGTTCCCTCGCGCGACCTGTCGCGATGGCCAATTGCGTTGTGATGGCATGCAGGTCGGCGCGTAAGGCCCTCGCGACGACGGCCGCGCTCGGCGCCCGCCATTCGCTGGCCAGAGCGAAGACGATCCGGGCGTTGGGTGCCGCGGGTCGCGCTTCGGTTGGCGGTGAGACGGAGCTGGCGCGGCGCCGTGTGCGTACGACGTGCCTAGGGATTGATGATGGCCCGAGTCTTTGTGCTTACACCGCAAACGATTCGCTCAACAAGACAGACCCGACGGGTAAGTTCATGGATTGGGACGCGATCAGGCCAGTGATCACGGGAACCATCGGTGGCTTGCTGTCGCTTTGGGTTATGAATCGCTGGGCTCCGCACGTGCCGCAAGCCTACAAAGACAAAAGCGCCAAGCAGTTGGCAGCGGAGTATCGCTTCAGCATTGTGTTGGGCAAGTTACTCTTCGGCGGGACGATCGCCATTGGAATCGTTCTTTTTCAGGCGGGGTACTTCCCACGAACAAGTTGGGCACATTTTTTTCTCATCTTCGGCGTGGCGATCTTGTCGGCGTTAGCCGCTTCGCTTCTGCCTGCGGTCGGCAAAGGACGGAGCAAGGTTATTGAGGCGTTTGTGGCCTTTGCTATTTCTGAACGCTTGCCGTTGCCCGTTATGGCAGCTATAGCTCTGATCGGTGTGGTTTTCCTCGCGAGTGCGATTGGGATGCTTCTATAGGGATCACCTTTCAGGAGTTACCGCCTTGGCTTCCTTCGTCAGGATAGCCTCGTGGTGGTTCGAGCTTGGCGTTTGCCCCGCGTTCCGCAGATGTTTGCATGCAGGGTTACGGGCTCGCGCACCCCGATGATGCTCTATCGAGCATGAGATATGGCGGGTGGCCTGCGTGGCATCGCTGATGGCTTCAATCTCTATGCCTGCGCTTTAGCCGGCGCGCTCACTACGGCCGACCCGCGGCGTATCCAGGAAACGATCGCGCCGGTTTCAGCGGCTTCCGTATAGCGCAGCGGATGCGTCGCGTTGGGGGGGTGCGACTAGTTGCCGAGTTCTTTTGTCGCGGGAGCCCGCCTGCGATGGACGATCGTGACGATGAACACGTTTTCTCGGATTAAGGCGCGCGAACTCGGTGCCATGGCGAAGTCGAGGCCAGCGCTGTGTCGTTGGCGGGCCAATCCGTGGCTCGCTGGACCCGCGGAGCGGGTGCCGGGTAGGCTTGACCGACTGACGGCTATCCGACGTCGCCGATTCGAGCGAAGAAATACATGAATCAGTCAGGGACGACATCCTCTCTACCGCCGCGCGGCCGGCTCGCCCGCGCCCTCGATGCGATCGAGCGGGTCGGCAACAAGCTGCCGGATCCGGCGCTGCTGTTCCTGATCCTGCTCGGCGTCGTCGCGCTGCTGTCGGCCTGGCTGTCGACGCAGACGTTCACCGAGATCGATCCGCGCTCGAAGGAGCCGATCGTCATCAAGAACATGCTCGCGCCCGAGAATCTCGCGGCGTTCATGGCGGGGCTGGTCAAGACCTTCATGGAGTTCCCGCCGCTGGGGGTCGTGCTGGTCGCGATGCTCGGCATCGGCGTCGCCGAACACACGGGCTTCATCAACGCGGCCTTGCGCTCGCTGCTGTCGGTGACGAAGCGCAGCCTGCTGACGCCGGTGGTCATCACGGTCGGCATCGTCAGCCACGTCGCGGTCGATGCCGGTTACGTGCTCGTCATTCCGCTCGGCGGCCTGATCTTCTACACCGCGGGGCGGCATCCGCTCGCCGGCATCGCGGCGGCGTTCGCCGGCGTCTCGGGCGGCTTCAGCGCCAACTTCGTGCCCTCGTCGCTGGATCCGCTGCTGTCGGGCATCACGCAGGCCGCGGCGCAGATCGTCGATCCGGCGGCGACTGTCAATCCGCTCAACAACTGGTTCTTCACGCTGTCGTCGTCGGTCGTGATCATCATCGCGGGCTGGCTGCTGACCGACCGGGTCATCGAGCCGCGCCTCGCGGCGACGCAGGTCGACGGCGATCTGGCCGACCTGCGGAAGCAGGAGTCGCTGGATGCGGCGCAGCGACGGGGCCTCACGGCCGGCAGCCTCGCGCTGCTGGCGGGCTGCATCGCGCTGGCGCTGACGGCGATCCCGGCGGGCTCCGCGTGGCGCAACGAGGCGGGCGTGCTGACCGCGAGCGACGCGCCGCTGATGAAGTCCATCGTCGCGCTGATCTTCGTGCTGTTCGTGATTCCGGGCGTCGTCCATGGCTACGTCGCGGGCACGGTCAAGTCGCATCGCGACATCATCGCCGGCATGGCCAAGGCGATGAACGGCATGGGCTACTACATCGTCATGGCGTTTTTCGCGGCGCAGTTCATCGCCGCGTTCGGCCAGTCGAACCTCGGCGCGCTGCTCGCGATCAAGGGCGCCGACGCGCTGCGCGACGCGGCCTTGCCGATGCAGGTCACGCTGATCGGCATCGTGCTGCTGACGGCCTCGATCAACCTGCTGATCGGTTCCGCCTCTGCCAAGTGGGCGCTGATCGCGCCGGTGTTCGTGCCGATGCTGATGCAGCTCGGCCTGTCGCCCGACCTGACGCAGGCCGCCTACCGCGTCGGTGATTCCAGCACCAACATCATCACGCCGCTGCTGCCGTACTTCCCGCTGATCGTGGTCTTCTGCCAGCGCTACGTGAAGTCGACGGGCATCGGCACGGTGGTCGCGCTGATGCTGCCGTACTCGATCACGCTGCTGGTGGCGTGGACCACCTGGTTGATCGTGTTCTGGTCGCTCGGACTGCCGCTCGGGCTGCAGGCCTCGTACACCTATCCGGCGACGCCCTGACGCGCGCGCATTTCATTACGTGAGTTCGCCGGGGCGCCGTCGTCGGGCATGATCAACCCAGGTTCATCGGGGGGTCACGACATGGTGCAGGGTTTACCGCCGACTCGCATGGCCGGGCGGATTCGCATCGGCGTGCTGCTGCTGGTGCTGCTCGGGCTGGCGGCGGCGACGGTGCTGGCTTTCATCGCGCCGCGCACCAGCGCCGACCCGATCACGCTGGTCGAGCTCGAGGCGAAGTACGCGACACCGGCGTCGCGCTTCGTCGAGGTCGAGGGCGTGCGCGTGCACTACGTCGACGAGGGCAGCGGCCCGGCGCTGCTGCTGTTCCATGGGTCGTTCGGTTCGCTGTACGCCTTCGATGCGCTCGCGGCGCAGTTGCGGGATCGCTATCGCGTGATCCGCTTCGACCAGTCGCCGGGCGGGTTGTCGGGCCCGGTGCCGGAAGGCTTCGCGCTGACGCCGGAGCAGTTCACGCGCGCCTTCCTCGAGCGCATCGGCGTGCGTGAGGTCGCGCTGATCGGCACGTCGAGCGGCGGCATCTATGCCTATCGTTATGCGGCGAGCTATCCGGACGACGTGCGCGCGCTGGTGCTGGCGAGCGTGCCGCCGTCGGCGCCGGTCGACAACGCGGGCGCGCAGCGCCGACTTCCATGGCTCAAGCGGCTCGCCAGCCAGACGTGCCAAAAGTACGCCAAGCCCTGGTCGCTGACCTGCTGGCGCGATTTCCTCGGCAATACGATCGCCCGCGACGAGCAGCGCAGCGAGGCGCGCATCGAGCAGTATTACGACTTAAACCGCCGGCCCGATTCGCGCACGATGCACAGCATGACGGCGATCATGCGCGACGATGCGCTGGTGCGCGACTTCCTCGCGCGGGTGCGCGCGCCGACGCTGCTGGTCTGGGGCGATCTCGGCAACGTGCTGCCGCCGCCGACCGCGGCGACGCTGGCCGGGCGCCTGACGGGCACGACCGTGCGCACCGAGTTCCTCGAGCGCGTGGCGCACTATCCGCCGATGGATGCGCCCGACGAAGTCGCCACGCTGGTCGACCAGTTCCTGTCGAACCTGCCTGCCTCGCCATGAGCGAGGCAGCAGCGCACGCGCCGCCGACCCGCGTCGTCGCGACGGCCTGCCAGCTGGCGCTGCGCGCGTGCTTCGACGCCAGCGGGCGCTTCGATGCAGGTCGCCTCGAGTGGAACCTCGCGCACACCGAGACGACGCTGCGCGCGCTCGCGAGCGGCGCCGCGCCGCAGCTGTTCGTGCTGCCGCAGTTCTCGTTGCACGGCTTCTCGATGGGGCGCAGCGTCGCTGACTGGTGTGCGGCGGCCGCGACGATCCCGGGGCCCGAGACCGAGCGTCTCGGGCGACTCGCGCGTGAACTCGATGCCTGGATCGCCGGCACGCTGTTCGAGCGGCTCGACGCCTTCCCCGGGCGCCACTTCCTGACCGGCTTCCTGATCTCCCCGGCGGGCGATGTCGTGCTGCGCTATCGCAAGCTGTACGCGTTTTCGACCAAGACGCGGCCCGGCGACATCTACCACGAGTACGTCGCGCGCTTCGGGCACGACGCGCTGTTTCCGGTCGCGGCGACGCCGTTCGGGCGCGTCGGCATGGCGATCGCGGGCGATGTCCTGTGGCCTGAGGTCACGCGCTCGCTGGCGTTGCGCGGCGCGGAGATCATCCTGAATCCCACTGGCTCGATGCGCACGCCCGTCGAGGTGGGCAGCGCGTTTGGCGAAATCCGCCGCGTGCGGGCCTACGAGAACGTGGCCTGCGTCGTGTTCGCGAACGTCGGTCCGCTCGACGACGCGCCCTGTCCCCCGGGCAGCCGCTGGCCGTCGCAGATCGTCGATCATGAGGGCCGGGTGCTCGCCGAGGCCGCCGATGGCGGCGAGAGCCACGCGACGGCGACGCTCGACATCGGCGCGTTGCGCGCGCATCGCGCGACGCCGATGCGCAACCTGCTGGCGCAGCTGCAGCCCGCGCTGCACGCGCCGGACTACGCGCAGGCGCAGTTGTGGCCACTCGACCATTGGGCCGAGCGGCCGCTGACCGAGCCGCGCGAACTGTTCGCGGTCGAGGCCGAGGTCTGGCGCCGGATGCGCGCGTCGGGCCGCTTCGAATGAACGCGCCGCGGCGCGACGCGGTCGTTGTCGTGTTGTCGGCTGCGTCGCTGCTGGGTGTCTCGCTGCCGGGGTCGCTCGCGAGCGCTGCGCAGCCGCTGCCGGAGCTGCGGTTCGGCACGACCGCCGACTATCCGCCCTTCGCTCTGCATGATGCCGCGGGCCAGCTGACCGGCGCCGACATCGAGGCCGCGCGCCGCATCGCAGCGCGCCTCGGGCGGCGCGCGCAGTTCGTGCCGACGACCTGGACCACCATCGCTGCCGATTTCCGCGCCGGGCGCTTCGATGTGCTGCTGGGCGGCATCACGGTGACGCCGGAGCGTGCGGCGCTCGGCCGCTATTCGATCGTGCTGCTGCGCGACGGCAAGCGCCCGCTGGTGCGCTGTGAGGATCGCGATCGCCATACCACGCCGACGAGCATCGACCGTAGCGACGTGCGTGTGATGATCAATCGCGGGCCGCGCATGCCGGCCGTGGCGCAGCGGCTGTTTCCGAACGCGGCGCTGACCGTGAACCGCGACGATGCGCAGCTGATTCCTTTCCTGCTCGAGCGGCGCGTCGATGTCTGGATCACCGATGGCGTCGTCGTCGACCACATGGCGCGGCGTCACGCGGGCCAGCTGTGCGCGTCGCGCGTCGCGCCGTATGCAGGCACCGAGGTCGAGAAGGCCTGGCTGATCCGCGGTGATGCCGCGCTGTTGCAGCGGCTCGATGTGGAACTGTCGGCGGAGCTGGCGAGCGGCCGCTGGCAACGCGATCTCGAAGCGGTGCCCTGACGGCGCGGGTTCAGCGCGGCGCGAGCCAGCGGGCAAGGGCGACGAGCTGCGCATCGTCGAGCCCGAGCGCCTGCGCCTGCATCGAACCGAAGGCCATCTTGTCGATGATGAACTCCGGCGTGCGCGCCGCGAGTTGCGCGCGTGCCGGCACGTCGGCGCGCTGCTGGTCGTGGCAGGCGCCGCAGCGCGCGGCATACAGCGCGGCCGCATCGATGCCGCGCAGCGCCTCATCGGATACGACCGCGCCGCCGGGTGTGCGTTCTGTTTCGCGGCGGCCGCTCGAGCCCGCAATTGCGCCGGCGCGCGGTGCGCTGCGATCGCGCAGCCCGAACGCCTGGATGCGATCGGTGCCGACGAACACGCGGCCGCGTGCGATGACGACATCGTTGTACTTGCCGCCCGGGTAGAGCTGGCCGGCCGGGCTGCGCCACAGCAGCGCGAGGCTGTCGGCGTCGACGGCGTACAGCACGGGCGCCGGCGCATTCGCGCCATACAGCGACGCCGAGCGCGGCTTGTTGACGTCGAGCACCCAGACGATGCCGTCGCGACCGCCCCGACTGCTGACCACCGGCGAGCCCGGATTCTGGAACACGAGTTCGGGCTGTGCGGCGTCGATGCGCGGATACGCCGGTTGCCCGCGCGCCGCGACGAGCTCGAGCCGCACCAGGCCCGGTGCGACGCTGGTGCCCGAATCCACCGCGGCTTTCGCGCTGCCGGTCACGAACACGAAATGCCGGCCCGTCCGGGCGCGAAAGTAGGCCGGCGTCGAGCGGCTCTTGGCGATGTCGCCCATGCCGTAGCGATCGGTGTAGGGGCCGAACACGTTGAGTGGTCCGCGCGAGCCGTAGGCCGGCTGCGGCTCGGGTGCGAGCAGCGAGCTGTCCTGCGCGGCGCCGCGCTGCGGATCCGTTGCGCAGGGCTGGCGACGCACGAGGCTGCCCGGCAGGCGCGCGCGGTCGAGCAGGTAGGCGTTGCCCTGTTTGCTGCCGCCGTGCAGCAGCAGGCGAGGTGTCGCGCTCGTGCCGGCCGGCAGGTCGATCACGATGGGCGTGCCGGCGCCGAGATCGATGTCCTGGCCGCCGGCCTGGCAGTAGTTGAAAGGCGTGTAGCTGCCGGTCAGGCGCAGCCGCCCGTCGACCGCGCTGAACTGCAGGATGGACTGGCTCCAGTTGCCATCGCTGTCCGGGTACACGCCGGTGTTGCCCATGCCCGCCAGCGCGTTCAACACGCTGCTGCCGGTCGCGACATACAGCTTGCCGTCGCGATCGAGCGCGACGCCGCCGGAGGACCACAACCCGCCGTTGCCCTCCGCGGTGCGCGCCGTCATAGAGAACGCGCTCGCGACGCGCGCTGCCTGCGTGTCGAGCGCGACCAGCCAGCCACTGACCGGCTCGGCGCCGAAGGTCACGAACAGCTGGCGACCGTCGGCGCTGAGGTTCAGCGCGCCACGCTGCAGGTTCGCCACGCCGTCCGGGAAGCGGTTGTCGCCGTTGCCGTTGATTCCCGGCGCGTTGATCGCCGCGCTGCTGATCGCGACCGGCCAGCCGGGCAACTCGGCGCCGGTCGCCAGATCGAGCGCGTGCGCGCGCCACGCGAGCTGCGCATCGCAGGCGACGACATAGATCCGCGCGCGGGCGCGATCGATGACCGGCGTGCTGAGGATGCCCTGTGTGCCGCGCGCGCAGGGCGCGGCGGTCAGGGCGCGTTGCCACAGCGTGGCTCCGGCGCGCAGGTCGCGCTGCGGCGTCGCGTTGATCGCGGCGACGAACCCGGTCGTGCTCGCCGCGAATACGACGTCGCGGCGCTGCACGGTGCCGTCGTTGGCTGCGACCGGCAGCGACTCGAGGTATAGCGGTGACGCGAATAGCCGCGGCGGCGTGTCGCCCGCGGCACCCAGTGGTTCGGACTCCCAGATCAGCCCGAAGCGGCCGGAGCGCAGTGCGGCGGCGTTCAGTCGACGCTCGTCCGCGTACCAGCCGCTGCGCTGCGCGTTGCCGTGGAAGGTCGGTTGGTCGGCCGTGACGCGGGCGTTGCGCTCGTCGGCGTGGAGCGCGGTCGCGCCGAGCAGCAGCAGTGCCGTCGCGATGGCCAGCGCGGTTTGCAACGCGATCGGCAACGCGATGGCCTGCCGCGGCACGACCTCGCCGCCTTGGGGCATCAGGCGCGGTTGCGGCCTGCGGCGCCGCCCTGCTCGCGCAGGTAAGTTGCGATCAGCTTCTGCGTCAGCAGGACAAGCTTGTCTTCGTCGCGGCGCAACGACGCGACAGGTGCGCCGATCGCGAGTGCGCCATACCGCAGCGGCGTCAGCGTGACCGGGATCGGCCAGGCCAGCATGCCCCAGCCGTCGGCGAGCAGGTTGTAGCCGGCCGCGAAGCCGCGCGTGCGGACTTCGCGCAGCGCGCGCTCGATCTCGGAAATGCTGCCGAACCTGCGACCGAGAGTGACCTTGCGACGGCGGCACTGCGCGACCAGCGCTCGCACCTCGTCACGCGCGTACTGCGAGCCGATCGCGAGGCCAGGGGTCGAGAACGGCATCCCGAGTTCGCCCGCCATGTTGGACCTCGAGCCGCGCACCTCGCCGACGAGCAGAGCCGCGATCCTCACCTGGATGCCGGAGCGCACCCAGACCGAGACGGTGTAGCCCGTCTCGGCGTGCAGCGCCGACATCAGTCGCCGCAGCGGCGGCGCGCGGCAGCCGGCATCCGCGAGCCGTTCGCCGAGCTCGGCCAGCCGTGGCCCGACGCCGTAGCTCGCGTGCGACGCCGAGTATTCGATGTAGCCCAGCGTGGCGAGCTTCTGCAGCAGGCGGTACATGCTCGCCGGCGGGACGCCGAGCCGCAGTGCGAGTTCGTGGTTCGACAGCGGGCTGGCCGCGACGCTCAGTTCCTCGAGCGCGCCCATGACGCGCGCGACCGCGCGCGAGCGTTCGCTGGCGGGCGACTCGGCATCGGCATTTGCGGCGGCCGCGTCTTTCGGGGGCATGCCGCATGTTCTGACAGATATCTGGCTAACTCAACAATGGAATCCGGACTGGCCAGCCCGCGGTGCGCCGGCATATATGATCGGGCGACCAGCCAGTCTCCAGCGACGAGAAACCGCCATGCAAGTCATCGACATCGACGCCCATGTCATCGAACCGGCCTCCACCTGGGATCTCATGAGCGCCGATGAACAGCGCTTCAAGCCGGCGGTGCTGCGCAAGGAGGCCGGGGCGCGGATCAATGCCCACTTCTCGGGGCCCAACACCCGCGAGTACTGGGTCATCGACGACATGCTGTACGGCAAGCACGACGTCGAACTGATCGCCGGCGCTTCCAAGGGCGAGGTCACGGCGGGGGCGCTGACGCTCGAGGACGTGCCGGCGCGGCTCGCAGATCTCGACCGCCAGCAGGTCGATGTGCAGGTGGTGTTCTCGAGCCTGTTCCTGAACATCCGCTGCGCGCGCCCGGATGCGGAGCTCGCGATCACGCGCGGCTACAACCGCTGGCTCGCGGCGCGCTGCGCCGAGGCGCGCGGCCGCCTGCGCTGGATCTTCGTGCCGTCGCTGAAGAACATCGAGGCGACGGTGCGTGACATGGAAGCCGCCGCGCGCGACGGCGCCATCGGCGTGCTGTTCCGCGGCTTCGAGGGCGATCGCTTCATCGACCACCCGGATTTCGATCCGGTGTTCGCGAAGGCCATCGAGCTCGACTGGCCGATCTGCGTGCACATCGGCCACGGCAGCCCGGCCATGGAAACGCTCGAGCAGCGCGAGGGCGCGCGTTTCAACCGCTTCATCTCCGACAGCCCGAACTACTACGCGTTCTCGACCATCCTGAACAGCACGCTCAGCAAGAGCTTCCCGAAGCTGCGCTTCGGCTTCTTCGAATCAGGCTGCAGCTGGGTCATACCGGCGGTGCAGACCGCGATGCACGTGCGGCTGTCGCAGCCCGAGCTCATGAAGCTCGTGCGCGACAAGCTCGAGGAGCACAACTTCTGGCTGACCTGCGAGCTGCACGAAGACCTGCCCTACATCATGCGCTATACCGGCCAGGATCGGCTGGTGATGGCCAGCGACTACGGCCATCCGGGCGACGTCGCCGACACCATCCTGTTCCGCCAGCAGATCGAGAAGCGCGGCGACATCGACGCGGCGCTGCAGCGCCGGCTGGTCGTCGACAACGCGCACGGGCTGTTCCGGATCTAGGCGATGCGCCGCTACGCCGCATGGGGGCTGGGCCTGCCGGTCGCGCTGCTCGCCCTGTGGATCCTGCTGGCGCGCAGCGGTGCGTTCGATGCGGACCTCGCGGAAGTGCAGGCGCGCTACGGCGCGCCGCCGTCGCGCTTCGTCGACATCGACGGCACGCGCATGCATTACCGCGACGAAGGGCAGGGCCCCGTGCTGGTGCTGCTGCACGGCTCGCGGGCGAACCTCGAGCAGTGGGACGGCTGGGTGCAGGCGATGGGCGGTCGTTTCCGCATCATCCGTTTCGACGTGCTGGGGCACGGGCTGGCTGGCGAGGATGCCCGCGACGACTACAGCGCCGCGCGCCAGCTCGCGCTGATGCACGGCCTGCTGGACCGGCTCGACGTGCGGCGCGCGATCGTCGGCGGCACGTCGGGCGGCGCGACGCTCGCGGTGCGCTATGCGGTCGCGCATCCGGAGCGTGTCGAGGCATTGCTGCTGTCGACGATTCCGCTGCGCATGCCGGCCGCGCCACGCGTGTCGCGCCTCGAACGCGCCGTGTCCTGGTTCCATGGCGAGGTGCTGGGGTCGTACACCACCGATCTGTTCTGGCGCAACTTCCTGCGCAGCATCTACGGCGACCCTGACAAGGTCACGGCCGAGATGGTCACGCGCTATCGGCTGCTCAACACGCTGCCGGGCCAGCAGCAGCGCTTCGAGCAGCGCCTCGCGCTGTGGCGCAGCGACGGCGGCGCCGAGCGCGACTTCGAACTCGCCGGGCGCATCACCGTGCCGGTGCTGGTGCAGTGGGGCGGGGCAGGGCCGGTGCTGCATGCCGACATGCAATGCGGCATCGCGAGCGCGTTCCGCGCCGCGCCGACGCGCGTGATCATCTATCCCGAACTCGGCCACAAGCTCGTCATGGAAGACGCCGCGCGCACCGCGCGGGATGCGCTCGCGTTCCTCGATGGCGCCGAGGTCGGCGACGCCTGCGCGGCGCGGGATGCCGGCAGCGTGAACGCGCCCTAGCTCGGCGGTGCGTTCGCGCGCAGCCGCGCCAGCGTCGGCGCATCGAGCTTGTACAGCAGCATCAGCACGATGCCGATCAGCGAGCACATGGCGGGCACGACCGACACGGTGTAGCGCATGACCTGCAGCGCGGATTCGGGCTGCGCGCCACGGCCGGCGGCGCCCGGCACGAGGCCAGCCGCCGACAACGCCACCCCGACCAGCAGCGGCGCTAGCACGAAGGACGTGGTCTGCATCAGCTCGAACGCGCCGACGAACAGGCCCTCGCGCCGCTGCCCCGTCGTCAGCCGGTCGTACTCGATCGTGTCGGCCAGCATCGCCATGGTGACCAGCACGCCGCCGCTGCCGAGCGCGCCGATCATGAAGGCGCGCAGCACGAACACCCACTGCGGTTCGGCGGGCGTGGCCAGCGCCCAGGAGCTGTAGGTGATCGCCTGGGCGAAGAACAGCGCGATGTTCAGGGTGCGCCGCTCGACGCTGCGCAGCACGCGGTTCCAGACCACGACCGCGCCGATGCCGACCAGGTTGGAGACGAGGCCGAGCAGCGCCATCGCGCTTTCGCCGCGCAGCAGCACTTCGGACATGAAGAACAGCAGCGACGCGCCGATGAAGGCGGTGCCGAGCTGCACCGTCATCTTGGTCAGCAGGATGATGACGAACGGCCGGTTCGAGACCACCGTGCGCAGCTGCGCGAGTGGCGGCAATGTCTTGCTCGAGCGCTCCATGGTGCGGGCGCCGCGCGTGAACACGACGACCCACAGCATCGCGGCACCGACGACGGCGGCCGCCGCGAACGACATGGTGGAGTAGGCTTCGCGATCCTTGCCGAGCGCGGCGATCAGTGCCGGCGCGCCGGCGGTGATGACGATGCCCGAGGCGTAGACGAAGAACGTGCGCCAGGCCATCAGCGAGGCCCGCGCGGCGTAGTCGTCCGTCATCTCGGCGCCCTGCGCGACATAGGGGATCGCGAACAGCGAGTACGCAGTGCAGTACAGCAGCAATGAAGCGAGCACGGCGGCGTACAAGCCGTAGCCTGGCTCGAGCGCAGGCGGGTTGAACACGGCGATGCAGGCCAGCGGGCAGAGGATCGCGCCGGCCAGCATCCACGGGCGACGCCGGCCCCAGCGATGCTGCGAGCGGTCGCTGAGCGTGCCGATCAGCGGGTCGATGATCGCGTCGTAGACGCGGGTGGAGGCCAGCAGTGCGCCGGCGAGCGCCGCGGAGATGCCGACGTGCTGCACCAGGAAGTACAGCACATACATGTTGATCAGGTAGAGCATCGACGTGGTGCCGAGGCCGCCCGCGCCCCAGCTCGCGCGCAGCAGCAGCGCGGGCGGCGCGTCGCGCGTGTCGCTCGCCGTCGGGGTCGCGGCCGCAGTTGCGTGCGAGTCGGGTGTCATCGTGCTCATCGTGGCAGGTCTCGCGCGACGCGGAAGCCCAGGTGGTCGTTGCGCATGTCGGGTGGATCGCCGATCCGCTGGGCGGTGCGCACGCTCCAGCCGCTCAGGCTCCAGGCGCCGCCGCGGACATTGCGCAGCGTGCAGTCCCCGGTGAGCCACGCGGAGCTGTCGGTGGGCGCGCCGTCGTAGGATTCATGATGACAGTCTTCGACCCATTGCGCGACGTTGCCCGTCATGTCGTACAGGCCGAACGCATTCGGCGCGAACGAGCCGACTTCGAGGGTCTGGCCGCGCGTGCGACCGAAGTTGGCCTGCGACTGATCGAGCGTGTCGCCGCCATAGTAGGCGGTGGTCGTGCCGGCGCGTGCCGCGTACTCCCACTCCGCTTCGCTGAGCAGCCGGTACGGCTGGCCGGTGCGCTGCCGCAGCCAGGCCACGTACGATTGCGCGTCGGCGAAGTTCACGTTGATCACCGGTCGCTGGCCGCGGCCCCAGCCCAGGTCGTCAGGCACATGGCCGTTGCAGCCGCCCGCCGCGACGCAGGCATCCCATTCAGAAAAAGTCACGCTGTAGCGACCCACGGCGAAGGCGCGGCCGATCGTGACCTCATGCTGTGGGCTCTCCATGCGGTCGAAGCGCGGCAGCACGCCAAGACGGGTGCGATCCGCCTGCGTCGAACCCATGACGTAGCGGCCCGGTGGGATCACGACCATCTGCGGGCATTCGGCGCAGTCGGCGAACACGCTGCCGGCTGCGGGGCGCAGCGCACAGGCGCCGAGCAGCGCCGGCGCCAGCAGCCCGACGCAGGCGAGCCGCAGCGATGATGCGATCTCAGACCGCACAGAGCGCCGGGTTGTAGGCGAACAGTCCGAGGCCTTCATCGACCGACACGTTGCCGACGCTGCGCGCGTACAGCGCCGGATCGCTGGCGTGGAAGATGCGCACGGCCTTGCGCGATTCGGTGAACACGAACGCCGCGCGCTCGCGTCGCGCCTGCTGGTAGCGCTGCAGCGCTTCGGGCACCTGCGTCGCCGCCGCGAACGCGCGACCGATGACGACGCCATCCTCGATGGCGAGCACCGCGCCATGGCCGAGGAAGGGCAGCACCGGGTGGGCCGCGTCGCCGAGCAGGGCAACGTGCCCATGGCACCAGTCCGGGAGCGGTTCGCGGTCGAACAGGCCCCATTTGAACAGGGAGCCTGCGGGGATCGCGGCGAGGATGCGGCGGATGCTGTCGTCCCAGTCGTGGAACTCGGCCAGCAGTTCCTCGACCGTGGACGGGATCGACCAGCCTTCTTCGGTCCACGCGGTGCGCTCGGCGAACGCGACCAGGTTCAGCGTGCGTCCCTGTTGCACCGGGTAGACGTTCACCATGTGACCGGGGCCGATGAAGATGCCGGAGCGCGGCTCGAGGTCGAGGCCGGCGAGCCGCTCCATCGGGATCAGCGCCCGCCAGGCCAGGTAGCCGGTGAACTGGGGCGGCGCTGGCGAGAACAGCTGCTGGCGGATCACCGAACGCTGGCCATCGGCGGCGATCAGCGCATCGGCGGATTCGACGGCGCCATCGCCGAGTTCGAACTCGACGCGCGGTTCGCTGCGCAGCACGCGCTTGATCGGCTGCGCGAGGCGGATGGCCTCGGGATCCAGGGCGCGCACCGCGGCGGCGAGGCCGTTGTGCAGATCGGCGCGGTGGATCAGGTAGTAGCGCTCGCCGAAGCGGTCGTGCAGCGCCTGGCCGCGATTCGACAGCATCAGCACGCGCGCGTCCGAGTAGTGCCGCGTGAACTGCGACTCCGGCATGAAGGCGTGTTCCTCCAGCACGGGCCCGAGGCCGAGATGGCGCAGGCCGTGCGCCGCGGTCGGACTCAGCGACAGGCCGGCGCCGACCTGCATCAGGCGCGGCGCCTGCTCATAGACGCGCACGGTGAGGCCGGCCTGCTGCAGCGCCAGTGCTGCCGTCAGGCCGCCGATGCCGGCGCCGCTGATTGCGATCGTCAGGTGTTGCATTGCCCGCCGCGATGTCGCGGCTGCCCCCATGTAATGCGTTTCGTTTCTGACTATCCCACGCAGCACACGCCGTGCCGTGGTCGACGCGGCGTCGCATCGCCGAACTTTCAATATTGACGGCTGCGGCGGTGAGGTGCGCGATGCGCCAACACGCCCGTGGACGTCGTGCTAGCTGTGAATTCCCGATGAAGACGACGCCTGCTGCTGCGCCATCCGCTGCTGCGCCTGACGGGTTCCGGCGCGGACGCTGCTGCGCGGCGCCCTCAGAGCGTGGGCGCGTTGCGCAGGCCCGACTCCAGCGCGCGCTGCAGCAGCCGCGTCAGATGCACGCCTTCGTCGTGCAGCACGCTGCGATGCGGCTCGCCGCGCACCGCGCGCGCGAACTCCTCGAACTGGGTCCGGAAGTAGTGGCCGAGTTCGCGCCCGCCCATCCGCGTCGGGTCGCCGCTCCGGGCGGCGGGCTCGACGACCGGCCGGTCGTTGACCCACAGGAATTCACCGTGCTCGAGGCGCAGCATCGCGTTCTCGAAGTGCACGGTGCGGCGATCGACGACGAAGTGCTGGTTGTACGAGATGTGCAGCTGCGCGAGGCGGCCGCCCGGGTAGCGCAGCAGGATCATTGCTTCGTCTTCGCCGGCCCAGTCCTGCTGGAAGCGGCTGACTTCGGCATGCACGTTGACGGGTTGCTCGCCCGCGAACACCAGCTGCACGAAATCGAGCGCGTGCGGCGCGAACAGCGACAGGATCAGGCCCTGCTCGCGCGTGCGCGTCTTCCACCACGGCGCCTGCGGTCCGTTCCAGCGCACGCACATCGACACCTCGACCGCGCGCAGCGTACCGAACTCGTGCCGGTGATCCTGCAGCCAGCGGATCGGCGCGTTGTGGCGCAGCGTCTGTCCGAGCGCGAGCACGCGGCCACTGCGGCGCGCCGCGTCGGCCATGAGTTCCGCATCGGCGACGCTTTCGGCCATCGGCTTCTCGACCAGCACGTGCTTGCCGGCATCGAGCGCCTGGATGGACTGCGCGGCATGCAGCGCGTTCGGCGTGCACAGCAGCACGGCGTCGACATCCGGGCGCGCGAGCGCCGTTGCCAGATCCGCGCTGACGGCGGAGTCGCCCCAGGCGGCCGCGAACGCCGCGGCGCGCGCCGGATCGGCATCGGCGACCGTCACGATGCGCGCCTGTTCCGGCAGCGCCGCGATCGCGCGCGCGTGCGAGTGCGCGATGCGACCGCAGCCGATCAATGCCACGCCCAGGGGAGTCACGGAAGTCATGACGCAACACTCTAGCAGCGCGCCCGAGCCGGCAGCGACCGTAGCGCGGCCCGCGCGCTGGGATGGAATCGTCTAGGCGCTGCACTGGTCGATCGCGCTCGTGATCCTGATCGAAGTGCCGGTCGGCTACGTCATGCGCGCGACCTACGGACCCAGCTTCTCGAACCGCGAGGTGCTGGCCCTGCACGAGCTGGCATCCCAGTTCCATCACACGCTGGGCTGCCTGGTGCTGCTCGCGGCGCTCGCGGACTCGGCGCAGTTCGGTCCGACGCGGCTGTGGTTGCTCGGCTTCGACGACGTGGTGCCGCGCATCTGGCCGGCGCTGCCGTTCGACGATGCGTCCGGGTACCGGCGCTTCGCGAGCATTCACCGCTGGGCGTTGTGGGCCGGGCTCGGCTTGCTCGCGCTGCACGTGCTGTCGGCGCTGTGGCACCACGGCGTGCGGCGCGACGCGGTGCTGTGGCGCATGTGGCCGCTCGCCGACCGCTGAGTCGCGCTCAGTCGCCGACGCGGATCACGATCGATTCGATGTCCGCGCCCTGCAGCTTGCGCCGCGCGGCGTTCACTTCGTCGAGGTTGTTGAGCGGTCCGATGCGCACGCGGTGGCGGACATCGGTGTCGACGGCGATGCGCTGGATGCTCGCGACCACGCCGAGCAGCGCGAGCTGCTGGCGGATGCGCTGCGCGTCTTCGGCATTGCGGAACACGCCGGCCTGCAGCACGTAGGTGCCGGGGCGCGTGATGGTCGCTGCCGGCTGCGCGTTCGGCGGCGCGTCGCGCTGCTTCTCCGGCACCACGACCTCGAACTTCTCGAGCATTTCGTAGAAGTCGTATTGCGCCGCCGGCTCCTCGGCCGGCACGTCGGTGGCGGTGGCCGCGTCGTCGGCGCTCACGCGCGGCTCGGGCCGCGGTACGGCCGCCTGCTCCTGCACCAGCTTCTGCATCGTGTTGCGCTGCCAGCCGAACACGGCGAGCGCGACCAGCAGGCCGACGCCGAGGCCGAAGCCGAACTCCTTGAAGCGGGCCAGGTCGATCTGGCTCTGGCGGTTGCGCTTGTAGTCGCGCGTCAGGGGTCGGGTGCTGGCCATGGCTCGACTCTACATGCTCTCGGGTGCCGATGCGCCGAGGATTGCGAGCCCGTTGCGGATCACCAGCTGCGCGCCGCGCAGCAGGAACACGCGCGCCGCCCGCGCGTCGTCCTCGGGGACGAGCACGCGCTCGGCGGCGTAGAAGCTGTGCACCTCGTTGGCGAGGTCGCGCAGGTAGTGCGCGAGCGTGTGCGGCGCGCGCTGCGCGGCCGCGTGCTCGATGATCTCCGGGTAGCGCGAGATCGCCGCCAGCAGCGTCTTCGCGGCCGGCGTGTCCAGCGCGCTGCCGCCGTTCGCCATGGCTGCGGCGCGGCCCATCGCGTCGTCGTAGCGCAGCCCGCGCGCGGCCAGTTCCTTCATGACGGAGGCGACGCGCGCATGCGCGTACTGCATGTAGAACACCGGGTTCTCGTTGCTCTTCGACTTGGCGAGCTCGAGATCGAAGTCGAGCGGCTGGTCGTTGCTGCGCATCAGGTAGAACAGCCGGCAGGCGTCGCTGCCGACTTCCTCGCGCAGCTGCCGCAGCGTCACGAACGTCGCCTCGCGCTTGCCCATCTGCAGCTTGACACCGTTGCGGAACAGGCTGACGAGCTGGATCAGGCACACTTCGAGGCAGTCGCCCGGCTCGCCCATCGCGGTGAGCCCGCCGCGCACGCGCGCGACGTAGCCGTGGTGGTCCGCGCCCAGCACGTCGATCAGGATCTCGTGGCCGCGCCGGCGCTTGTCGAGGTGATAGGCGATGTCCGAGGCGAAGTAGGTCTTGACGCCGTTCTCGCGCACCACGACGCGATCCTCGTCGTCACCGAACTCGGTGGCGCGGAACCACTGCGCGCCATCCTTCTCGTAGATGCGTCCCTGCGCGCGCAGCAGCTCGATCGCGCGGTCGATCGCGCCGCTGCGGTTGAACTCGCGCTCCGAAGTCCAGGTGTCGAACTGCACGCCGAAGCCGGCGAGGTCGTCGCGGATCTCGGCGAGCATCGCGTCGAGCCCGTGCTGCAGCACGCGCTGGAAGGCGGCTTCGCCGAGCAGTTCCCGGGCGCGCGCGATCACGGCATCGACGTACTTGTCCTTGTCGCCGGCGGGCGCATCGGGCGGCAGGTTCGCGAGCAGTTCCGCTGCGGTGCGCTGCAGCGCGCTGCCTTCCTGCGCCCGCAGCGACGCGGCGACCGGCAGCACGTAGTCGCCGCGGTAGGCGTTCTGCGGGAAGTCGAAGCGCTCGCCGCCCTGCTCGAGATAACGCAGCCAGACGCTGAGCGCGAGAATCTCCATCTGCCGGCCGGCGTCGTTGATGTAGTACTCGCGATGCACCCGGTAGCCGGCGGCGTCCAGCAGGTTGCCGAGCGCCGCGCCGTAGGCGGCCTGGCGACCATGCCCGACATGCATCGGGCCGGTCGGGTTCGCCGACACGAACTCGAGGTTGACCTTGCGACCCGCGCCCTGCGTGCTGCGCCCATAGTTCGCGCCGAGGTCGAGCACGCGACCGAGTTCCTGCACGTAGACATCGCGCGCCAGGAACAGGTTGATGAAGCCCGCGCCGGCGATCTCGGCCTTCGCGAGCAGCGGCGACGGCGGCAGCGCCGCGAGCAGCGCTTCGGCGATCTCGCGCGGCTTCTTCTTCGCGGGCTTGGCGAGCCGCATCGCGATGTTGCAGGCGAAGTCGCCGTGCGCGGCATCGCGCGTGCGCTCGAGCACGATCCAGGCGGGATCGACGGTGACGCCGTCGAGGCTGGGGGCCACCGTGTCGAGGGCGGTGACGAGCAGGCGCGTGATCTCGGTTTTCAAGCGGTGGATCCTTGGGACCAGGCGCGGCCGCGGGGCGGCGCGCGAAAGGCGCACATGATACGGACTGGCCCGGCGAGGTCGAGGGGGTCGGCGCAGTCGGCCGCTCAGAACAGGTCGAGCGGATCGACGTCCAGATCCCAGCGGACGCGGCGCGCTTCCGGCAGCGCGTCGACATGCGGGATCCACTGCCCGAGGAAGCGGTGCAGCGCGCCCCGGTCCGCCGATTCGAGCAGCAGCTGCGCATGGTGGCGTCCGGCACGGCGGGCCATGGCCGCGGGGGCGGGGCCCAGCAGGCGCACGCTGGCGGGCGCGGGCGCGACGGCAGCGGCACCCTGACCGGCAGCGCGCGCGGCCCGCAGGAAGGCCATGGCCTGCAGGGCTTCCGGCGCCGAGGCGCGCAGCGCCGCGAGCCGCGCGAACGGCGGCCAGCCGGCGGCGCGCCGCTCGGCCAGCGCGGCGGTCGCGAAGCCGTCGTACCCCGAGGCCAGCAGCTGGGTCAGCAGCGGATGCTCGGGGTACTCGGTCTGAATCAGCACCTCGCCCGGGCGCTGCGCGCGGCCGGCGCGGCCGGCGACCTGCACGACCGTCTGCGCGAGGCGTTCGGCGGCGCGGAAGTCGGTGCTGAACAGGCCCTGGTCGGCGTTCAGCACGACGACCAGCGTGACATTCGGGAAATCGTGCCCCTTGGTCACCATCTGCGTGCCGACCAGAATCCGCGCTGCGCCGCTCGCGACCCGGTCGACGACGGCCTCGAGCTCGGTCGCGTCGCGCACCACGTCGCGATCGAGTCGCGCGATCGGCGCGTTCGGGAAGGTCTCGGCCAGTGCCTCCTCGACACGCTCCGTGCCCTGGCCCACGGGCTTCACGGCATAGCCGCATTGCGGGCACTGGCGCGGCAGCGGACGCTCGGCGCCGCAGTGATGGCACTGCAACTTCTCGGCGCTGCGGTGCACGGTGTAGCGCGCGTCGCAGTTCTGGCACGGCGCGACCCAGCCGCAGGCCGTGCACAGTAGCGTTGGCGCGTAGCCGCGCCGGTTCAGGTAGATCAGCACCTGGCCGTCGGCGGCGAGATGCTGCTCGATGGCGGCCAGTGCCGTGCTCGACAGCCCGGCGTGCACGGATTCCTGCCGCAGGTCGATCAGGCGCAGCAGCGGCGCCGGCGCCTGGTCGCCGCGCCGCGGCAGCGCAACGCGCTGGTAGCGACCGAGCTCGACGTTCTGCAGCGTCTCGAGCGACGGCGTCGCCGAGCCCAGCATGATCGGGATGCCGAGCATCTGCGCGCGCATGACGGCGACGTCGCGCGCCGAATAGCGGAAGCCGCCTTCCTGCTGCTTGAAGGAGCTGTCGTGTTCCTCGTCGACGATGATCAGGCCCAGGTCGGCGACCGGCGCGAACACGGCCGAGCGTGTGCCGAGCACGATGCGGGCGCGGCCCGACAGCACGTCGCGCCAGGCGGCGAGGCGCTGCGTGTCGGTCAGTCCAGAGTGCAGCACGGCTAGCGGTACGCCGAAGCGGCGCGCGAAGCGCCCGACGAGCTGCGGCGTCAGGCCGATCTCGGGTACCAGCACCAGCGCGCGCCGGCCGCGCGCCAGCGCCAGCGCGACGCTGTGCAGGTAGACCTCGGTCTTGCCGCTGCCGGTGATGCCGTGCAGCAGCAGCGTCTGGAAGCGATCGGCGGCCGCATCGAGCGCGGCCACCGCCTGCGCCTGCGCATCCGTCAGCGCGGGCGGCGTGTCGCGCGGCGTCGCGGTCGCGGCGGACGCGCCGCTGGCCATGTGATCCGCCAGCGTCAGCGGCACTTCGCTCGACGCGATCCAGCCGCGCGCGACCAACGCCCGCGCCGCTTCGCGCCAGTTTGGCAGCTGCGCGGTCAGCGCCTCGGCGCTGGCGCCGCCGTCCGCCTGCTGCAGGTGCTCGAGCAGCGCGCGCTGCTTCGGTGCCCGCCGCGGTTCGCCGCTGTCGCACGCGGCCACGCCCGCCGCGGTCAGCTGCCAGTGCTCGGCCAGTGCAACCGGCGGCGCCCCCTCGCGCGCCAGCTTCGGCAGCGCTGCGGCGAGCACTTCGCCGATCGGGTGGTGGTAGTAGTCGGCGCACCAGCGCAGCAGCGCGAGCAGCGCTGCATCGAGGACCGGCGTCGGGTCGAGCAGCTCGCTGACGCGGCGCAGCTTCGCCGCGGCGATGTCGCTGTGCGCGGCGACCTCGACGACGATGCCGACCTGCTCACGACGGCCGAACGGGATGCGGACGCGGCAGCCAGGTTCGGCGACCCCCGCCGTCGCGGGCGGCGGGAGGTAATCGAACAGCGAGCGCAGCGGGGTATCGAGCGCGATCCGCAGGATCATGGGGGCCGGCGCCCGCTGCCATCGGTTGTCCACAACGACTGTGGATATCTCTGTGCGCAAGCACCGTCCGCAAGCGGCAAACAGCGGTTTTTCCCGACAAACCTGCGGCGCTGGTCAATTCCTGAGCACATCTGAAAAAGCTATATAAAACAATGGGTTAGTGTGTGAAAGGCGCTGGAGCTGCAATGTTTATGACAAACACATGAAGAGTGCTCTCCAAGAGTGTTTGTAAGTGTCTGATTTCTAGGGCGGCTGCGACCGAAACGCGGTGCAGGTCAACCGAGGGGTGCCGGCTGCGTTCTGACGGGCATGACGACGTTTGCTGCTACGCTCGGTCCTGCTTATAGCATGCCGTCCCTGCCGGACGGCCACGGGACCGTGGCGGCCAAGATCACTGACACACGTGCCATCGAGGCGTTTCTCGCCGGCATCGAGCGCAAGGCGTTCAAGGTCGCGCAGCTCGCGCTGCGCAACGAAGACGATGCCCTCGATGCCGTGCAGGACGCGATGCTGTCGCTGGTGCGCAGCTATGGCGCGCGGCCCAGCGAAGAATGGAAGCCGTTGTTCTATCGCATCCTCGACAACCGCGTGCGGGACATGCAGCGTCGTCGCACGGTGCGTGGCCGCGTGATGGCCTGGCTGCCGTTCAACTCGAACGACGACGATGACGATGCCAGCGATCCTATCGACAATGCAGCGGCGATCGAGCCAGCCGTCGTCGAGAAGCTGCAGATGGACGAGGCGATCGGCGTGCTCGAGGAGAAAGTCGCGGCCCTGCCGGCGCGGCAACGACAGGCCTTCCTGCTGCGCAACTTCGAAGGGCTCGATGTCGCCGAGACCGCCGCAGCGATGGGCTGCTCGGAAGGCAGCGTCAAGACACACTACTTTCGCGCGCTGCAGACGCTGCGCGCCGAACTCGGAGAGTTCTGGTCATGAGCGAGCACGAGCGCACTGAATTCGAACGCCGCACGCAGGCCGTGCTCGACGCGAGCGTCGACCGGCTCGATGGCCGCACCCGCTCGCGCCTGAATCAGGCGCGCCAGCGCGCGCTCGAGGAGTACGCGGCGGGCCGGGCTTCGCCGCTGGGCGCGGCGTGGAAGCGCTGGCTCGCGCCGGGTGCGCTGCTGCCGGCCGGTGCGCTCGCGGCGGCGGTGCTCGTCGCGATCACGCTGTGGAACGCGCCGCGCGGCGTCGATGGTGAGGCGCTGCTGGCGCGCGGCGAGACAGCGACGGCCTTCGAGGATCTCGATCTGCTGGCGGACGGCGAGGCTTTCAGTGGTGAAGGCGACATCGCCGACTACGATTTCTACGAGTGGGCCGCCGCGGAAGCCGAGGCGGTGGGTTCATGAGCGCGCGCGGTTCGGCGCGGCTCGCGCGGCTGGCGGGCCTGGCGCTCGCGCTCGGCACAGGCGCCGGCGCGCAGGCGGTCGAACCGGCCCCGACTGCAGCGCCGCCGGCGTCGACCGCAAAGCGACCGCCTGCGAAGGCGGTGCCGGGCAAGGACGTCGCTGCGCAGCTCGCAGCAGACGATGAGTTGCTCGAGTTCCTCGGCGGCGCCGATGGCGAACTCGACGGGGATGGCGACTGGCTCGATTTCCTGGCCAGCACCGACATCCGCAAACTGGCAGGAGCACGGAAATGAACGGGCATCGACGACAGGCGCGACGCGAGTTGCTGTGGGCGGCCCTGGCCGCCGTCGCGGTGGCGGGCGCGCTGGCACAGACCGCGCACGCGCAGCAGGGTTTCATCTCCGAGGCCGAGCGCGGTGATCGCGCCAGCGCCGTCGTCACGACGCCGCTGCCGTGGTCGTCCCTGAGCGCCGAGCAGCAGCAGTTGCTGGCGCGCTTCGAGGGCAACTGGGACGCGCTGCCCGCGGCGCGCCAGAATGCGTTGGCCCGCGGCAGCAGCCGCTGGCTCGCGATGACGCCCGAGCAGCGCGAGCGCGCCCGCACCAGTTTCGATCGCTGGCGCGACCTCACGCCGGAACAGCGCGCGGCGGCGCGGGATCGCTGGCAGCAGTTCCAGAGCCTCACGCCCGGCGAGAAGGCGCAAGTGCGCAAGGCCTTCGAGCGCTTCCAGAGCCTGCCGCCGGAGCGCCGCCGCGAGTTGCGCCAGCGCTGGCAGAACCTGTCGATCGAGGAGCGGCAGCGACGACTGCAGCAGCTGCGCGACCGGCAGCAGCGCCGCCAGCCGCCGCGCTAGCGTGACGCGTTCCTCTCATTTGGCAGACGCGGCGCCGCCGGCATACTGAAATCGTTTGAGGCTGAATACACTCCGCGGATGCCGCGCACCGCTGCGAGTCTGCCGCGCCTGCTTGCCGCGCTGTGTTCTGCAGCCGTCGTCGCCGGCTGTCTGTTGCTGTCCAGCGGGCACGCGCAGGGCGTCGATGCGCGCGCCGGGCTCGATGCCGCCATCGCCGCGCGCCCCGGCCAGAGCGCGAGCCTCGTGCTCGAGCGCGGCGAACAATCGCTGCTGGCGCGCGCCTGGCTCGTCGATCACGCGCGGCGCAGCATCGACATCCAGTATTTCATCTGGAGCAGCGACAACATCGGCATTCTCGCATCCGAGGCGCTGCTGCGTGCCGCCGAGCGTGGCGTGCGCGTCCGGGTGATCGTCGACGATCTGCTGATCGACGCGCCGGACCGTTCGCTGCTCGCGCTCGCGGCGCACCCGAACGTCGAGATCCGCATCTACAACCCGGTCATGACCGTGGGCGTGCCGTGGTATCGCCGCCTCTACAACATCGTGACCAACTTCCGCGGCGTCAACCAGCGCATGCACGACAAGACGCTGATCGTCGACGGCGAGCTTGCGATCACCGGCGGCCGCAACATGGCGGACGAGTACTACGACTACGACCACGCCTACAATTTCCGCGATCGCGATGCACTGGTCATGGGCGCGGTGGTGGCTGACATGGCCGCGAGCTTCGGCCGCTTCTGGCGCGATCCGCTCGCCGTGCCGGTCGAGCGGCGCTTCGACACTGCGGCGGTGTTCGGCGCGAACCCGACGGCGCAGCGGGCCGGCATCGACGCCGTCTACGCCGGGCTGCGCGCCTATGCGGCTGATCCGGCCAACTACGCGCCCGAAGTGCGAGCCGCCGTCGACGCGCTCGCGGCTGATTTCCCGATGCTGGCGCAGCAGCTGACCTGGGGCCGGGTCGACTTCATCAGCGACCTGCCCGGCAAGAACGACGGCCGCGCCGGGCTCGGCGGTGGCGGCCTCAGCACGGCGTCGCTTGCGGCGCTGCTCGACTCGGCGCGCGAGGAAGTGCTGATCCAGTCGCCCTACCTCGTGCTGTCGGATCCCGCGATCGGGCTGTTCCGCAAGCTGCGCGCGCGCGGCGTGCGGATCCGCATCAGCACGAACTCGCTGGCGTCGACCGACAACCTGCAGGCCTTCAGCGGCTATCGCAGCCAGCGCGCGCTGCTCGCATCGCTCGGCATCGACGTGCGCGAGTTCCGCCCCGACCCGATGATCGAGACCGAGCTGATGCAGCGCTACGCGGCGCTGCGCGACAAGGCGCCGGTGTTCGCGCTGCACGCCAAGTCGCTGGTGGTCGACCAGCGCAGCGTCTACATCGGCACCTACAACCTCGATCCGCGTTCGGAGAACCTCAACACCGAAGTCGGCGTAGTGCTGCACGACACCAGCCAGGCGCGCCGCGTCGCGGCGGCGATCCTGGCCGACATGCGGCGTGAGAACAGCTGGGACGGCCTGCGCGACGACCCGGACGCCGCGGCTGGGTGGTTGAAGCGACTCAAGGTACGATTCTGGCAGCTGCTGCCGTTGCGGCCGCTGCTCTGATCCCGATGCAAACGAATGCCCAGCACTGATCAACTGCTGATCAACCTGATCCTGTACTGACTCCTGCCGCTCTGGGGTATCACCGGCTTCATCGACTGGTGCTGCCACCGCGCGACCGGCATCGAGCGCACCTCGGGGCTGCGCGAGTCGCTGGTGCACTCGCTGATGGGCGTGCAGCTCGGCATCCCCATCGTGTTGTGCCTCGTTTATGAGGCCAACGTGCTGAGCCTGCTGATCCTGCTGATCTGCCCCGCCGCGTTCATCGCGCACGAAGTCGTCGCGCACTACGACGTGCACTACTCGGCGCCGCGGCGGCACATCTCGATCTGGGAAGTCCACGTGCACAACTACATGGCCACCATTCCGCTGTACCTGCTGATGCTGGTGGCCGTCATCAACTGGGAGATCGTGCTGAAGTTGTTGAACTTCGAGTGGCAGGGGCAATTCACGCTGCAGCCCGTGGATGCGCCGCATGGCAGCGACAGCTACCTGCGCGGCTACCTGACGTTCATGGCGCTGCTGTGCGGCGTGCCTTACCTGGAAGAGAACATCCGCCGCTACCGGGCCTGGCGCGCGCGCGGGTGCGACCGCGTGAACGCTTACGTCACGAGCACGGGCTCGTTCCTGCCCGGCCCACCGACTCCGAACCACGCCATCGAAGACGTGCTCGGCCTGGTCGAGGGACGCCGCAGCCGCCTCAAGGCGCGCATCCTGCAAGCGAAGGTCATCCAGACGCGCCATTACGCGATCGACCGCGAGCATCGCACGACGCACCCGAACGAACAGATGGCGGTGTTCGCCGCGCAGGCCTGCATGGCGGCGTCGCCGCTGCCGACGCGCCAGGTCGGGATGCTCAGTTGCGCGACCACGCAGGGCGATCTGGTCATTCCCGGCTTCGGCAGCATGGTGCAGGCGGGCCTTGGCATCCCGGAGGTCGAACTGCACACGGCGCACGGCATCTGCTCGAGCAGCGCGATGGCACTGCGCGCGTCCGTCAACGCCGTGCGCCTCGGAGACTAGGCCAGCGCACTCGTCGTCGCCAGCGAACTGGCGTCGCGGCTGTTGGGGCACACGCGCTACGAAGCGGCCGGCGGGCACGCCAGCATGGACTTCAATGCCGAGTTCCAGCGCTGGATGCTGTCGGACGGCGCCGGCGCCTCGCTGTTGGAGGCGCGGCCGCGCGGCTGCTGTGCATGAGCATCGGTCGCCCGACCGATGCCGGCGACGCGCGCTTCTGGCTGGACTACGCGACCTATGCCGAGGCCGAGGCCGCCGGCGCGCTGCTGATCCGCCAGGACGTGCGCCTGCTCGAGCACCTCGTCAAACTCGGCGTCGACGGCGCGCTTCGGCTGATCGACGCCGGCCTGCTCGACGTGCGGCGCCTTGATCACCTGCTGTGCCATTATTCCTCGCATCACTTCCGCAGCCGCATCTTCGACATGCTGGAAATGTGCGGCGCCGGCGTGCCCTACGAAAAGTGGTTCACGAACCTGTACACCAAAGGCAACACGGGTTGCGCGTCGATCATGATCATGCTCGACGATTTCCTGCGAGAGGGGCGCGCCGCGCCCGGCGAGACCGTGCTGTGCATGGTTCCGGAGAGCGGGCACTTCAATGTCGCGTACATCCACATGACCGTGGTAGAGGCCTGATGGCCGAGTCGGTTGCAATGGCGCGCCCGGCAGCGCTGCGCGAGCCCACGCAGGCGACGCTGCGGCACCTTCGGGCTCGACGACTACCGCAGTCTGCTGCTGAACCTCAGACCGCAGGTCATCGAGGGTTCGCGCTGGATCAGCCGCTGCGCGTCGAGCTTCGACCGCGAGCACGCCGACATCCGCTCCGTCGTGATCGGCCGTGCCCACGACGAGCACCGCGACTACGAAGTGCGCGAGGCCGACTACGTCGCCAGCGGCGGCGATCTCGCGGTGCTGCGCGCCCGCGCGCGCAATGTCGGCACGGAGGCGCTGCACGCCTACCTGATGCATCGCGCCAGCGAACCGAACCCGGTGGGCTCGACGCGGGCGCGACCCGCTTCCTGCGCTACCACGGCGCCAACGACGGTTCGCACATGGACAAGCTGTACGGGCCGCTCGATCGCGTCTGCACCAGTGCCGCCATCGGTGGCGACATCGTGCGCACGGCGACGGTCGTCGGCCGCCTCTATGCGCTGCAGCTCGAGGAAGTCGACGTTGCCTGAGCCGCGTCACTCGCAGCGCACCCCGTTGCTGCAGGCCATCGTCGTCGACGACACGCTGCCGATCGACCCGGTCGCCGTGGACCTGTGGCTGCGCGACATCGACAACCCGCTGCGCTGGATCGTGCGACCCGTGCTGCGGGCATTGTTCGCCGTGCTGCTGCACCTGACCTGGGCGTTCAAGCGCCTGCCGCTGCCGCAGTTCTGCGCGCATCGCCTGCTGCAGCGGACGATCTGCGCGTTCTGCCGCAACTTCGTCAGTCCGGAAGCCAATCAGCTGATCCTGCGGCATTTCGCGACCGAGTCGAACCTGCTGAACTTCCTGCGCGACAACAGCGCCGCGCCGCAGGTCGCGCCGCTGGCGCTGTATCCGCGGCGCATCGACGACATGCTGCAGCAGACCTTCGTCGACCACGACCAGGAGCTGTTCCGCGTCATGCGCGACCTCGGCCACTGGGAACCGCCGCGCGGTCCGCGCGCGCCGCAGCAGCTCGACTGGACGCACTGGCGAACGATCGACCTGCCGGACCATGGCCATGTGCGCCGCTTCAGCCAGGCGCTGGACTTCGAGACCTCGCACGCGCTGTTCATGTGCCTGTTCTGCCTGCTGCTGACGCGCGAGGAGTATCGCGGCGCGATCAACGGCTTCAAGCTCGACCAGTCGATCGCGATCCGGATCGGCCAGTTGATCGGCGATCCGACGCTGGCCGAGATGGCCTGCAACAAGTATCCGCACTACCTGGTCGGGCCGTGGAACCTCAGCCAGCGCTTCCTGATGCACGGCTTCTTCACCGAATTCCTGCATGCGCGGCTCGAGCGCTTCCGCCTGACGGGTCGCTGACACAATTCGCCCGAATTTCGCCCGCGCGCGGGCCGCAGACTTCCGTAGGATCACGCCATGATACCCGGGAGGTTCGGGTCCATGCTGCGTCAATTCCACAGACTCGTTTGCGTCGGCGCCCTGGCTCTGCTGGTGGCCTGCGGGCGCGGTGCCGGCGATGCGGCGCCCGATCCGGCGCAGCAGCAGGCCTGGGCGACGGTGATCGCCGGGCACACGACGGGCGTCGTCTCGCGGCGCAGCGAAATCCGCGTGCTGTTCACGACCGACGTCGCGGCCGACGCCGCCGCGACGCTGCTCGCGATCGAGCCGGACGTGCGTGGCGCCGCGAGCTTCGCCGGCGCTCGCGAACTGGTGTTCGATCCCGAGGCCGAGCTCGCGCCCGGCCAGACCTACCGCGTGCGGCTGCAGCCTGCGGGCCTGCGCGGCGTGCCCGCCGGGTTGCCGCCGTTCGAGTTCAGCTTCGCGGTGCAGCGACCGCAGTTCGAAGTCACGCTGCGCGGCCTCGAATCCGATGCGACGGACAGCCGGCGCATGCTGCTGCGCGGCGTGTTGAACGCTGCCGACGTCGAAGCGAACGAGCGCATCGAGCAGCTCGTCAAGGTCGCCTACCGCGGCCAGCCGGTGGCGCTGCGCTGGACGCATGACGCCGCCGCGCTGACGCACGAGTTCACGACCGCGGGACTCGAGCGCCAGGCTGCCAGCGAGGCGGTCCTCGTCCGCTGGGACGGCCAGCCGATCGGTTCGGAGGCCAAGGGCGAACAGTCGCTGGACGTGCCGGCCCGCGGCGCCTTCCTCGTCACCGATGTGCAGGCGGTCGACAGCGACGGGCGGCGGCAGATCCAGGTCAGCTTCTCCGATCCGCTCGGGTCTCAGCAGGACCTGCGTGGGCTGCTGCGGCTGTCGAACGACGCGGCCTTCAGCACCAGCGTCGACAACAACCTGCTGACGCTGTACCCCGAGGGCGAGTTCGACGGCGAGGTCACGCTGACGCTCGAGCCCGGGATCCGCAACCAGCGCGGCGCGCGGCTCGAGGAGCGCGTGACGCGCAGCCTGACCTTCCGCAGCACCAAGCCCCAGGTGCGGTTCGTCGGCACGGGCGTGATCCTGCCCGATGCGGCGCGGCTGACGATTCCCTTCGAGGCCGTCAGCGCGCGCTCGGTGCGCGTCACGGCCGTGCGCATCTACGAGGACAACATCCCGCAGTTCCTGCAGGTCAACCCGCTCGACGGCGACGGCGAGATCGGCCGCGTCGGGCGCTTCCTGTGGCGCAAGAGCATCGCGCTGACGGGTGCGCAGACCGGCCGCTGGCAGCGCTATGAGCTCGATGTCACCGAGCTGACGAAGAAATTCCCGGGCGGCATGTTCCAGCTGACGCTTCAGATCACGCCGCGTGACTCGCTGTACCTTTGCGAAGATGCGCCGGCCGAGTTGCCGCTCGCCGCCGACGCGCAGCCCCTGAGCCAGGAAGATGGCGACACGATGCAGTCGTCCTACTGGGACGACGCCGAGCAGTGGTTGGGCGGCGATGGCTACGACTGGCGGCGGCGCAACGATCCGTGTGCGAGCGCCTACTACCGCTATGGCGAGAACGTCGTCGCGGCCCGCAACCTGATCGCGTCGAACATCGGCCTGCTCGCGAAGCGCGACCAGTACGGCAAGCTGCTGGTCGCGGTGTCGAACCTGCGCAGCGGCGCGGCGCTCGGCGGCGCGAAGCTGTCGGTGCGCAATTTCCAGAACCAGGAGATCGGCGTCGGCGACAGCGATTCGACCGGCCTCGCGACGATCACGCCGACGGGCAAGCCCTTCCTGCTCGTCGCCGAAGCCAACGGCCAGCGCGGTTACCTGAAGATCGCGAGCGGCGTCGCGCTGCCCGTCAGTCATTTCGACGTGGGTGGCGACGTCGTGAGCCGCGGGCTCAAGGGCCATGTCTATGGGGACCGCGGCATCTGGCGCCCCGGCGACACCCTGCACCTGACTTTCGTGCTGCAGGACAAGGATCGCACGCTGCCGCCCAACCATCCGGCGACGCTCGAGTTCTACGACCCGCGCGGCCGCCTGGCGCAGACGGTCGCCAACACGACGCCGGTCGGCGGCTTCTACCGCTTCGACCTGCGCACGGCGGAAGACGCGCCCACCGGCGAGTGGACGGCCAAGGTGCAGCTCGGCGACACGACATTCTCGCGCAGCGTGCGGATCGAAACCGTCATGCCGAACCGCCTGAAGATCGAGCTCGATCTCGGCGCTGACGGGCTCTCCGCGGGTCGCACGGTGGCGGGCGGCATTGCCGCGCAGTGGCTGGCGGGCGGCAGCGCGGCCGGCCTGCCCAGCGAGGTGCGCCTGCGGCTTGCGCCGGCGCCGACTTCGTTCACGTCGCATACGGATTACGTGTTCGATGATCCGGCGCGCGAGTTCCAGGCCGAGCCGCAGACCGTGTTCGAGGGCGAGCTCGACGGCGACGGGCGCGCGCGCTTCAGCGAGCGCCTCGCGCTCGACACGCCGCCGCCAGGCAGGCTCAACGCGACCTTCACGACGCGCGTGTTCGAGCGCGGTGGCGCCTTCAGCATCAACGTGCAGAGTGCGCCGTACTCGCCGTTCGAGCGCTATGTCGGCTTGCGCCTGCCGAAGGGCGACGCGTCGCGCGACATGCTGCTGACCGACACCGAGCACGTGGTGCAGATCGCGAGCCTCGCGGCCGATGGCAAGCCGGTCGCGATGGGCAAGGTGCAGGTCACGCTGTACAAGGTCGAGTGGCGCTGGTGGTGGGACAAGGGCGGCGACTCGCTCGCGCAGTACGTGCAGGGCGAGAGCAACGCGGTGATCCGCAGCGACACCATTGCGACCACGGGCGGGCGCGGCACGTGGAAGTTCAACATCCGCTACCCGGAGTGGGGCCGCTACCTGGTGCGGGCCTGTGATCTCGACGGCGGTCACTGCACCGGCCGAACGTTCTACGTCGACTGGCCGAACTGGGCGGGCAAGCAGCGCGAGCAGTCCGGCGCGGCCGCGAGCGTGCTGACGCTGACCGCCGATCGCGAGTCCTACGCCGTCGGCGAGACCGCGACGATCCAGTTGCCGGAGAGTGCCCAGGGCCGGGCGCTGGTCACGGTCGAGAACGGCACCGGCATCCTCGAAAGTCGCTGGCTCGAGCCGCGCCCTGGCAACACCCGCTTCACGCTGCCGATCACCGCGGCGATGACGCCGAACGTCTACATCGCCGTGACGCTGGTGCAGCCGCACGAGAATCGCGGCAACGACCGGCCGTTGCGCCTGTATGGCGTGATTCCGCTGAAGGTCACGGATCCCGCGACGCGCCTGGCGCCGGTGCTCACGGCCGCCGATGAATGGAAGCCGGCCTCGCGCGTGCAGATCGCGGTCGCCGAGGCCAAGGGCCGCGCGATGACTTACACGGTCGCCATCGTCGACGAAGGGCTGCTCGGCCTGACGAACTTCCGCACGCCGGAACTGCACGGCGAGTTCTACCGGCGCGAGGCGCTCGGCGTGCAGAGCTGGGATCTGTACGACCAGGTCGCCGGCGCGTACAGCGCACAGCTCGAGCGCCTGCTGGCGCTGGGCGGCTCCGACGCCGCGGGCAGCGCGCAACAGGAAGCGTCGAAGAGCCGCTTCCCGCCGGTGGTGCGCTTCCTCGGCCCGTTCAAGCTCGAGGCCGGCAAGCGCGCGACGCATGCGATCGATCTGCCGCAGTACGTCGGCGCGGTGCGCGTGATGGTGGTCGCCGGCGACAACGGCGCGTATGGCTCGACCGAGAAGTCGGTGTTCGTGCGCCAGCCGCTGATGCTGCTGCCGACCATGCCGCGCGTGATCGGGCCGGGCGAGGAGATCGGCGTGCCCGTGTCGCTGTTCGTGACGCGCGCCGGCATCCGCGACGTGACGCTGACGATCCAGCCGGACGCGATGTTCGAGGTCGTCGGCGCCGCCAGCGTCAAGGTCGCGTTCGAGCGGCCAGAAGAAAAGCTCGGCTTGCTGCGCCTGCGCACGCTGGGCCGGCTCGGCAAGGGCGAGGTCAGGTTCGTCGCGACCAGCGGGCCGCATCGCGCCGAGGGTTCGATCACGATCGACGTGCGCAGTTCGAATCCGCCGACCTCGCGCTACCAGGCGCAGGTGCTGCAGCCGGGCGAGACCTGGCGCACGACGCTCGCGGCGCACGGCATCCCGGGCACCAACGCGGCGACGCTCGAGGTCTCGGGGCTGCCGCCGCTGAATCTCGAGTCACGGCTGCGCTATCTGATCCAGTATCCGCATGGCTGCCTCGAGCAGACGACGTCCGCGGTGTTTCCGCAGCTGCGGCTCGCCAAGCTGGTCAAGCTCGAGCCGTCGCGCCAGCGCGAGATCGAAGACAACATCCGCGCCGGCATCGAGCGCCTGCGCTTCTTCCAGCGCGCCAATGGCAGCTTCGCGTACTGGCAGGGCGGCAGCGGCGGCTTCGACAATGCCGCGAGCGACGCGTACTCGCGCTGGTCGACGACCTACGCGAGCCACTTCCTGGTCGAGGCCGAGCGCGCGGGCTACACGCTGCCGCCGTCGATGCGCGTCGGCTTCGTGCGCAGCCTGCGCGGCACCGCGGCGGCGTGGAGCCCGGTCGCCGAAGGGCGCGACGCGGGCCAGCTCGACCAGGCGTACCGGCTGTACGTGCTCGCGCTGGCCGGTGCCGCCGACGTCGGCGCGATGAACCGGCTGCGCGAGCTGACGACGCTCGGCGACACCGAACGCTGGCTGCTGGCGTCGGCGTACCAGATCGCCGGCCTCGGCGATGTCGCGAAAGCGCTGACGAAGGATGCCGCGCTGAAGCTGCGCAGCTACCAGGGCGTCGACCTGACCTTCGGTTCGGCGCTGCGCGACCGCGCGCTGCTGCTGCAGAGCCTCGTGACGCTGGGCCGTCTCGAACGCACGCCCGACCTGGTCAAGGCGATCTCGGACGAGTTGTCGTCGCAGGAATGGCACAGCACGCAGTCGGTGTCTTTCGCGCTGCTGGCGATGGCGCAGTTCGCGGGCGCTGGCCAGCCCGGACCGTTCACGTTCGAGCGCCGCATCGGCTCCGAACCGGCGCAGGCGGTGACGTCGACCACGGTGCTGCACCAGGCCGCGCTGCGCGGCATCACGCCGGCGGGCGTGCCGGTGCAGGTGCGCAATACCTCGCAGCGCGTGCTGTTCGCGACGCTCGCGAACCGCGGCGTGCCGGCCGCGGGTGACGACGAGGCGGCCAGCGCGGGCCTCGCGCTCGAGATCCGCTACGTCGACGACGCGGGCGCGCCGGTCGACATCGCGCGGTTGCCGCAGGGCACGGATGTCGTCGCGCAGATCGCGGTCCGCAACCAGACGCCGCTGCAGCTCGACAACATCGCGCTGACGCAGATCGTGCCGGCGGGCTGGGAGATCGCGAACGAGCGCCTCGAGAATGCCGCGCCCGCCGGTGAGCGCGAGGGCGCGGCTGCGACTGACCGCAGTCCCTGGGCGGCGCCGGCCGGCGTCGCGCCGGATTTCGTCGACGTGCGCGATGACCGGGTGCTGCAGTACTTCAGCCTGAAGTCGGGGGAGACGATCCGCTTCCGGACGCGCCTGACGGCCGCCTATCTCGGCCGCTACTACCTGCCGAGCGTGTCGGCCGAGGCCATGTACGACGCCAGCAAGAACGCGCGGAGCCGCGGGCAATGGGTGCAGGTCGTTCCGCGCAACCGCTGATGCGCCGGCCGCGCCTGCGGCTCGGCGTCGCGGCGGCGGGCCTCGCGGCGCTCGCCGCCGTAGGCTTCTGGCGGCTCGCGCCGTCGCCGCTGTTCGACGTGCCGCAGTCGGCGGTGCTCGTCGCGCGCGACGGCGAGCTGCTCGGCGCGCGCATCGCGAGCGACGGCCAGTGGCGTTTCCCGCCGCTCGCGCGCGTGCCAGCGCGCTACCGCGCCGCCGTGCTTGCCTACGAGGACAAGCGCTTCGACCGTCACTGGGGCGTCGATCCGCTCGCGGTGCTGCGCGCCGCGCGGCTGAATCTCGAACAGCGGCGCGTCGTCAGCGGCGCGAGCACGATCACGATGCAGCTGGCGCGACTCGCGCGCGCGCCGCGCTCGAACGGCGAGGGCGGCGACCAGCAGCGGCGGCGCGGCATGGCGGCGAAGCTGGCCGACACCGCGCTGGCCCTGCGGCTTGAAGCCGAGTATGACAAGGATGAAATCCTCGCCCTGTACGCGAGCCACGCGCCCTTCGGCGGCAATGTGGTCGGCCTCGAGGCGGCCGCGTGGCGCTATTTTGGCCGCGACCCGGCGCGCCTGAGCTGGGCCGAAGCCGCGACGCTGGCGGTGCTGCCGAACCAGCCGGCGCTGGTCACGCCCGGGCGCAATCGCGCGCGGCTCGCGGTCAAGCGCGACGCCTTGCTGCAGCGGTTGCATGCGGCCGGCGTGCTCGATGACGTCGATCTCGCCGCCGCCCTCGCCGAGCCCCTGGTCGGCGCCCCGCGCGCGCTGCCCGATGCGGCGCCGCACCTGCTCGAGACGCTGCGGCGGCGTCACCCGCAGCAGCATCGCTTCGAGTCGACGCTGGACGCCGCGCTGCAGCGCGCCGCGACCGAGATCGTCGCGGCGCAATCGCGGGGACTCGCGCGCCAGGGCATCCACAACGCCGCAGCGCTCGTCATCGACCACGAGCGCTATGAAGTGCTCGCCTATGTCGGCAACGCGCAATGGTCGCTGCGCAACGAACATGGCTACGCCGTCGATGTCGTGCAGCGGCCGCGCAGCACGGGCAGCGTGCTGAAGCCGCTGCTGTACGCGGCGATGCTCGACAGCGGCCAGCTGCTGCCCAAGATGCTCGTGCCGGACGTGCCGATCCATTACGCCGGCTATGCGCCCGAGAACTTCGACCGCCGCTTTCGCGGCGCCGTGCCGGCGGACGTCGCGCTGGCGCAGTCGCTGAACGTGCCGGCCGTGCGGTTGCTGCGCGACTACGGCGTCGAGCGCTTCTACGACCTGCTGCGCGCGTCGGGCATGACGACGCTGACGCAGCCACCGGATCACTACGGCCTGACGCTCGTGCTGGGTGGTGCCGAAGGCAACCTCTGGGAACTGACCCGCCTGCATGCCGATCTGGTCGACCGGGCGCGCACGCCGCTGGACGGCGCGCGCGTGCCGCGCCGCGCGCTGCAGCTGGTCCGCGCGCCGGCAGCGCCCGCGGCTGCCGGGGCGATGCCGGATGCTGCGGCGCCGGGCGTGCACCGCCTGAGTCCGGGCGCGGCCTGGCTGACCCTGAACGCGCTGCTCGAAGTGCCGCGCCCCGACGAGGAGGGCAGCTGGAGCCAGTTCGTCGCGCGCCGGCAGATCGCGTGGAAGACCGGAACGAGCTGGGGCCAGCGCGATGCCTGGGCGATCGGCAGTTCGGGGCGCTACACCGTCGGCGTCT
>CAZPJE010000338.1:0-2827 GCA_964586725.1 uncultured Steroidobacteraceae bacterium | reverse complement strand
TTCGTGTACTTCTTCGTCAGCGTGTTCCTGGGCGCAGCGCTCGCGTGGAATCTCGCGACGATTGCGCGCGGCCTGCTGCTCGCGCTGTCGGGCCAACCCGCCATGAGCACGAACACGGGCGAAGACTACCTCGCGATCCTGCCGCTGATGACCTTCGGCGAGGCATTCATCAACGGCATCGTGATGTGGGCAGCGGTGATGTTCTGCCCCCACTGGGTCCGCAGCTTCGACGACCGTGCCTATCTGTGGAAGCGCTGACGCGCGACCACACGCACTAGCCTGCTGCAGCACCCGGCGCGCGCCAGGCGTCGAGGATCTGCTCGCCGGTGGCGAACCAGACATCGCGCTGCGCGGCCAGATGCGTCAGCACCTCACGCAGCATGCCGATCCGATACGGCAGACCGGTGATGTAGGGCGTCAGCGGCAGGCTCAGGATGCGGCGGCCGTACTGGCGCGATTCGGCATTCAGCACTTCGAACTGATCCAGCACCTGCTGCGCGTATTCGTCCTCGGAATGGTGGTAGTCGACCAGGATCTGCCGGTCTGACAACTCGAACGACAGCGGCATCGCGGTCAACTCGCCGGCGTCGGTGCGGAACGCGTAAGGCAACTCGTCGTTGACGAAGTCGCAAAAGTACTCGACGCCGCGTGCGGCCAGCAGCTGCGGTGTCTGCGCCGACTCGCTGCGCGCTGGCGACAGCCAGCCGCGCGGGCGTCGACCGCTGAGTCGCTGCAGCGCCGCGAGACTCTGGTCGATCAGGCCACCCTCCTCCGCGGCGCTCAGCCCACCGTGATGCAGGCGGTCCATATCGACGCCATGCGCGATCAACTCGTGCTGGCCGGCCAGCACATCCACGACCAGCTGCGGATAGCGTTCGGCCACCGCGGCATTGACGGCAAAGCTGGTCTGCACGCCCAGGTCGCGGAACAGTCGCAGCAGGCGATAGACGCCGACGCGATTGCCGTAGTCGCGCGTCGTGTAGTGGCGCAGATCCGGATACGGCGTGACCATGCTGCCCGGTGCCTTGAACGGTTTGCCGGTCGGGTTCAGCGGGAAGAACTCGAGCGCGGTGCTGATCCAGATCGCGACGCGGGCACCATTGGGCCAAGGCCGTGCCGGCAACGCGAAATGGGAACGCCAGTCGTACCAGTCCTGGTCCATGCCATGGCGCCGACGCGGATACTGCAGGTAGTCGTCGGGCAGGCTCATGCGGCGCTCCGCGCGTGGCGCGCGATGTCTGCCAGCGCCGCGTCGTAATAGTTCGCGTAGTAGTACTCGGCGATCTCGCGCGCCGTCGTGACCCACACGCCTTCGTGCGAGGTGATGTAGCGCAGGGCCTCCTCGAACGGCCCGACGCGGTGCGGATGACCCACGAGATAGGCATGCAGCGGGATGCACATCACGGTGCCCGACTCTGCCCCTTCCGCATACAGCGTGTCGAACTGGCGCCTGATCATGTCCCCATAGGCACGCGGCGTCGCCAGGTTGCTGTTGTAGGCGATCACGTCGTTGATTTCGAGCGAGTACGGCATGCTGATCAGCCTGCCCTTCGCCACCTTGACCGGCTGCGGCTGGTCGTCCTGGAACAGGTCGCAGGTGTAGAGGATGCCGTAATCAGCCAGCAGGTCCATCGTGCGCTCGGTGTGCGTCAGCGCCGGCGCAAGCCACCCCGCGATGCGCTGGCCCGTGGCCTCCTGCACGGTGCGGATCGAATCCTCGATGATCGCGCGCTCCTGCGCCTCATCCATGCCGTAGCTGTAGCGCGTGTTGTAGATGCCGTGCGAGAAGAACTCCCAGCCGCGTTCGACGCCGTCGCGGATCAGTTCGGGATGGTGCTGGCACATCGCGACCGACAGCGACACCGAGCCACGCACGCCGCAGCGATCCATCGCTTCCATCATCCGGTAGTGGCCGACCCGGTTGCCGTAGTCGCGATGCGAGTAGGTCTGCACGTCCGGATAAGGGCGGGCCCAGGCCTGGCGCGAGGGATTCGGCGGCGGCGCCACTTCGTAGAACTCGATGTTGGGGGCCACCCAGAACGCGATGCGGGCCCCGCCTGGCCAGACGATCTTCGGACGATCGCGGTAGGGCCAGAAATCGTACAGCCCGGGGTCGCGCTTCATGCGACACCGCCCGTGGCAGCGCGGGCCGTCGCCGAGCGCAGGTAGGCGTGCACTTCCTCGACCTGCACGACGTCGGCGTACTTCAGCGCAAGATCAGTGAGGTTCGCGTAGTGATAGCTCTCGTGCTTGTCGGCCACGCATTCCTCGGGAACGATGCAGCGATAACCGCGGCTCAACCCATCGACAGCGGCCGCGCGCACGCAGCCCGAGGTCGATCCACCGCTGAAGACCACGGTATCGACCCGGTGCCAGACGAGCAGCGACTGCAGGGGCGTCTCGTGGAACGGCGACGGCATCTTCTTGCAGTAAATGACATCGCGCACCCGATCGACCGCGCAGCGCTCATCGAATGCCGCCCGGTCGGAACCGAACTTGATGTTCTGCAATGAGTCCGGCGTGTTGGTGCGCGTGCCCCAGATGCCGGCATCCTCGCCCGAGTCCATGTAAGCGACATACGTCCAGATCACCGGCCAGCCCAGGGCGCGGAACTGCGCGGCGAGCGCATTGACGTGCTCGATCTGCCGCGGGTCGTTCTCGTATGCCGTCTTGTAAAGATCAGTGCGCGTGTAGGCCTTCTGCAGGTCGATGTTGACCAACGCAGCCCGCTGCCCGAAGCCGAAGCGCGCGCGCGCGGGATTGGCCCGCACCTGTTCGTAGATCTGCCGAGCCGTCAGTGTCGTCCGCTCCATCTCGCCGCGAGCCT
>CAZPJE010000337.1:0-5341 GCA_964586725.1 uncultured Steroidobacteraceae bacterium | reverse complement strand
GGGACTTGAGACGCGGCTGGGAGCGTTTCGAGCGCTCGGTGCGCGCCCCGTATTTCTGGCACTCGCTGCCGCAGTGGGCGTCGGCGCGGTCGTCACCGCAATCCTTTAGGCCTGCCTTGCCACGGACTGGCGGTTTTCCCGCATCCAGAGTATACGGTCGTATATTCCATTCATCCGACCCACTCCGTACGGTCCGGGCGACCCGTACGCCGCCATCATCCCGGAGAACTCATGCTGAACCGCTTGAAGACTCATTCCTCCGAACGTCGCTCCTTCAGCTGCGGCCCTGCCAGTCCACGCGCCTACTGCTGCCCGCTGCACCACATGATCGGCGCATTCTCCGCACAACGCGACGCGCCCACCATGCAAGCGGGCGCCCCGGAATCCTTCGCCGACGCCACGCCGAAACATCAGAGCCGCTTCTGCAACGCTGACCGTACCGCAACGGCCGGACTCTACGAGCGCGTCGATGCGGGTCGGCCGATCGTGTTCCGCGATGCGCGGGTGCTGACGATGCTGAACGGCTCCGTGCTGGACCGTCACGACGTCGTGACGCGCGACGGCAAGGTGGTCGCGGTGCAACCGACCGGGAAACCCCTGCCCGCAAACGCACTCGTCGTGGACGCCAGCGGCAAGATGCTGCTACCCGGACTGTCGGATATCCACGCGCATCTGTTCGTATCCGGTTGGGCCGCCTCATTCGGGCCGATGGTGAAGGATGCCGGCGACGGATCGCAGTACATGCTGCCGTACGATCTGCTGCTGTTTCTGTTCCTGGCGAACGGGATCACGCGGGTCGAAGTGATGGCGGGTTGCCCCGATGCGCTGTGGATGCGCGAGTCCATCAAGAACGGGTCACTGGTGGGACCGAAGCTCAGCGTTGGCAGTCCGCTGATCGATGGCTGGCCTCCGCTGCAGTCTCCGCTGATGAGCTACATCGCGATGGATGCCGCCGGCGGCCGGCGTGCCGGCGAGCAGATCGCGGACATGGGCTTCGATTTCGCGAAGCCCTACACGAACCTATCACCGGCCGCGTACTTCGCGCTGGTCGAGACCTGCCATCAGCGCGGCATTCGCATCATGGGGCATGTGCCCAAGGACGTCGGCATCGACACGGCAGTCGCACGCGGCCAGCAGGGCATCGCGCATGCTGCGGAGCTCTTCTTCAACGAGGCCGGCGCCTCCCGGTACGATGCGGCGCGCATCGATCGACTGGCGCGTCTGCTCGCAGACAGTGGCACCTGGGTCCAGGCTACGGTCGCGGTGACGAACCGCGTCGAGTGGCTCATGGATGGCAAGCCGCTGCGCTCACCGGACCTGCGCTACATGAACACGCTGCAGCGCACGCTGTGGGCCGCAGACAGTCCGATGATCGCCATGATCCGCGCTGACGACAGTCGCAAGAAGTTCTCCGAGAACACCTACGATCTCACCGGCAACGCGGTAAGGGCGCTGCACCGCCACGGGGCGCGAGTGCTCACGGGCACCGATGTGCCCAATCCGCATGTCGTCGAAGGCTTCACCTTGCACGAGGAACTCGAAGATCTCGTGAACCAATGCGGCGTGGCACCGGCGGACGTACTTTTCGCGAGTACACGTCGGGCGGCTGAGTACCACGGCGAAGGCGCCGTGGACGGCACTGTCACCGTCGGTGCAAAGGCAGACCTGGTGCTGGTCGACGGCGACCCACTGGCCGACATCCGCGCCACGCGCGGCATACACACGGTGCTGACCGGCAACCACCTGCTGCGCAAAGCCGCGATCGACGACGGACTCCAGCGCGTACTGGCCGCCTATGCAGCCATGCCCACGCCAACGATAGCCGTTGGCGTCAATTGGGGTGAGGGAGCCAAGAACGAATGAAGATCCTCAAGCGTGAGCCGAGCAACACACTGTTGCGCACCGAAGTCTGGACCGTCCAGCCGGAGCACATTTCCCGTCCGCTGCTGCTCACCGTCACAGTTCCACAGCGCAGGCCCGAAGGACTGATCGCAGGTACGCTGATGCTGGACGGCAACTCGAGTGCCGGATTGCTGCACCATGCGACAACCTACCTCGAGATGGGTGGTGAACTGCCGCCCTCCGTCGCCGTGTCCATCGGCTATCCGCTCGATGCACCGGTGCCGTTCCTGGTCGCGCGCAATGAGGATCTGACGCCCCTGCCCTGGCCCGAGTGGGATCGACTCTACGGCATCGTGCTCGGAGGTCTGCAATGTCCGCCATCGGGACGCGCCGACGCATTTCTCGCGGTGATCGTTGAAGAACTCAAGCCGGTGCTCGAGAAGGAATACAGGATCGACCCGCGCAACTGGACGCTGGTCGGACACTCGCTCGGCGGACTGTTCGCCACCCACGCGCTGCTGAGCGCACCGCAGGAGTTTCGGCGCTACCTCGCCGTGGGCTCCTCGTTCTGGTGGCGCAGGGCCAGCCTGTTCGAACGCGCGGAAGCGTTCGGCCGCGGGGCGGAGCCCGTCGACGTTGACTTCTACGTCGCCGCTGGCGAGTTCGAGACGGCCGAGGCGTTCAAGAGCCAGTGGGCGCAGTTCATGCACCTGCCGGAATGGAAGGAGTACGTGGCTTGCCTCGGCGGCTATCCGGACATCCTTGCTGAGACCCGGCAGATGGCGGAACTGCTCGTTCGCCGGTCAGGGTGCCGGGTGCATGCCGCGGAACTGATGGGCGATACCCACTCCACAGAAGTGATGCAGGCGGTCAACTTCGGATTGCGGTGGCTGAACCGTTCGCCGAAGTCTGCGCCCTAGAAGCCGTAGGACACTGACACGCCAAGCGTGCGCGGCTGGATCGTGCTGACTTCCTCGGAACCGACGGCGCTCTGGCGGAAGATGGGCGGCCGCTCGTCGAGGAGGTTGGTGCCGAACAATGCGAATTCGACACTCCCGAACGTCATGCCGAAGCGCAGATCGATCTTGTCGTAGTCGCCATTTTTCGCAGCACCACCCAACGCCGTCGGAAACCCGTTGTCGTATTCGCCATAGCGCAGATAGTCCAACCGGGCAAAGGCAGGGCGCTCGCCAAGCCTGAAATCCTTCTGGAGCGCAGTGTTGAACGTGAAGTCCGGGACACCCGGCAAGCGCGTGCCCTCGGGAGCGACGGTCGGAACATCCTTGGAAAGCTCCCCGTCGTTGAACGACAGAGCCGCAGTCCAGGTAAACCCGCTGCCGAGCAGCGCAATCGTCTCAATCTCAAGGCCCTTGATCTCTGCACTGCCCACGTTGGAGATGTAGGTAAATCCGGTGCCGGACTGCAGCGTGGCCTGCAGATCAGTCCAATCGATAAAGTAGGCCGCCGCGTTCACCTGCAAACGCCGATCGAGCCACGTGGTCTTCGCACCGACCTCGAAGTTCCAGAGGCTGTCGGACTTGAAGAAAGCCGGCACGACCTCGCCCGGCAACGAAACGATGGGGACGTTCACCTGCCCAACCCGGAACCCCTTGGCCGCCTGAACATAGATGGATCCCGCGCCATACTCGTAGTTCACGGCCACGCGAGGACTGAAGTCCGTCTCGCTATCCTTGCGATCTACCGGGGGGCTCGCAGCGAAAAGGCCGGTTACGTCGAGTTGCGTATCGGCGGAGTAGTCGGTGAAGCGCCCGCCCACCGTGAGGGCGAGCTTGTCGGTCAGCGAATAGCTGAGTTCTCCGAACGCGGCGGACGTTTCGTAAACGTAGGCGTTTGTGCCGTCGAAGAGCGACCCTACGATGGAGTGATTGAACGAGAAGTCCTCCGCATAGTCCTCACGTGAGTAGAACGCACCGACGAGCCAGCTCAGCTTCCCCTCACCCGAAGAAACGAGGCGCAGCTCCTGAGAGAACACTTTTGCCGGAGCGATGATGCTTGTCGTGACGACCGCGCCCGGAATGCCGAGGTTGAAGAAGCTGGAGCTGTAATCCTGCTGTACGTCCGCTTCACGGTCATAGTACGAAGTGGCACTCACCAGTTCCGCAGCACCGAAATTGTACCGCACCACCAGCGACCCGAGCGTGACCTCATCGTCGTTCGACTGGTCGAAGAGCAGCGGACGCGACGTGATATCGCCGAACTGCGGCCCCCAGAGGCTGACGCTGTTCAGTTCCGTCTTCTGGTAGTACAGCGTGCCGTCGACCGTCAGGTTCTCACTCGGCGCGTAGCGGATGGCAAATCGTCCGCCAGTCGTCGTCTGGTTGTTGATGTCGTCGGCGTTGCGAGACGGATCATCGATGTATCCCGGACGCTCGATCAGATAAGCAGCGAACTCCATACCAAGTTTGCCGTCGACGGGCGCACCTGACACCGAGCCCGCAAGCGTGTAGCCCGTGTCACCGCCGTCAACTGAGGAGAGAACAGCGCGTGCCGATACACGGCTCTCAGTGAGTGATGGTTTGCGGGTTTCGACCTTGACGGTGCCACCGAGCGATGCCGCCCCGTACAGCGTGCTGTGCGGACCCTTGATCACCGTCACGCGATCCACGACGATCATCGAATAGTCGAGATTCAGGGCGCCCTGGGACAGTGTCAGCGGTGTCTCGTCCAGATAGACCGCCACCGGCGTCTGCGTCAGCGACGATCCGCTGCCGTCGCCGACGCCGCGGATCGTGATCGCGTTCTGGAACAGGTTGCCACCGAAGTTGAACTGCACGCCGGCAATCGCCGGCAAGTAATCCGCGAATTCCGTGATGCCGCGTTGCGCGAGTTCTTCCTCGCCGATCGTCGAGATCGCGATCGGGATTTCCGCGAGCGCCTGAGACCGCTTCGTCGCCGTCACGATCACCGTCTCGAGCTGAACGGCCTGTTGCTCCTGTGCAACCACCAGTGGGGCACCACCGGCGATGGCAAGGACCACGGCTGCGTGCACGGCGATGTTCTGCTTCATGACGGGAACCCCAACGTTGTTGTGATGCAACGGATAGTTCGCGCTAACGCGCTTCACGTCTGTATACTATACGTCCGTATACATCGCAATGGGTCGAGTGGACCGACCCTCGACTCACGGCCGAGCCATGTGGAATGTATACGGCCGGGTATTCGCGACGACATTACGAACATCGCCGATCGACAATGGAAAATTTGCGCATCCAATCACCGAGTTGCGCGCACATGGTGGCGGACGGGCGACCGTTCCTGAACTTCGGCGGCTCCTGCTACCTCGGGTTGTCGGCGGAGCCGGAACTTTTTGACGCCGGCGCAGCTGCGTTGCGGGCCCTGGGCTCCACCGGGCAGCTTCCCCGGCACTACCGCTTCGTGCTCGCGGCGAACGACGACGCCGAGGCCGCAGCGCGTTCGTATTTTGGGGTGGACGGTGCGATGTATTTCGCGACGGGTTACCTGTTCGGCCTGCTCGCCA
>CAZPJE010000336.1:0-1738 GCA_964586725.1 uncultured Steroidobacteraceae bacterium | reverse complement strand
AGGCGCCGCTTTCGCTGCTGCAGCGCAAGCTCGGGAATGCCTGGCTGAAGAACGCGGTCGAGAATCCCCCCGATCCTGCCGGCTGGTGGGAGATCGGCATCCGGCAGCTGTCGCGCACGATCGGCTTTGACTCGAACAACCGCGAGTATCTCAAGGAGTCAGCCGAGGCCCTGTTGCGCGTGGTCCACGAGTGGGACGTGCTCGCTCCAGCGGGCAACCGTGTCCAGTGGAAGGCGTCGGTGCTGTTCCCGGAGATCGAGATCCGGCAGGACGTATTCAGGTACCAGATCAGCTCGCAGATGCGCGATCGGCTGATCGATCCGGACGTCTACGCCGTGATCGACATGACGGTGGTTCGGCGCTTTCGCCGCGCGCCGTCGCTCGCGATCTGGGAACTGTGCGTCCGGTTCGAAAAGATCGGGCGCACTGCCGAGATTGGCTGGGAGAAGTTGCGCGACATGGCGCTAGGCGAGTCGGCCGAGGCGAAGACCTACCAGGAGTACAAGTACTTCAGGGCGAAGGTCCTCAAGCCGGCGATTGCCGAGATCAACTCTGAGTCGAACCACACCATCACGCTCATCGAGCGCAAGGACGGCAAGCGGGTCACGTCGTTGCGCTTCGAGATTCAGCGCAAGGGCATGGTTCAGGGTCCCCAAGAGGCCACGACTTCGGACGATATCGAGCTCGTCGCGGAGCTGGCGACGTTCCGCGTCCCGGCGAGTGAGGCTCAGCGCTTGGTGAAGCAACATCCTGCGGCGGCCGTGCGTGCAGCGCTCGAGTACACACGCCGCCGGATGAAGGACTCGAAGTCTGCCCCCTTGGCCAACCCGGCCGCCTACTTCCGCCAGGCCCTGGTGGGGCGCTACGCAGAAGGCCAGCCGGTTGCAAAGGTTGCACCGACAGTGAAGCCCGCCCAGCAGGCTGCGGTCGATCTTCGGGAGGCTTACCTGGCGCACTGGACGGCCGAGGCCGAGCGCTACTTCGCCGAGCTGGACCCTGCCGATCGCGATGGCTACGTGGAGCGGTACAACGCGAAGCAGACGTCTGGAATGCTGCGCCTCGGAAAGAGGACGTCACGCCTTGCGGTGACGTCGTTCCATCGCTGGCTCGCTGTCGAGGTCTGGGGCGAGCCCGACGAGGAAGCACTGCTCACATTCGCCGCCCAAGCGCTCGCGAAGCCGTCGCAAGCCTGAGTGTCTCCTTGGCAGACCCCTGGCCCTCTCGTCGACCACTACGGGTGGTCGAGCGGATGTAGCGGTCGCGGCGCAGCCGTGAGCCGATCGGTCGGCCCGATCGGCAGCGATTCGCGCTGCCTCAGGTCGTCGCGACGAGGCAGCCGATCGCGATCCCGACCATGAGGCCGATCAAAGCGGCGAGCGTGATCATGCGGCCCGCAGGGGCCGGCGATGGTGTCGAAGCTTGGTGCTGTTCCAGCGTCGCTTCCCGGACCGCCGCGATCGCCCTGTCCTGTTCCTCTCGGACTGCGTTGACGGCCTGAGCTGCGGCGCGTTCCGCGCTTGCGGTGATCTGGTCTGCGGCAACCTTCTCGACGTATTCCGCGATTCGCGCCTGATGCACGTTTCCCGCCTCGAGGAGGTTCTGCGCTGCGGTGGCCATTGCCCGGGTGAGCCGCTCGACTCGCTGCTCGAGGGGCTCGAGCTTCGCGCCCAGTGCGTCCGGCACGGTGTCGATCCGCTCGTGGACGCGACCGATATCGTCGAGGAGCTCGGCGAGCAAG
>CAZPJE010000335.1:0-4355 GCA_964586725.1 uncultured Steroidobacteraceae bacterium | reverse complement strand
GGCGGCCCGGGTTCGCAGTTGCAACTGGTGCTGGCCGGCAAGGATGCCGCCGCACTGCAGAGCACGGCCAACGAGCTCGCGGCCGGCATCCGCGCGATACCGGGGATCGGCAACGTGACGTCATCGGCGTCGCTGCTGCGCCCGGAGATCGTGATCGAACCAGATGCGGCGCGCGCGGCGGACATGGGCGTCTCGACGGTGGATATCGCCGAGGCAGCCCGCATTGCGACCAGCGGCGATATCCGCCAGCGGCTCGCGAAGCTGAACCTGGCCGACCGGCAGATTCCGATCCGGGTGCAGATCGACGAGGCGGCGCTCGGCGATCGCTCGGTGTTGTCGCTGCTGCGGGTCAATGGCAAGAACGGCCCGGTGCCGTTGTCGGCCGTGGCCACGATCCGCGAGGGCAGCGGACCCTCGACGATCAACCGCTACAACCGCGAGCGCAATGTCACGGTCAGCGCCGAACTCAATGGCCTGCCGCTGGGCGACGTACAGGGCAAGGTCAGTCGCCTCGACATCATGTCCAAGCTGCCGCCAGGCGTGCGGGTGCTGCCGGCCGGCGATTCCGAGGCCTTCCGCGAGCTGTTCGTCGGCTTTGCCTTTGCGATGCTGACCGGCGTGCTGTGCGTGTACGTCGTGCTGCTGCTGCTGTTCAACAGTGTCAGCCAGCCGATCACGATTCTCTCCGCCGTGCCGCTGTGCGGCGGCGGCGCGTTCGGCGCGCTGCTGCTCTCGGGTTACGAGCTGTCGGTGCCCTCGCTGATCGGGCTGCTGCTGCTGACGGGCATCGCGACCAAGAATTCGATCCTGATCGTCGACTACGCCATCATCGGCGAGCGCGACCTCGGGCTGTCGCGCGTCGATGCGGTCGTGGATGCCTGCCGCAAACGCGCCCGACCCGTGATCATGACCACGATCGCGATGGGAGCCGGCATGCTGCCGATTGCTTTCGGGCTGGGTGCCGACGGCAGCTTCCGCTCGCCGCTGGGCGTATCGGTGATCGGCGGACTCGTGACCTCGACCGTGCTGTCGCTGGTCGTCGTGCCGGCGGTTTACCTGTCCGTGGCCCGGATCACCGACAAGTTCAAGGCGCGCCGCCATCGGGCGCCAGCACCCGCTGCGCCGCTGCCTGACCCGTCTCCACGATCGTGATCAGCTCGCGGTCGGCTCGGGCGATGAAGCCCTCGTCGACCAGGTAATCCCAGTCGATCACGCGGCGCCAGTACTCGCCGCCGACCAGCACGATCGGAATGCGGTCGATCTTGCCGGTCTGCACCAGCGTCAGCGCCTCGAACAGTTCGTCGAGCGTGCCGAAGCCGCCCGGAAAGGCGACCAGCGCGCGCGCCCGCATCATGAAGTGCAGCTTGCGCAATGCGAAGTAGTGGAACTGGATGCTCCAGCCCGCGGGCAGGTAGGGATTGGGCTTCTGTTCGTGCGGCAGCTCGATGTTGAAACCGAGCGTGATTTCGCCGCGCTCCGCGGCGCCGCGGTTGGCCGCCTCCATGATGCCCGGACCACCGCCGGTCGCGACCACGAACTCCCGGCACTCGGGTCCGCCGCAGCGGGCTGCCAGCACGCCAGCAAGCTGGCGCGCCTCGTCGTAGTACCTGGACCACTTCGCGAGCACCGGCTGCGTCTCCTGCGCAAGCTGCTCGGGCGAGGGGATGCGCGCGCTGCCCCAGACCACGACGGTCGATCGTATGTTCGCACTCTGCAGCTTGACCTCGGCGCGCAGGTACTCGAGCAGCAGGCGCGCGGGCCGGGCTTCGTCGCTGGCCAGGAACGCAAGGTCGTGCTCGGCCAGGCCGTCTGTCGCGTACTGCTGGCCGAGCTCGACCGGTGTCATGAATAGACGACGACGCTGCGGATCGACTCGCCCGAGTGCATCAGGTCGAACGCGTCGTTGATGTTCTCGAGCGGCATTGTGTGCGTGATCAGCGGATCGATCGAGATCTTGCCGTCCATGTACCAGTCGACGATCTTCGGGACGTCGGTGCGGCCACGCGCACCGCCGAAGGCCGTGCCCTTCCAGACGCGGCCGGTCACGAGCTGGAAGGGCCGCGTGCGGATCTCCTGGCCGGCGCCGGCGACCCCGATGATGATCGACTCGCCCCAGCCGCGGTGACAGCACTCGAGCGCCCGGCGCATCAGGTCGACGTTGCCGACGCACTCGAAACTGTAGTCGGCACCGCCACCGATGAGGCTCACCAGGTAGGGCACCGGGTCGCCTTCGACTTCCTTCGGGTTGACGAAGTGCGTCATGCCGAAGCTCTCGGCCAGCGCCTTGCGCTTCGGGTTGATGTCGACGCTGACGATCATGTTGGCGCCGGCGAGAAGCGCGCCGTGGATCACGTTCAGGCCGATGCCGCCGAGCCCGAAAACAACGACATTCGCGCCGGGTTCGACCTTGGCGGTGTTGATGACCGCGCCGATGCCAGTCGTGACGCCGCAACCGATGTAACAGACCTTGTCGAAGGGCGCGTCCTCGCGGATCTTCGCCACCGCGATCTCCGGCAGAACGGTGTGGTGCTTGAACGTGCTGCAGCCCATGTAATGGTGGATCTTCTCGCCGCCGATCGAGAAGCGGCTGGTGCCATCCGGCATCTCGCCCTGGCCCTGTGTCGAACGGATCGCGGTGCAGAGGTTGGTCTTGTGCGACGTGCAGCTCTTGCACTCGCGGCATTCCGGCGTGTAGCGCGGAATCACGTGATCGCACTTTTTTTGGTACTTCACGCCCGGACCGACGTCGACGACGATGCCCGCGCCCTCGTGGCCGAAGATCACCGGGAACAGTCCTTCCGAGTCGGCACCCGAGCGCGTGAATTCATCCGTGTGGCAGACGCCGGTCGCCTTGAGTTCGATCAGCACTTCGCCGGCTTTCGGCCCGTCGAGGTCGACGGTTTCGATCGCGAGCGGGGCTCCAGCTTTCCAGGCGATGGCGGCGCGGGTCTTCATCAAGATCAATCCTCGTGCTTGGTGAGCACTGTTTCGGGGACGTACTTGAGCGCGAGCAGGAAACACACGCCGGCGACGATGACCGGATACCACAGGCCTGCATACGGGTCGCCGGTCCGCACCATGAGCGCGGACGCGACGAAGGGCATGAATCCGCCGAACCAGGCGCTCGTCAGGTGATAGGGCAGCGACAGCGAGGTGTAGCGGATGCGGGTCGGGAACAACTCGGCCATGAACGCGGCGCCAGGGCCGCAGGCGAGGCCCGCTGCGAAGATCAGCAGCAGCAGCAGGCCGACTATCTGGACATGGGTCGTCGAGATCGCGCTGAAGGAATCGATGGGCGGGATCGGCGCGAGCGCCCCGATGGCCTGGTAGACCGGAATGATGCAGACGACGGCCAGCAGCATGCCTGCCATCTGGACGGGCTTGCGGCCGATCCGGTCCGCGAGCGCGCCCGCCCACAGGTACAGCGGGATGCCGAGCAGCAGCGCCACGCACATCAGCAGCGGTGCCGTGACCGTGTCGACCTTCAGAGTCGTCTGCATGAACACCAGCGTGTAGAACTGCGCCGTGTACCAGAGCACGGCCATCACGGCGCCGATGATCAGCGCGGCGATGATGCGCGGCCGGTTCTGCGCTTCGACGAAGCTCTCGCGGATCGGCGCGCGTGACAGGCGACCGCTCTCCTTGAGTGCCGCGAACATCGGCGACTCGTTGAGTTTGCTGCGCACGTAGACCGACAGGCCCAGCAGCACGACGGACAGCAGGAAGGGCACGCGCCAGCCCCACTCGCGGAAGTCTTCCTCGCCGAACGCGATGCGGCAGGTCAGGATCACGAGCAGCGACAGGACTAGCCCCATCGTACCCGTGGTCTGGATCCAGGCCGTGTAATAGCCGCGCCGCTCGGGTGGGCAGTGTTCGGCGATATAGAGAGCCGCGCCGCCGAACTCGCCGCCCAGCGCCAGGCCCTGCAGCAGGCGCAGCAGCACCAGCAGCGCCGGTGCCCACCAGCCGATCGTCTCGAAGGTCGGCAGCACGCCGACCAGCGCCGTCGACACGCCCATCAGCACAATAGTGATCAGGAACGTCTGTTTGCGCCCGACGCGATCGCCGAGGCGGCCGAACACCAGTGCGCCCAGCGGTCGGATCGCGAAGCCCGCGCCAAAGGTCGCGAGGCTCGCGAGCAGGCCGGCGGTTTCGTTGCCCGGGGGGAAGAACAGGACGCCGAAAAACGCGGCCAGACTGCCGTAAAGCAGGAAGTCGTAGTACTCGAACACGGTGCCGAGGGAGGCGGCCGTCACGACCCGTCTCATGCTGGCCGGCGGGGTGGGAGCGGGGCGGGCAGTCGCGCTGACGCCCTGCGCAGTCGGTTCGATCATGGGCGGTCATCTTACTGTGTT
>CAZPJE010000334.1:0-4251 GCA_964586725.1 uncultured Steroidobacteraceae bacterium | reverse complement strand
GCTTCGACCGTGACGCCGCCGGTGAAATCGACGCTGAAGTTCAGGCCACGCGTGAACAGCGAAACGAGCGAGGCCAGCATCAGCACGGCGGAGACCGCGTAGAAAATCTTGCGCTTGGCGGAGAAGCCGATGCGGGCGTTGGGGTTGAACAGTTCCATGCTTGTCTCCCGCCCTCAGATCGACAGTCGTGCCGGGCGGCGCGCGCCGCCATACATCAGCGTCAGAAGCGCGCGACTGCCGAGCAGCGCCGTGAACATCGACGTGATGATGCCCAGACTCAGCACGACCGCGAAGCCGCGGATCGCGCCAGTGCCGAAGATCCACAGCACGACGCCCGCGATCAGGGTGGTCACGTTGGAATCCGCAATCGACGAGAACGCCTTCTCGAAACCCTTGGCAATCGCCGTCTGTGGGGTCACGCCGTTGCGGATTTCCTCGCGGATGCGCTCGTAGATCAGCACGTTGGCGTCGACCGCCATGCCGACCGTCAGCACGATGCCGGCAATGCCGGGCAGCGACAGGGCCGTCTTCAAGGCCGTCAGCAGCGCAGCCAGCAGCACCACGTTGGCGAGCAGCACGATGTTGGCGACGAGGCCGAAAGTCTTGTAGTAGACGATCATGAACACGAACAGCAGCGCCATGCCGATCATCAGCGCGCGCACGCCCTGGTCGATGTTCTCCTGGCCGAGTGCCGGACCGACCGCGCGCTCCTCGACGACGAAAATGGGCGCTGCGAGCGCGCCGGCGCGCAGCAGCAGCGCGAGCTCCCGTGCTTCCGTCGAAGCGAGGCCGGTGATCTGGAAGTTGTTGCTGAATACGCCCTGGATGGTCGCCTGGTTGATGACGCGCTCTTCCTTGATGTCGCGCGTGACCTTCTCGCCACCGACGTCGATCGTCTCGCGGCGCTGCTCGATGAACACCACGGCCATCGGCCGCTTCAGGTTGGCGCGGGTCGTGCGCAGCATCTCTTCGCCGCCGAGCTGGTCGAGCTTGACCGACACGCCCGGGCCGTCCTGGGTCGCGGCCGTCGTCGCGTCGACCAGCTGGTCGCCCGTGACGATGACATCCCGCTTCAGCAGCACCGGCTGGTCGTTGCGGTCGCGATAGAGCTTGGAGCCGATCGGCGCGCGACCGCGCTGCACGGCCTCGGAGATGCTGTTCGTGACGTCGACGAGCCGGAACTCGAGCGTCGCGACCTTGCCGAGGATGTCCTTGACCTCGGCCGAGTTCTGCACGCCCGGCAGCTGCACGGCGATGCGGTCGAGGCCCTGGCGCGTGACGACAGGCTCGGCCACGCCGAGTTCATTGACGCGGTTGCGCAGCGTGGTCAGGTTCTGCTGGATCGCGTAGTCCTGCCGCTCGCGGATCTGCGCGTCGGTCAGCACCATCTGCACGACCGGCCCGGTCGCGGCGCTGGTCTCGGTGAAGGTCAGGTCCGGCAAGGCAGTGCGCAGCGCGGTACGCACCGCGTCGGCATCCGCGCCTGCAGGCAGCACGATGCGCAGCGCGTTCGGACGCTCGCTGCCAGTCGTGGCGAAGCTCGCGACGTCACCGAACGGCAGCCCGGCGCGCTCGAGCGTGCGGCGGAAATCCTGCTCGTAAGCTTCGAGCAGTTGCGCGACGGCGCCGTTCACGTCGACCTGATACAGAAGATACAGGCCGCCGCGCAGGTCGAGGCCCAGCGGCATCGGCCGCAGGCCCAGGCCGCGCACCCAGTCCGGCGCGCGAGACGCGAACGACAGCGCCGTCACGTACTCGGCCGCCAGCGACTCATTGACGACATCGCGCGCCTTGAGCTGGTTGGGGACGTCGTCGAAGTGCAGCATCAGTCGGCCGTTGTCGACGTAGCTGCGCGAGAACGCCACCTGCTGCCCGCGCAGGAGATCCTCGACGGACTTCTGCCCCCCGGCATCGACCGCGGCGCGATCCTTGCGCGCGACCTGCAGCGCGGCATCCTCGCCGAACACGTTGGGCAGGGCGAGCACGAAGGCGATGGCGAGCACCATCGCGACGAGAATGTATTTCCAGCGCGCGAACTCGAGCATCGTGGTGTCAGCCGCTCTTCAGCGTGCCCTTGGGCATCAGCGAAGTGATCTGGAACTTCTGCACCTTGATCTTCACGCCGTCGGAGATCTCGATGACGGTGAAGCTCTCGCCGACTTCGACGACGCGACCCAGGATGCCGCCAGCGGTCACGACTTCGTCACCGGCCGCAAGCTTGCCAAGCATCGCCTGGTGCTCCTTGGCCTTCTTCTGCTGCGGACGAATCAGCAAGAAATAGAAGATCACGATGAAGAGCACCATCATCAGCAATGGTGCGAGCTGGCTGCCGGCTGCGGGAGCGCCGGCCGCCTGGGCGTGGGCGGCGGGAATCAGTGCGTTCATGGTTCACCATCAGCGGCGGACGGGCCGCAAAGGGCGCGAATTATGCCACAGGCCGGCCCGGGAGAGGCCCCGCCGCGCAGGCCGGGGCGTTTCAGGATTCGGCGCCCTGCCCGGCGTCCCGCCGCCGGGCCAGGAAGTCTGTGGCGTAGGCATCCAGGCGGCCCGCCTCGATGGCCGCCCGCAGCTCGCCCATCAAATGCAGGTAGAAGTGCAGGTTGTGCAGGGTATTGAGCCGCGAACCGAGGATTTCGTTGCATCGATCCAGGTGCCGCAGGTAGGCGCGGGAGTAGTTGCGGCAGGTGTAGCAAGCGCAGGCGGGGTCCAGCGGGCCCGTGTCCGCGGCATGCCGGGCATTGCGGATGTTCACGACGCCTTCGGACGTGAACAGGTGCCCATTGCGCGCATGGCGGGTGGGCATCACGCAATCGAACATATCCACGCCGCGCTGCACCGCCTGGACGATGTCCTCGGGGCGCCCCACCCCCATCAGGTAACGCGGCCGGTCCGCCGGCATCCGCGGCACGACGTCGTCCAGCACCTTGAGCCGCTCGACTTCCGGTTCGCCCACCGCGAGGCCGCCGACGGCCAGGCCCGGCAGATCCAGCGCCTCGAGACGCTGCAGCGACTCGTGCCGCAGGTCCAGGTGCATGCCGCCCTGCACGATGCCGAACAGATCGCCGGGGGCCGGCGCCGGGCCAGCCCCGTAGTAATGGCGCTGGCTACGCTCCGCCCAGCGCATCGAGCGCAACATCGAATCGCGCGCCTGCTCGTGCGTCGCGGGATAGGCCGTGCAGTCATCGAAGGCCATGGCGATGTCGGAGCCGAGCGCCCGCTGCACATCCATGGAGTCCTCGGGCGTCAAGCGCACCTCGCTGCCGTCGATCGGCGAGCGGAACTTCACGCCCTCCTCCGTGATCTTGCGCAGCTTCGCGAGGCTGAACACCTGAAAGCCGCCCGAGTCGGTCAGGATGGGGCGCCGCCAGTGCATGAAGCCGTGCAGGCCGCCATGCGCAGCGACGACCTGCGCGCCGGGGCGCAGCATCAGGTGGAAGGTGTTGCCCAGCACGATCTCGGCGCCGATACCCTCGAGTTCCTCCGGCGTCATCGCCTTGACGGTCCCGTAGGTGCCGACCGGCATGAAGGCCGGGGTCTCGAAGCTGCCGTGGCGTGCCTGCACCCGCCCCCGCCGCGCCTGCCCGTCGGTCGCGAGCAGTGTGTATCTCAGTCGCGGCGGCAGACTCACGCGGTGTCCGCGCGGGCGCTGGTTTGCGGTGTCACGAACATGGCATCGCCATAGCTGAAGAACCGGTAGCGCTGCGCAACCGCATGCCGATAGGCGCGCATCACGGCGTCGTGCCCCGCGAAGGCCGCGACCAGCATCAGCAGCGTGGATTGCGGCAGGTGGAAGTTGGTGATCAGCGCGTCGATGGCGCGAAACACGTGCCCCGGTCGAATGAAGATCCGGGTCGCGCCCTGCGCCGCCCGCCACGGCTCGCCCGGCTGCGGCGCCAGCGTCTCGAGCACGCGCACCACCGTCGTGCCTACGGCAATGATCCGGCCGCCGCGCGCGCGCGCGGCATCGAGGGTCGCCGCGGCAGCGGCGTCGAGCACATAGCGTTCGCTGTGCATGACATGTTCGGCGGGATCTGCGACTCGCACGGGCTGGAACGTGCCTGCGCCGACGTGCAGCGTCACACAGGTGCGCTCGACGCCGAGCGCGTCGAGTGCCGCGAGCAGCGGCGCATCGAAATGCAGGCTTGCGGTCGGCGCCGCCACTGCGCCGGGATGGCGCGCGAGCACGCTCTGGTACCGCTCGCGGTCGGCGCCGGTCGCGCTGCGCTCGATGTAGGGCGGCAGCGGCACCTC
>CAZPJE010000333.1:0-10125 GCA_964586725.1 uncultured Steroidobacteraceae bacterium | reverse complement strand
TGCGCAAGGCGCTCGGCGAGCGCGTCACGCTGGTGGGCGGGCTGGCCGGCGACGCCGGTCGCTTCGTCAAGACACACGTGATCTCCGGCGCGCGCAGCTCCAGCCACGAGATCGTCGCGGTCGGATTCAACGATCCGACGCTGCGCGTGACTACGGGCACCTTCGGCGGCTGGAAGCCGTTTGGCGTGTTGCGCCGCGTGACACGCGCCAGCGGCAACGTGCTGCACGAGCTCGACGGCGAGCCCGCTCTCAATGTCTACAAGCGCTATCTCGGCGAGTACGCCGCGCAGCTGCCCGGCTCGGCGCTGTTGTTCCCGTTCGCGATGTTCGACGCCGAGGGGCGCGACACAGGCGTGATCCGCACGATTCTCGGTGCCGACGAAGTGGGTGGCAGCCTGACGCTGGCCGGCGAGATTGCTCCGGACGGCTTCCTGCGGCTGATGACCGCGAGTTCCGATGAGTTGATCAATGGCGCGGAAGTCGCCGCGGAATCGACGGTCGGCGACGAACTGACGCCGCAGCAGACGCTCGCGCTGCTGGTCAGCTGTGTCGGGCGTCGCATGGCGCTAGGTGCCCGCGTCGAAGAGGAAGTGGAAGCGGTGGCAGACGTCGTAGGCGCGCAATGCACGCTGAGCGGCTTCTACTCGAACGGCGAGATCAGCTCCGAGGGCACGCTCGACAACTGCAAGGGCGCGGCCGGCCATCATCTGCACAACCAGACGATGACGATCACCCGGTTCGCCGAAGGCTGACATGCACCGGCTGCTGAAGCGCCAGCTGCGGCGCGCGCTGCAGCTGCCGGCGGGAGTCGAGCCAGAGGCCTGGCTGCAATCGGCGCAGGCCGGCAGTGATGCTTCGCTGGCAGGCGACCCGATCGACTGGCCGCGCGTGCTGGCACAGCTGACCGAGGCCGTCGGCGAAAGCTACCAGCAGCTCGAGCGCGACCTCGAACTGCGCGCCCGCAGCCTCGACATCAGCTCGAAGGAGCTCTTCGAGCTGAACGAACGGCTGCGCGGCGACCTGCACGCGCGGGCGGAATCGGAACGCCTGCTGCTGGAAGCGGCCGAGCGTATCGCCGCGGTGGCGGGCCTGCCGGCCGTGCAAGCCCAGGGCTCGGGCATGCAGTCGCTGAGCCAGCTGATTGCGGCGCTGAGCAACGCCCTCGCCGACACGCAGCGCGCCAAGGCCGCCAGCGAGCAACGCCTCGATCTCGCGTTGAAGGCTGCGAACCTCGGCATGTGGGACTGGGACACCACCGAGCCGCACGTGTTCTTCGAAGAGCCGTTCACGCGCTTCATTGGACGCCCGGAACTGCCGCGCGAAGTGCCGATGGCGCTCATGATCTCGATCACGGACCCGGCCGATGGCGCCCGCTTCAACTCCGAGATGGTGGATCTGCTGCGCGGGCGCAAAGGATTCTTTGACGTCGAGCATCGCGTTCGCCACGCCGAGGGACACTGGGTCTGGCTGCATACCTTCGGCAACGTCACCGCGCGCGATGCGTATGGCCGCGCGCTGCGCGTCACCGGCGTCATCGCCGACATCACGGCGCGCAAGACGATGGAAGCGCAGCTCGCCGAGAACCTGCTGTTCGTCGAATCGCTGCTCGAAGCCATCCCGCTGCCGGTCGTCGTCAAGGATCGGGATGGCCGCGTGCTGCGCCTCAATGCCGCCTGGGAAGCCCTGACCGGCGTCGTGCGAGGCCCGCAGCTCGGCGCGCCCGTGCTGATCAACGACGCGAAGCACCGGCGGATCAGCGACGAAACCGATCGGGTGGTGCTGGATACGGGAGACTTGCACCGGTACGAGGTCACGATCCCCGACGCATCCGGACGGAGCCTGAACGCGCTGGTCCACAAGGCACCGCTGCGGCGCGGGGGCAGCGGACCGGACGGCGTCGTCGCAGTCATCACCGACATCACGCTGCAGAGGCAGGCCGCAGAGACGCTGCAGCTCGCCAAGCAACAGGCAGAGGCCGCCGCGGCTGCCAAGGCGCAGTTCCTCGCGAACATGAGTCATGAGCTGCGGACGCCCTTGAACGGCGTCGTCGGCATGGCATCGATGCTCACGACCACGATGCTCGACGCGCGCCAGCGGCGCTTCGTGACCACGATGAAGGGCTCGGCCGAGGCGCTGATCGCGATCGTCAACGACATCCTGGATTTCTCCAAGGCGGACGCCGGCAAGCTGCAGACAGCGAACGACATCGTGCCGCTGCATGCGCAGCTCGACGACGTCGTCAGCCTGTTCGCCGCGCGCGCCTTCGACAAGGGACTGGACCTCGCTGGCGTCGTGCTGGACGACTGCCCGGCGGCCATCGTCGGCGACCCGGTGCGGCTGCGGCAGGTGCTCGGCAATCTCGTCAACAATGCCATCAAGTTCACGGAGCGCGGCCAGGTGGTCGTTGCCGCGGAGCCGGTCGCGGCGTCGGGCGATGGCGGCGACGCGGTACGCATCGTCGTCACCGACACGGGCATCGGGATCGAACCGGAGCAGGCCGAGCATGTATTCGACGCCTTCGCGCAGGCCGATGCCAGCATCACGCGACGCTTCGGTGGCACCGGCCTGGGTCTTGCGATCTCCCGGCAGCTCGTCGCAGCCATGGGCGGCGACATCGGCTTCGACAGCAAACCCCGCGTGGGCAGCCGTTTCTGGATCGTGCTGCCAGCGGCGCCGCAGTCACGGCAGCAGCCGCGTGTCGACGCGCAGCGCAGTGACGATGCAAGGCTCGGCGAGAGCGCGCTGATCATCGCGCCGCACGGCCCGATCCGCGACACGCTGCAGCGCATCGCCGCGTCACGCTACGGCGACGTGCTGGCCACCAGCGAGATCCCCGACGCCATCGAGGCGCTGACGACATGGCCCTGCGAACCACGGTCGCTCCGCGTCGTGCTCGACGACGCCTTCATCCACGGCGAAGCGACCGCACTCGCGGACTGGCTCGTGCTCGAACGCCGTGAATGGTGCGTCACGTGGCGCGGTCTGCGCTGCCCGACGGACGAGCGCGCCCCCGCACCAGGCCTCGAGTGCCTGACCAAACCGGTACCCCTCTGCGAGGCGTTTGGCCCGCAGCAGGTTGTGGCCGTCGCTGGCACCCGCACGCCTGACGCGGTCGCCACTGACGCTGCGGTCACTGATCATGCCGCCACTGACCCGGTCGCCACTGACGCTCCCGCCAGCGTCGCCGGGACGCCAGCCCACGCCGCTGAGCGGGGGCTTCCGGGCGCGCGCGTGCTCGTCGTCGAGGACAACCCGGTCAACCACGAGATCGTGCGCGCAATGCTCGAGCACCTTGGCGTCACGGTCTTGACGGCCATGAACGGCGCCGAAGGCGTCGCCGCGGTGCGCGATGACCCGGACCTGGACATCGTGTTGATGGACTGCCAGATGCCGGTCATGGACGGCTTCACCGCTGCCGCCACCATCCGGCGCGAACTGCCGGAGCGGGCGAGCCTGCCGATCGTCGCATTGACGGGCAACGCGATGCCGGGCGATCGCGAGGCCTGCCACGCGGCAGGCATGGACGACTACCTGACCAAGCCGCTGGTGCTGCCCGTGCTCGAGCGCGCGCTGCGCCACTGGCTGGCGGCGCGCGCGCCCGCCTCAGCCGCGGTCACGGACCGACAGCACGCCGTGGCCTAGCACCGCCAGCAGCACGAGCATCGCGCCGGCATAGAAACGCAGCCCCAGCTCCGCGGCCTCGCCGAGCAGAACGGCCGCGATGGCCATTGCGTAGATCGGCTCGAGGTTTACCGCGAGCTGCGCGGTGAACGCGGACACCTCGCGCAGCGCGATCAACGAAAGCGCGAAAGGCACGATCGTGCAGAACACGGCCAGCACGACCAGCAGCAGCAGATCGCGGCCTGACGGCAGGAACCCGGCCGGGGCCATCGGCTCGAGCCATGGCAGCACGGCAAGCGTCAGCAGCAGCCCGCCCGCGAACTCGATCGCCGTGACGCCGAGCGGATCCTGGTCGCCGATCCAGCGCTTGTTCAGCATCATGTAGAGCGCGACCAGCAGCGCGGCGGCCACGCCGAGCCAGACACCCTGCGTCATCGCGGCGGGAACGCCGCCCACGATCAGCACGATCCCCGGCACCACGGCGATACCCAGGGCGAGATCCCAGGGTCGCAGCCGCGCGCGATGCAACAGCGGCTCGAGCAACGCGATCGCGACCGGCGCAACGGCAAGACAGATCGTCGCCACCGACGCGTTCGAAGCCTTGATCGAGCCGTAGAACGCGAGCCAATGCAGCGCGACGACCGCGCCGATGCCGGCGAACCCCAGCGCCTGGCGCGGTCCGATCGAACGCACTGCGCGCCAGACGCGCGGCAGCAGCGCAACGATCGCCACGACCAGGATCAGCCGCCACGCGACGAGCTGCGTCGCAGGCAGCGTGATCAGGCGGCCGAGAATCGCCGTGAACGCCCACAACATCACGCACAGGTGGATCTGCAGCAGCGCGCGTCGGCGCCGCAGGGCGGCCTCATCCATGCGGCGCGCTCAGGCGCGGCGCACGCGCAGGCTGACGTCGCCCGACGACAGCGGCTTCGCCCCCGTGCGCGTGCAGACCATCATGTCCTCGACGTGCGATGAGCCGTAGCCCACCTCGAGGTAGGGCACGTCGATCGTGAACACCGTGCCTTCGGCGAACTGCAGCGGCGCGGGGCGCCGGGTCGGATGCGCGAGCGAATTCGGCTGGTCGGTGTGGTCGATGCCGACGTTGTGGACCGCGGCGAAGCCGTTGTAGCCATCCTGCCGCCTCACATCCGAGACGATTTTCGAGACCGCCTCGAAGCTCATGCCGGGCCGGATCGCGTCGTAGGCGATGCGCAGTGCGCGGGCGTTGGCCTGGTTGCGACCCGCGGTTTCGTCGGTGGGTGTGCCCACGACGATCGAACGCCCGATGTCGCCGACGTCGCCGAGATAGTCGCCGACGCTGTCGATCTTGATGACCTTGTCGCGTTCGATGCGGCCGGAGTTCAGGCCGTCCTGGTTGATGATCAGCCAGCGCGTGTTGCCGCCCAGCGCGCCGATGCGCTTGCGATACTCGACATCGGCGATCGGCTGACCGACGTGCAGCGTCGCGATCGCCGCATCGAGCGCCTGCTCGCAGCGCTGCGAGGTCTCGCGCAGCAGCTCGACCTCGTTCGCGGACTTGACCATGCGCACTTCCTTGAAGAGGTCGAACGCATCGACGCCGGTGACATCCGGCAAGCCGACATCGCGCAGCCACGGGATGACGCGCGCGTCATCGAGGCCGATGCGACCCTTGGCGGCGCCCCCCGCGACCAGTGCGCGACGCAACGCGTGCAGCGCAGTGGCCGCAGGCTTGTCGGCAAACTCGGCCGCGAGCGCGAGCTGGAAGCGATCGCGCTCCGAAAGGCGCGCGCCTTTGCGGACCAGGTTGCGGTTGTAGCGGACGGCCGGTGGATCCTCGGCAGAGGCGCCGGCGGGCAGTGCGCCGCCGGCGAGGCGCTCGACCGGCAGCGGCGCCGTGACGATCTCCACCGACTGCATCCACGTCGGACGATAGTCGAGGTGGTACAGCAGCGCGCCCCAGATGATCAGCGTCGGCGGCGCCTCGGCACGGCGCGGCAGCACGGCGAACAGCATGTGCTCGATACCCGTGTGGTAGAACGCGTTGTCGTGGCTCGACAGGTAGTAGACGTTTCTTGGGCGTCGCGGCGACGAGGGCGTCGAGGCCATAGCGGTCCATGATTTCGTTGGCGCGCTCGCGGTTGACGAGCGGCCTGGCCGAGAACAGGTGCTGGAGGCGGGCCGGATCGCGGTACTGGGCGAGCTCCTCCGCCGACAGGTTCACCGACATCGACGGGTCGTAACCGCCCGCGGTGGCCTGCGTCGACCCGGCGGCCGTCGCCCAGATGGGCCCAGTGGCAAGCGCAGACCCCGCGATCAGGACGTCACGCCGTGTAGCCGGCGGCTTGTCATTCATCTGGTGGACCCTGCGTTGATGTGCCGGACGGTTCATTCAATCGCTTCGCCCGGCCGGCCGCAACTTTGACGCAGCGCGACCGCGGCGCGGCGCCCGCCCGTGGACAGCAGTACAGCTTGCGTTTCCCGGTCGCTCCGCCCGTGCCAAGCTTGCGCACGGAGGTCTCCCACGATGAATGCTCACCTGATCTCAACCGACTCCCTGCGCACCCGCCTGGTCGAAGCGCTGGGCAAAGCCGCGGTGCTCGACGATGCCGATTCCACCGAATTCATGGGCACGGACGTCTACCACGCGGGCGGGCGGCCCGCCTGCGTCGTCCGCCCGACGACGGTCGATGGCCTGCAGGCCGCAGTGCGCGCCTGCACCGAAGCCGGCGTCGCCGTCGTGCCGCGCAGCGGCGGCGCGTCCTACACCGATGGCTACCTGTATGCCGCGGGTGGCCACGTGCTGTTCGACCTCGGTGGCCTCAATGCGATCGAGATCGACGTTCCCAACGCTGTCGTCACGGTCGGACCGGGCACGACCTGGGCTGCATTGCGGACCCAGCTCGCCCAGCACGGCTTGCGCACGCCGTTCTGGGGTCCATTCTCGGGCCTGGTCGCCACCGTCGGCGGCAGCGTCAGCCAGAACGCCCTCAGCCACGGCAGTGGCGCCTTCGGCATCTCGGCGCCGTCGGTGCTGTCGATGGATGTCGTCGTCGCCTCCGGCGAACTGCTGTGCACGGCGCCCACCACCGCCACCCGCAACTTCGGGCCGGATCTGACGGGCCTGTTCACCGGCGACTGCGGCGCGCTCGGTATCAAGGCGCGGATCCGCCTGCCGCTGATCGCGCAGCGCGAACACTTCGAAGCGCTGTCGTTCGCGTTCGATGATTTCGAGAGCTTTCACGCCGCCGTGCGCGCGGCGCAGGTCGAGCATCTCGATGAAGAGAACTTCGGCCTCGACATCTCGCTGTCGCAGGGCCAGATCGCCAAGCAGGAAGGCGTCGCGACCAAGGCCAAGATCGCGAGCGACGTCATGCGCGCCGCGCCCAGCAAGTTCGCGGGCCTGAAGCAGCTGGCCGGCATGGCGATGGCCGGGCAGCGCGCGATGCGCGCCGGCGAGTGGATGCACCACTTCATCATCGAAGGTTCGACGCAGGCCGAGGCCGCCGCCAAGGCCACGCGGTTGCGCGCCGTGCTCGAACCGTTCGGGCGCGAGATCGCCAACAGCGTGCCGAGCTTCGTGCGCACGCTGCCGTTCGCGCCGCTGAACAACATCCTCGGCCCCAAGGGCGAGCGCTGGGTGCCGCTGCACGGCGTGCTGCGGCACAGCGACGTGCTCGGCTTCCACGACGCGCTGACCGACTTCTACGCGGCGAGCGAAGCCGACATGAAGCGCCTCGGTGTCTGGACCGGAGGCATGTTCAGCCCGGTGGGCTCCACCGGCTTCCTGTATGAAATCGCGATCTACTGGCCGGATACGCTGACGGCCTTCCATCGGCGGATGCTGGAGCCGGGTTTCCTCGCAAGCCAGCCGAGCTATCCGGCGAATCCAGAGGCACGCGCCTATGTCGACCAGCTGAAGCGCGATCTCGTCGCGCTGTACGCCGCGCATGGCGCAGCGCACTTCCAGCTCGGTCGCGCTTATCCGTACCTGAACCGGCTCGAGCCGCGCGCCCGTGCGCTGCTGACCGCGCTCAAGCGCGACGTCGACCCGCGCGGCCTGATGAACCCGGGGGCGCTCGGCTTGTGAGCCTGCGCCACCGCAGCTATCGCGGCCAGATGGTCTACCGGACCAACGGCGTCGGCGAGATGGGGCGGGAGTTCTTCTCCGTTTCGGTGTACGACGACGGCGCGCGCACGCTGCGGGCGCAATGCGAGATGGACGACGACCAGCTGCTGCGTGACGTCACGCTGAGCCTCGATCCGCAGTGGCGCCCCACCGATGGCTTCGTGCGCCTGCACGTCGCCGCGCGCTTCGTTGGTTCAGGCTGGTTCCGCTTCAGCGAACGCGCAGCCGAATGCGAGAGCTTCACGGCGCGCGATGGTCGCGTCTCGCAGCGCTTCGATCTCGATGCACCCGCGGCCTGCTTCGGCACGCACGCACTGCACGGCGATGCGTGGACCGTGGGTCGGCTGCGACGTCACTCGGGCCCGGCCGACACGTTCAGCTTCGTGACCTTCGCGAGCTCGACGCTCGCGAACGGCGGCTCGGGGCCGGCGCTGATTCCCGTGCCCGCCGGCTTCGCGCGCGTGATCGACCATGGCCCCGAAGTCATCGAAGGCCCCGCTGGCCGCTTCGACACGCGCCACATCCGCATCGAGGTTCCGGGCGTCGACTTCTTCGATGTCTGGGCCGGCGGCGACGACTGCCTGCCGGTGCGACTGACCTCCGACGTACTGAACCAGACCTACGAGCTGACCGGCATCGAGGGCGACTGGCGCTGAGTGCGCCGGCGGTCCACCGGCAGGCGCAGCGTGACCTGCGTCAATCCGTCGCTGCGCGCAAAGTCGATCTGACCGCCCAGCTGCTCGGCGCGCCGCCGCATGTTCAGCAGGCCGCGTCCGCCGCTCGCGGCGTTGCCGTCGAATCCGACACCATCGTCGCTGATGCGGACCTGCACTTCGGCTCCGGTCACTTCGGTCGCGATGCGGATGGTGCGTGCTCCCGCATGCTTGATGACGTTGGTCAGCGCCTCCTGGATGATGCGCAGCACCTGCAGCGCGGTGACGGCATCCAGCCACGGCAGCGACGGCACGTCGGCCACCATCCACTCGAGCCGCAGGCCGGCCTGCTCCAGCCGGCGCCCGAGCCGATATCGCAGCGTCGCGAGCAGCGTGACCAGATCCTCGCCGATGGGCTCCAGTGAATCGATGGTCAACTTCAGATCGTCGATGCACTCGCGCAGCACCGTCGCGACTTCAGCGGAGCTCAGCCGCCCCTGCTCGACCATCACGAGCGAGCTCATCAGCGAGGAACCCATGCCGTCGTGCATTTCGCGCATCAGCCGCTGGCGCTCATCGACGACGGCCCGCTCCTTCTCGATGCGCTGCAGTTTTTCGTAGCTCGCCTCGAGCTCCTGCGTGCGCGCGGCAAGGCGCACCTCGAGCGACGCATTGAGACGCTCGGTTTCGTTGAGCGCCGCCGCGTAGCGGCGCGTCACTGCGAACAGGAAGGCGCAGAACAGGAACAGCGCGCCGTAGGGCATCAGGTACAGGTGCTCGGCGTCGAGCAGGAAGCGATGCAGCAGCAGGTCGTGAGCGCCGAAGCCGAGGTTGATCCACAGCGCGACGACCAGCAGTTGCGTCTCGATCGCACCGCGCCGCAGCGCATCGAGCGTGAGCCAGCCCGTCACGGCGAGCGCGACCAGCAGCTGCGAGCCATAGGCGATGCCGGTCGACTGCGCCACCGTCAGCTGCATGACGGGCAAGGTCACGCAACTGGTCAGCACGACCAGGCCGATCAGGCTGCGCTCGAGCAGCGGCGAGGCCCGGCTCTGGAAGCGCATCGCGAACTCGTACACCAGCAGCATCAACCAGCTCAGCGAGTTCAGCGACACCCACCAGAACACGCCCACCCACTCGTTCGGCACGCCGGTGTAGTAGTGCAGCGAGCGCAGGTACCAGACTGCAGACGCAACGGCGAACAGCAGATAGCTGGTTTCTGCCCTGCGGCGCAGCCACGAGCCGAACGCGAACAGCCCCAGCACCGCAAGTGCATAGGCCATGCCGCGCGGTGCATCGGAGGTGTAGAAGCGCCGCTCGTCCGCCAGCGGGCGCAGCTCCGAGAGCGGTCCGACGTAGGGTGCGGCGATCATGAAGCCCGCCTCGCGCCAGTTCCAGAACGAGACCAGCACTTCGAAACTGCCGCGGCGCTGCGCCGCTTCCGGAACCGCCAGCAGGAACGGAGTGTTCCACTCGACGCCACCGGGGCCGAGACCGGATTCGATGCGCTCGCCGTCGATCAGGAAGTCGTCGGTGCCGTATCCCGCCATCAGCCGCGGCAGGTAGATCGCGAGCGGCTCGACCTGTCCTTCCGGCACCGTATACCGAACGCGGATCCAGACGCGATGCGTATCGGTGTCGGGCTCGCCGGGTGCCGCCTGGCCACGCGGCACGCGTAGCGGCAACTGCACCGCCTGCCAGTTCGCAGCGGCGCCGGGCAGCACCAGGCGTCGGTTGCGATCG
>CAZPJE010000332.1:0-9091 GCA_964586725.1 uncultured Steroidobacteraceae bacterium | reverse complement strand
TCCTGTACGACTGGTGGCCGATCCGCGCGGACGCGGTGTTGAACGACCGGCTCGCCAGCATGGAGGTTCGCCTGTACAGCGCGATCGATCCGCCGGCGGGCCCGGCAACGGCGCCCGCGGCATGAACACCACCGGCGGCCGGCGCCCCGCCTCGCGCACGCGGGTCGGCCTGACCCGCGCAGCGCTGTACCTGGCCTTGTGGGTCGTGCTGCTGCCGAGCGCCAAGCCGGGCGACCTGGCGCTCGGTGTCGGCGCCGCTGCGGTCGCAGCGTGGCTCAGCCTGCGGTTGCTGCCGCCCCTGGCGGGCCATCTGCGGTTCGGTGTGATGGTCGCGCTGATGCCGCACTTCGTCTGGCAGTCGATCCTGGCGGGGATCGACGTCGCGCGGCGCGCGCTGTCGCCGCGGATGCCGCTGCAGCCCGGTTTCGTCGCGTGTCCGATCGGCTTCCCGCCCGGGCTGGCCCGCAACACGGTCGCCACCATCACGAGCCTGATGCCGGGAACGGTACCGACCGGCGATGGCGACACAGCGGTGCTCTACCACTGCATCGACGTCTCGCAGCCGGTCGTCGAGCAGATCGCCGAGGAGGAGCGCATCCTGGCCCGCGCATTGGTGGTAGGGGTGGGGCATGAGTGAATGGCTGCTGGCCGCCGCGGCCGGTGTGGTGCTGCTGGTGGCGCTCGGCCTGGTGCGTATCCTGCAGGGCCCGGGTGATGCCGATCGCCTGATGGCGGTTCAGCTGCTCCGGACCGGCGGCATCGCCGCGGTGCTGCTGCTGGGGGCCGCGACCGGCGAGGATGCGACGATCGACGTCGCGCTGACACTGGCGCTGCTGGCGGCATTCGCAGCCTTCGCGTTCGCGAAGGCCCAGCCGGCGACGGACGACGTGGACGCCCCAACGGGCCCGGCCGGGCCGAACGGCGAGGAGCGGCAGTGAGACCCGCGGGTTCGCAGGTCGGTGCGGTCGACCCGGTCGGCGCGGAGCGCCCGCTTGCCGTGGGCGGTACCGTCGATACGGTCCCCCCGGCGCCGGGTCACCTGGACGGGGGCGAGTCGTGAAGACGGCACTCGACCTGTTCACGTTGGCATCGGTCGGCGCCGGCCTGTTCTTCTTCGTGGCCGGGACCGTCGGTTTGCTGCGCTTCCCCGACTCGCTGACGCGACTGCATGCGCTGACCAAGGCCGACAACCTCGGTCTCGGTCTGGTCATCCTCGGGCTGCTGGCGCAGGTCGACAGCGTCGCATCGGGCCTGAAGCTGCTGTTCATCTGGCTGCTGGTGCTGCTGTCGGGCTCGACCGCGTCGCAGCTGATCGCCAGTGCGCTGCGGCGCGACCAAGAGCGGCGTTGAGCACATGTCCGCCGCCCTGAATCTCCTGCTGGTGGTGCTGATCCTCGGATTGGCGCTGTGGATCCATCTGTCGCGGGGGGCCTTCGGGGCAGTTGCGGGATTCATCGCCTACGGTCTGCTGCTGACGCTGGTCTGGGTGCAGCTGCGGGGCCTCGACGTCGCGTTGACCGAAGCCGCCATCGGCGGCGGCCTCACCGGCGCACTGCTGATCGGAGCGGCCTCGCGGCTGCGCGGCACCGAGGCGGCGGCACGAGCCGAGCAGCCGGGTGTCGGCGTTCGCCTGTTCGCCGCGGTGCTGTCGGCAGCGGTTGCCGGTGCGCTGGCGGTCTGCGTGCTGGTGCTGCCCGACCCGGCACCGACGCTGTCGGGCGCGGTGGCCGCGAACCTGGCCGTGACCGAGGTCGGCAATCCGATCACGGCGGTGCTGCTGGCGTTCCGTGCGACCGACACCCTGCTCGAGGCGATCGTGCTGGTCTTCGCGCTGATCGGTGTCTGGTCGCTCGCGCCGGATTCGGCCTGGGGCGGGCGGCCCGGGTTGCTCCAGCATGCCCGGCCCAATGGCATCCTGGCCTTCGCGGCGCGGGTGCTGCCGCCGATCGGCGTGGTGGTCGCGACGTACATCTTCTGGATCGGCGCCGACCATCCCGGCGGCAAGTTCCAGGGCGCGACGCTGCTCGCGGCGATGTGGCTGCTGGTGCTGATGGCGGCGCTGGCCGATGCGCCACCGGTGTCGGGCCGCTGGTTTCGGGGCCTGCTGGTCGCGGGGCCGCTGGTGTTCATCGCGGTCGGTCTGGTCGGTGTCGTCACGGCCGGCGCGTTTCTCGCCTACCCGCCCGGTGTCGCCAAGCCGCTGATCCTGGTCATCGAGTTCGCGCTGATGCCCACGCTGACCCTGGTGCTGGGCCTGATGCTGCTGGGCGCGCCGCGGCGCAGTGCATCGTGACGGGCGCCGCGACCCTGTTCGGGCTGTGCGCCGCCGCGCTGATCGGCCTGGGGCTCTACGGCCTGATCGTCCATCCGCATCCGCTTCGCAAGATCCTCGCCTTCAACATCGTCGGCACCGGGGTGTTCCTGCTGTTCGGCGCCATTGCCTACCGTGGCGCCGGCGCCGGCATGGGCGGCGACCCGGTGCCGCAGGCGCTGCTGATCACCGGCATCGTCGTGGCGTTCTCCGCCACCGCACTCGCCGTGGCACTGCTGCTGCGGCTGTTCGAGGTCTCGGGTTCGGTCACGCTCGCCGCCGATCCGCCGCCCGCTGAAGCGGCCGAGGCGGCCGATGCGGTCGAGCGCTGAGACAGCCGCGATGACCCTCGGGTTCGGATCATGGTGACGACACCCGGCGGCTGGCTGCTGGTGCTGGCGGTGCTCGCGCCGTTCGCGGGCGTGCTGCTGGGGCTCGTGTTCGGCCGCCATGCGCAGCGCGTCGCCGCGCTGGTGGGGGTCGTCGGCCTGGCGCCCGCGGCGGCGATCGTCGTCACGATGGTCGGATCGGGCGAGCCCCTCGTCTACCTGATGGGAGGCTGGGCGCCGCCGCTGGGCATCGCGCTGCGTGCCGACGGGCTGTCGATGGTGATGATCGGGGTCGTGGCGGTCGTGGTCTGCGGCATCGGCCTGTATGCACGCGCCGACTTCGGGCTGGCTGCGGGCGCGCCCGAGGCGCGTGCGCCGCTGGTGTACTGGCTGCTGCTGATGGCGGTGTGGGGGTCGCTGAACCTGGTGTTCGTCAGCGGCGACCTGTTCACGCTGTACGTCGCGCTCGAGTTGCTGACCTTCTCGGGCGTGCCGCTGGTGTGCCTGGACGGCCGCGGCGAGACGCTGCGCGCGGCCCTGCGCTACCTCGTATTCGCGCTGGCCGGGTCGTTGCTCTACCTGCTCGGCGCGGTGCTGGTCTACGGCGGCTACGGCACGCTCGACATCGTGCTGCTCGGGGAGATCGCCCGTTCCGAGCCGGTCGCCTGGACCGCGCTGGCGCTGATGACGGTGGGCCTGCTGGCCAAGACCGCGCTGTTCCCGCTGCACATCTGGCTGCCCCCGGCCCATGCCGGCGCCCCGGCCGCCGCCAGCGCGATCCTGTCGGCACTGGTCATCAAGGGGTCCTGGTTCCTGGTCGTGCGGCTCTGGTTCGATGCCATGCCGGGGGTCGTGACGCTCGCGGCGGCGCAGCTGCTGGCCGCGATGGGTGCGGTGGCGATCGTCGTCGGCAGCGTGGTCGCGCTGCGCCAGGAGCGGCTGAAGCTGCTGGTGGCGTACTCCACGATGGCGCAGATCGGCTACCTGTTCCTGATGTTCCCGCTGGCCTTCGACGCGGGGGGCACGATCGTGCACGGCGCGGTCTCGACCGCGGGTCTGATGCAGGCGATCTCGCACGCCACGGCGAAGGCGGGGATGTTCATGGCGGCCGGCCTCATCTACGCGGCGCTCGGGCACGACCGGATCGCCGACCTGGCGGGCGTGGCGCGGCTGATGCCGGTGACCGTGCTGGCGTTCGCCACGGCCGGCCTCGCCCTGATGGGCGTGGTGCCCAGCGGCGCCTATCTCGCCAAGAAGCTGATGCTCGATGCCGCCGACGGTTCGGGCCAGTGGTGGTGGACGATGGTGCTGCAGGGCGGGGCGGCGTTCACCGCAGGCTACGTGGTGCTGTTCCTCGTCAACGTGCTGCGACGGCCGCCCGCCCCGGTGCAGCCGGTACGGCGCGTCTCCCGGCTGTCCGAGGCGGCGGCGCTGGGGCTCGCGCTGTGCTCGCTGGCGCTCGGCTTCGCCGTGCTCGGTCCGCTGCCGAGCGAGCTGGTGAAGAATCCTCTGGCGCCGTCGGAGCTCGTCGCGACGCTCGGGGTGGTGCTGGCCGGCGCGCTGATGGCGCTGGCGCTGGCCCGCCGGTCGCTGTTCGCGGGGTCGGCGTCGGGGCCGGGCGCCGGTCCGGATGTCGGCGGCGGCGGCCCGGTGCGCCGGGCGACGGTGCCGCTGGGCAGGGCCTTCGAAGGACTCGACCGGCTGGCGCGGCGCTGGACCTCAGCCAGCCTCGTGCTGCTGACCCTCGCAGTGCTGTTCGCCGCGCTGCTGATCGCCGGCGGCGGGCGATGACCACGACCGCCGACCCGCAGCTCTCGCGGGGCGCCCTGATCGCGCTGGTCGTCGGCTCGATGATCGGCGCAGGCATCTTCACGCTGCCTGCCGCCTTCGGTCGCACCACCGGTGCGCTGGGTGCGCTGATCGCCTGGGTGATCGCGGGCACCGGCATGCTGATGCTCGCCTTCGTGTTCCAGACGCTGTCGCGGCGCAAGCCCGAGCTCGACGCTGGCATCTACGTCTACGCCAAGGCCGGCTTCGGCAGCTATCTCGGCTTCTCGGCGGCCTTCGGCTACTGGATCGCCTGCTGCCTGGCGTGCCTCGCCTGCCTGGTGCTGAGCAAGGCGACGCTCGGCCAGTTCCTGCCGGCCTTCGGCGACGGCTCGACCGCCGTGGCGATCGCCGGTGCCAGTGCGGTCGTATGGGGCGTTCACCTGCTGGTGCTGCGCGGCGTGAAGCAGGCGGCGGCCCTCAACACCATCGCCACCGTGGCGAAGGTCGTGCCGATCGGCATCTTCGTCGTCGTGGTGGTGATGGGCTTCCGGGCCGACGTCTTCGCGCTGAACTTCTGGGGCGCCGAATCGGCCAGCCTCTCGGACGTGGCCGGTCAGGTGCGCGACACCATGCTGGTGACGGTATTCGTGTTCGTGGGCATCGAGGGCGCGAGCGTCTACTCGCGTTACGCGAAGGACCGCAACGACGTCGGTGCCGCCACGGTCCTGGGTTTCCTGGGCGTGCTCTGCCTGCTGATGCTCGTCACGGTGTTCTCCTACGGCGTGCTGCTCCGCCCCGAGCTGGCCGCGCTCGCCAACCCGTCGATGGCGGGTGTGATGGAGGCCATTGTCGGTCCGTGGGGGCGGGTGTTCGTCAGCGTCGGCCTGCTGATCTCGGTGGCCGGCAACTACCTGTCGTGGTCGCTGCTGGCCGCCGAAGTGCTGCATTCGGCGGCGCAGGACGGCACCATGCCGTCCGCGCTGGCGCGTGAGAATGCGCGGCGGGTGCCGCACGTGGCGCTGTGGCTGACCAACATCGCGATCCAGCTGTTCCTGGTGGTCACCTGGTTCGCCGACTATGCGTTCACCCTCGCGCTGAAGATGACCAGTGCGATGACGCTGATCCCGTACCTGCTGGTGGCGGCCTACGGGTTCAAGCTCGCCTGGACCGGTGAGACCTACGGCGCGGATGCCCGCAACCGAACCGTCGACCGGAGGATCGGTGCCCTGGCCACGGTGTACGCCGCTGCGATGCTGCTCGCGGGCGGCGCCAAGTTCCTGCTGCTCTCTGCGCTGCTGTACGCGCCGGGCGCGGCCCTGCATGTCTATGCCCGTCGCGAGCAGCGCGTGAAGGTCTTCGGCGCCGGCGAGTCGATCGTCTTCGCCGGCGTGTGTGTCGCGGCGCTCGCGGGGCTGTATGCCCTCGTGTCCGGCGCGATGACGATCTGAGCGCGGCGCCGACCGACCATGCACCCGCTGCCGTATCCCGATTCTGGAAGGACCCACCGATGACGACCCGCCTGATCGCAACGCTGCTGGCCGTCGGCCTGGCCGGCTGCACCGTCGGACCGAACGCCGTGCGCCCGACGGTGGACACACCGCCCGCCTGGCGCATCGACTACCCCAAGGCGGCCGATGTGGCCAACCTCAAGTGGTGGGAGCAGTTCGGCGATCCGGTGCTCGACGAGCTGGTCGAGACCGCGCTGCGCGACAATCGCGACCTGCGCGTCGCGGCCGCACGCGTCGACCAGTTCATCGGCGCGCTGCAGTCCACCGGCTCACAGCTGTATCCGCAGATCGGCTACGGCGCCGACGTCAGTCGCTCGCGGGCCAGTTCGGTGGCGGTGCCGCCGCTGCCGCCGGGTGCCAACCCCTACTTCTCGCTGTACCAGGTGTCGCTCGGGGCCGCGTGGCAGACCGACCTGTTCGGTCGGATCCGCCGTCAGACCGAGGCCGTGCAGGCGCAGGTCTATGCCAGCGAGCAGGGGCAGCGCGGCGTCGTGCTGACGCTGGTGGCGGGCGTGGCGACCAGCTACATCGTGCTGCGCTCGCTCGACCGGCAGCTCGAGATCGCCCAGGCCACCGCACGCAACTTAGCCGGCACGCTGCGGATCTTCGAGCTGCGCTTCAAGGCGGGCTTGGTGGCCAAGACCGAGGTCACGCAGATCCGTTCGCAGGTGCAGCAGGCGCTGGCCGCGATACCGGCCTTCGAGCAGGCCATCGCCGCACAGGAGAACCTGATCTCGATCCTGCTCGGTCGCAACCCGGGACCGATCCCCCGCGGCCGGACCATCGACCAGCTGATCCCGCCGCAGATCCCGGGCGATCTGCCGGCGACGCTGCTGCAGCGCCGCCCCGACATCCTGCAGGCCGAGCAGAACCTGGTGGCGGCCAATGCCAACATCGGCGCCGCACGCGCCCTCTACTACCCGAACCTCTCGCTCAGTGCGGCGCTGGCGAGCACCACCACCGCATTCAGCAGCCTGCTCAGCGGCCCGGCCGGCGCGGCGCTGATCGGTGCGAGCCTGGCCGGCCCGATCTTCACCTTCGGCGGCATCGAAGGGCAGGTCGCGTCGGCCGAGGCCGGCGAACGCGCGGCGCTGGCCGGCTATCAGCAGACCGTGCTGAACGCGTTTCGCGAGACCAACGATGCACTCACCGGCTCGCAGAAGCGCCTCGAGGAGTTCACCGTGCAGCGCGAGCGGGTGGTGGCGCTGCGCGAGTTCGCGCGGCTGGCGAAGCTGCGCTTCGAGAAGGGCGTCGCGGGCTACCTCGACGTGCTGGTGGCCGAGAACGAGCTGTTCGCCGCCGAGATCGCCTCGGTCGGGCTGCAGGCGAGCCGATACGCGCAGCTGGTCAACGTCTACCAGGCCATGGGGGGCGGCTGGGTCGACATCGCCGCCGCCAAGGCGCCCCGGCCCCAGGGCCTGGGTGCAGCACTGGCAAAGCCGTGACCGGCCGACGTGTCGTGACCGCGACGCCCCGCCGTTCCGATCGCCAGCCCGGGTTCGATCGCGCACGCGCGGTGCCCGGCAGGCCACCACGTGGCGCGGCCCGCGCCGCGGCGGGGGTGGGGCTGGGTCTGTCGCTGATCGGCTCGGGTGTGGGCCTGGGGCTGACCCTGGCATCCGGCAGCGCCCGCGCCGACATCAACCTGCTGGCGCCGAGCCGCGTCATCGACCCCGGCGCACCGTTCAAGCTGACGCTGCTGATCACCGGCGAGGACGAATCACGCTCCTATGCGCTGCCCGAGGTGCTGCGGGTGACGCTGACGCCCGACCTGGGCGCCGTGGCGCGCCTGGAGCTGCGACAGGTGGTGTCGCTGCCGCCGCAGATCGACCTCAAGCGGGGCGAGTTCCTGCGGGTCGAGTACGTCGGCGAGGTGCCGGGCAACCTGCGCGGGCGCGTGCGCATCGATGCGGTGGACCTCGACACGCCGCCGATGATCGTGCAGCTGTCGACCGCCGCCGCCACCGCCGCGGCGCCGGTGCCGCCGCCGTCCGGTTCGCCGGCGGTTCCCCCGCCCGCTTCGCCGTCCGCCACGTCGGGTGCGTCGGGTACCGCGGCGTCGGGTACCGCGGCGCCCGTGCCGGTGACGACGCTCAGCGTGCGCAGCGACAGCGATCCGAACGCGCGGGACGAAGGGCGCCTGTCGTTCCACGAGCCGATGTTCGCCGTCGCGGGTGCGGGCGTCGACGCCAATGCGCAGATCCAGCTGAGCTTCCGGCTGCGCCTGTACGAGCCGGCCGACCGGACCTCGCGTCGTGTGCTCGACAACCTCTACGTCGGGTACACGCAGGCGGCGTTCTGGGACCTCACCGCCGATTCGAAACCCTTTCTCGACATACGCTACGTGCCCAGCCTGTTCTACTTCGTGCCGGCCACCGACTGGCGGGTCGGGGGCAATGCGGTCGGCTTCGCGGCGGGTATCGAGCACGAGTCGAACGGGCGCGACGGCGACGAGTCGCGCAGCCTCGATACGCTGTTCGTGCGCCCGTACTTCACCTTCGGGGACGCCGCCGATTTCCACTGGACGTTCTCGCCCAAGCTCTATGCCTACCTCGAGAAGAGCGAGAACCCGGACATCCAGAAGTACCGGGGCTACGGCGACTACCGCTTCACCTACGGCAAGAACAGCGACTGGCAGGTCGCCTGGACGCTGCGCAAGGGAACGCGCTCGAGTGCCTTCAGCTCCGACCTGCAGGCCACCTGGCCGTTGAACCGGATGTTCCCCGGGCTGGCGGGCTACCTGATGGCCCAGTACTTCACCGGCTACGGCGAGACGCTGCTGGACTACAACCGGCGCGAACCCTGGACGGTGCGCGTCGGCTACGCGATCTGGCGCTGACGCGGCGCCGGGCCGGCGGCTACGGCTCGGCGCGCTGCCCCGGCGGCACCGTCGACCAGCCGCCGCCGGTCACCGCCAGCCGGAACCCCACGTCGTACAGCGCCTGCATCTTCACCGGGTCGAAGACCTCGGCGCCGCTCGGGTCGACGTCCTCGGGGATGGTGATCCACTGGAACAGCGCGCGTTCGCGCCGGGCGCAGGTGTAGATCCGGAACAGGTCGCCCACCGCCGCAGTCCGTCCGACCGAATCGATGACGCGCACGGCGATCGCCGACAGCGAGCGATCGACCGCCTCGGGCACCGGGATCAGCTGGCCGTTGTGGATCACGAAGAT
>CAZPJE010000331.1:0-5415 GCA_964586725.1 uncultured Steroidobacteraceae bacterium | reverse complement strand
CCCCGGACCAGGCGCCTTCCAGATAGAGGCCTGCGACGGAGGTCCGGCCCCCGCTCTCCCGGCCGCGGGTGAAGGCGTTGTTCTGGTAGCGGAAGCGCTCGCGAGCCCGGCCCTCGGCGAAACGGGCGTCGGCGCCGGCTTCCACCGACCAGGGCCCCGAGGCGTTGCGCCACGCGGCGTTCAGGCCCCATCCCTGGGCGGGCGTGGCGTACTGGTCCGAGGCGGGCGTGGTCGTCGCCCGCCCGGCCGCCACGCTGACGGAACTGTTCTCGAGGTTCGAGCCCCGGATCCAAGCCTGGAGCCGCCATCCCTTGCCTGCTTCCAGGTCTGCGAGCGTCAGGGATGCCGAAGCGCCCTCGGCGCGCGCCATTGCCCCAGCCAAGCCGGAGTCCCGATCCTCGCGCCAGGCCGCCAGTCCCAGGGCGGCGGCGACGGGCCCCAGGTCATGCTGAAGGCGCCCCGATCCGCTATAGGACTCAAGGTCGACAGGCCGGTCCGCCGCTCCTCGGCCGGCGCCCCGAACCGGGGTGAACTGCGGTCCACGAGCCGCCGAGGCGGACACTGTCAGGCCCGCCTCGGAAAAGGCGAAGGCTGCGCGCCCGACGCTGCGGTCTCCCGCCGAAAGGTCGCCGCGGAAAACCGGGGCTTGGGTGGCAAGCTCTGTCAGGGAGACCACGCCGGTAAGGGCGCCGGCGCCCCAGGCCCCAGCCCCCGCGCCTCGGACAATATCGATGGAGTCCAGACGCACGGACGGTACGGCGGACCAGATGACCCAGCCGCCGAAGGGATCGTTCAGGGGAACGCCGTCCAGGGTGATCAGGGCCCGCCCCGCCCCGGACGGGGCGATGGAGCGCAGGGAGAGGCCCTGCGTGGTGGGGTTCGCCGCCTCGGAGCCATTGCGGCGGAAGAGACTGACGCCCGGGACCTGCCGGAGAGCGCCGTCTGCGCGCAGAGCGCCCCGCAGGTCCTCGGTCACGAGCCGCAGACGTGAATAGACCACGTCCCCGATCCGGGGCGGCAGGTCGACCGGGCGGACCACGACGATCTCGACCTCGGTCGGTGACGGAGCGGGCGGAACATCAGCGGCAAGCAGCATGGCCAGGTGAATACACGCCGCCGAAGGGTGGGGCGAGGGGGCGCAAACGAAAACGGCCCCGCCGGAATACCGGAGGGGCCGTTGACGGTCTGGGTGCGGGGACAGGATTTGAACCTGTGACCTTCAGGTTATGAGCCTGACGAGCTACCGGGCTGCTCCACCCCGCGGCAATGAAATCCGCTGTAGCGGAAAACATCGGAATTGAAGGGTGGACTGTTCATCCGTTCGGCAGACCTGGCGGCGACCTACTCTCCCGCGCCTTAAGACGAAGTACCATCGGCCCAGAGAGGCTTAACGACCGAGTTCGGAATGGGATCGGGTGGGGACCTCTCGGCATAACCACCAGGTCAACGAAACGGATGAAGAGAAGACATCAGGTCGAAACCACGACCATCAAGGCAAATCATGAGTTCAACTAAGAACGATCAAGCCGATCGAGTGATTAGTACCGGTAAGCTCCATGCGTCGCCGCACTTCCACACCCGGCCTATCAACGTGGTGGTCTACCACGACTCTCGGCGAAGCCTTGTTTTGAGGTTAGTTTCCCGCTTAGATGCTTTCAGCGGTTATCTAGTCCACACTTAGCTACCCTGCTGCGCGGCTGGCGCCACGACAGGTCCACCAGAGGTGTGTCCATCCCGGTCCTCTCGTACTAGGGACAGATCCTCTCAAGCTTCGTACACCCACGGCAGATAGGGACCAAACTGTCTCACGACGTTCTGAACCCAGCTCACGTACCACTTTAATCGGCGAACAGCCGAACCCTTGGGACCTGCTCCAGCCCCAGGATGTGATGAGCCGACATCGAGGTGCCAAACTTTGCCGTCGCTGTGGACGCTTGGGCAAAATCAGCCTGTTATCCCTAGAGTACCTTTTATTCGTTGAGCGATGGCCCTTCCATGCAGAACCACCGGATCACTATGGCCGACTTTCGTCTCTGATCGACTTGTCAGTCTCTCAGTCAGGCGGGCTTATGCCATTGCACTCAACGAGCGATTTCCGACCGCTCTGAGCCCACCATCGCGCGCCTCCGTTACACTTTGGGAGGCGACCGCCCCAGTCAAACTACCCGCCACGCCATGTCCCAAACCCGGATAACGGGCCCTGGTTAGACGTCAACAGCAACAAGGGTGGTATTTCAAGGATGGCTCCACCAGAGCTGGCGCCCCGGATTCATAGCCTCCCACCTATCCTACACATGTTGCAGCTAACGCCAAGGCGAAGCTGTAGTAAAGGTTCATAGGGTCTTTCCGTCTGACCGCGGGAACCCCGCATCTTCACGGGGAATTCAATTTCGCTGAGTCTACACTGGAGACAGTGGGGAAGTCGTTACGCCATTCGTGCAGGTCGGAACTTACCCGACAAGGAATTTCGCTACCTTAGGACCGTTATAGTTACGGCCGCCGTTTACCGGGGCTTCAATTCGGAGCTTGCACCCCTCCTTTTAACCTTCCGGCACCGGGCAGGCGTCAGACCCTATACGTCGCCTTACGGCTTCGCAGAGCCCTGTGTTTTTGATAAACAGTCGCTACCCCCTGGCCTGTGCCACTCTCAACTGGTTGCCCAGAGGAGAGTCACGCTTATCCCGAAGTTACGCGTGCAATTTGCCGAGTTCCTTCAGCATAGTTCTCTCAAGCGCCTTGGTATGCTCTACCAGTCCACCTGTGTCGGTTTCGGGTACGGTCTCCGTTGGAGTTATTTCCAGGAACACCTTCACTGCCAGGACAATCCAATAAGCCCTGACAATTTACGGCATTCGTCACTTCCAACTGGCCCAGGAATATTCACCTGGTTCCCATCGACTACGCCTTTCGGCCTCGCCTTAGGGGCCGGCTAACCCTGCGCAGATTAGCTTTACGCAGGAACCCTTGGACTTTCGGCGAGAGTGTCTCTCACACTCTTTGTCGCTACTCATGTCAGCATTCTCACTTCCGATACCTCCAGCCAGCCTCACGACTGACCTTCACAGGCTTACGGAACGCTCCGCTACCGCGTGCTTACGCACACCCATACCTTCGGCGAACGGCTTTAGCCCCGTTACATTTTCCGCGCAGGATCGCTTGACCAGTGAGCTGTTACGCTTTCTTTAAATGATGGCTGCTTCTAAGCCAACATCCTGGTTGTCAAAGCAATCCCACATCGTTTCCCACTTAGCCGTTACTTGGGGGCCTTAGATGATGGTTAGGGTTGTTTCCCTTTTCACGACGGACGTTAGCACCCGCCGTGTGTCTGCCAGATATTTCTCTTGGGTATTCGGAGTTTGGTTAGAATTGGTAGATCTCGCGACCCCCGCATCCATCCAGTGCTCTACCCCCCAAGGAATTCGTCTGACGCACTACCTAAATAGTTTTCGCGGAGAACCAGCTATGTCCAGGTTTGATTGGCCTTTCACCCCTATCCACAAGTCATCCCAGAATTTTTCAACATTCACGGGTTCGGTCCTCCAGCTGGTGTTACCCAGCCTTCAACCTGCTCATGGATAGATCACCTGGTTTCGGGTCGTCATGCGACGTACTTATTCGCCCTATTCAGACTCGCTTTCGCTGCGCCTACACCTAACGGCTTAAGCTTGCACGGCACATGAAGTCGCTGACCCATTATACAAAAGGTACGCCGTCACCACGCGAGGTGGCTCCGACTGCTTGTAGGCTTCCGATTTCAGGTTCTGTTTCACTCCCCTTGTCGGGGTGCTTTTCACCTTTCCCTCACGGTACTTGTTCACTATCGGTCGTCGAGGAGTACTTAGGCTTGGAGGATGGTCCCCCCATGTTCAGACAGGATTTCACGTGTCCCGCCCTACTCGAGTCTGTCGCTATTTGACGCCTACGGGGCTATCACCCGCTATGGCCGACCTTTCCAGGTCATTCGGCTTTATTTCACGACAGCACTGGCCTGGTCCCGGTTCGCTCGCCACTACTACGGGAGTCTCGGTTGATGTCCTTTCCTCCGGGTACTGAGATGTTTCAGTTCCCCGGGTTTGCTTAATGACCCTATTTTATTCAGATCATTATACCTTTGAACGATCTACGAACCGCACCTCCAGCCGAAGCTGAAGGTCAAGTTCGCAAACCGTAAAGGTGGGTTTCCCCATTCAGAAATCTCCGGATCAAAGGGTGCTCGCGCCTCCCCGGAGCTTATCGCAGCGTGCCACGTCTTTCATCGCCTCTCGACGCCAAGGCATCCATCAGAAGCCCTTATGCGCTTGATCGTTCTCAGCAAAACCCATGCGTGGGGACGGTTTGCCGTCCGGCGGTACGAAGCGCCGAACAGCGCCCACACATGCGCTTTAATTTGTCTTTGCAGACAATGATGTCTTCTCAGGTCAGTCCTCCAAACCCTGGGGGGGCCGGACAAACCCTTCAATTCACGATGTCATCACCAGAACGGGTAACCGTTCCGGAAACTGTTGTTCCGCGATCGCTGTCGCTAAGTCCTCTGGTGGAGCCAGACGGGATCGAACCGACGACCTCATGCTTGCAAAGCACGCGCTCTACCAACTGAGCTATGGCCCCTTGAGGAAGCCGCCCGTCGGGAGCTGTCATCGACCTATCCGCCCAAGGATCCACGGAAGAAGGTGGTGGGCCCAGGCAGACTCGAACTGCCGACCTCACGCTTATCAAGCGCGCGCTCTAACCAACTGAGCTACAGGCCCTTGAAGCGGCAGGTTCCGGACCAGGTCCGGAACACGCGATCGCACCGCAGCCTATGTCGCGGCTGCGATGTCATACGGAAAGAGAAACGAAGACGGCGACACCCTGCTACCTGTGTAGTGTCTGTGAACGAACCAATAGGACGTGAGCCCTGGAGGTTCATCCTTAGAAAGGAGGTGATCCAGCCGCAGGTTCCCCTACGGCTACCTTGTTACGACTTCACCCCAGTCGCTGACCCTACCGTGGTCGGCTGCCTCCATTGCTGGTTAGCGCACCGCCTTCGGGTAAAGCCAACTCCCATGGTGTGACGGGCGGTGTGTACAAGGCCCGGGAACGTATTCACCGCGGCATGCTGATCCGCGATTACTAGCGATTCCGACTTCATGCACTCGAGTTGCAGAGTGCAATCCGAACTGAGACGACTTTTGGGGATTAGCTCACCTTCGCAGGGTTGCAGCCCTCTGTAGTCGCCATTGTAGCACGTGTGTAGCCCACCTTGTAAGGGCCATGAGGACTTGACGTCATCCCCACCTTCCTCCGGCTTACCACCGGCGGTCCCATTAGAGTGCCCAACTGAATGATGGCAACTAATGGCAGGGGTTGCGCTCGTTGCGGGACTTAACCCAACATCTCACGACACGAGCTGACGACAGCCATGCAGCACCTGTG
>CAZPJE010000330.1:0-12599 GCA_964586725.1 uncultured Steroidobacteraceae bacterium | reverse complement strand
CCGACGCTTCTTCGCCATCGGCATTCGGCACGCGCACGTTGCGGGCCGGCACGACGGTGGAGATGGCGTGCTTGTAGACCATCTGGTTGACGCTGTTCTTCAGCAACACGACGAACTGGTCGAAGGAGTCGATCTGCCCCTGCAGCTTGATGCCGTTGACGAGGTAGATGGACACCGGGACCCGCTCCTTGCGCAGCTGGTTCAGGAATGGATCCTGCAGTGACTGGCCCTTGGCCATCGCTTTCTCCTTGTTCTCGCTTCTCGAATTGTTCTTGTCCACCGCCAGTGCCTTCCATGGCGAGCGGTTTCAGCCAGCGTCTGTCAGCGACCACTGACAGCACCGATGGTAACACGAGGCATGCACGCCACGATGTGTGGGGACGATGCGACAGGAATTCAAGCGCGCGACGGCGGCCGCGTTGCGGACGCATCGAGCGCGATTCTGACCGTCTCGGCCCAACGCTCGAACGCCTGCGGTTCGAATGGCTCGACTCGCTGCCAGCCCGCATCGGAGCGGACCCAGGTAAGCTGCCGACGCACCAGTTGCTCAGTGGCGTGCAGCGCCTCGCGTTTCGCCGTGTCGAAATCGCACGCGCCCTTGACGTAATCCCAGAACTGCCGGTACCCGACCGCGCGCAACGCCGGCTCATTGCCGGTCAAATCAGGCCTTGCGGCCAGTGTTTCGACCTCGTTCACCCATCCATTGACCAGCATGGCCTCGAAGCGTTCCCGGATACGCTGCTTCAGGGCGGCACGATCAGCCGGCCACAGCACCCAGCGCAGGAACGGCACCTCGGTCGGCGGCTGCGTCGCCCGCTGCCACGCCGAGATCGGTCGGCCGGTGGACTGATACACCTCGAGGGCGCGCTGGATCCGCTGCGCGTCGTTCGGATGGATGCGGGCCGCGGCCTCAGGGTCTGCCTGAGCCAGCTCGGCGTGCAGCGCCGCCCAGCCCTCGCGCGCTGCCCGGGCGTCGATGGCGATGCGCAGTTCGGGTTGCGCGCGCGGCATCTCGGCCATGCCATGCAGCAGGCCGCGCAGGTACAGCATCGTGCCGCCGACCAGCAGCGGCATGCGGCCACGCGCCTGGATCGCGTCGATGAGCTGGATCGCATCGGCGACGAACTCGCCCGCGTTGTAGCTGTCGCGCGGATCGCGAATGTCGACCAGGTGATGCGGCACGCGCGCGCGCACTTCGGGCGACGGCTTGGCCGAGCCGATGTCGAGGCCGCGATACACCTGCGTCGAATCGACGCTGATCAACTCAACGGGCAGCCGTTGCGCGAGTCGCAGCGCGAACTCGCTCTTGCCGCTGGCCGTCGGGCCGCACAGCACCAACACCGGCGGTCGCGTCGCGGGTGCGCTGGCGGCCGCCCCCGCCACCGTGGCGTCAGCGTCCACGCAGGAACAGCTGGTCGAGTTCGGCCAGGCTGATCTGCGTCCAGGTCGGGCGACCGTGATTGCACTGGTCGGCGCGCAGCGTGCGCTCCATCTGGCGCAGCAGCGCGTTCATCTCCGGCAGCGTCAGCCGGCGTCCGGCATGGATCGCGCTGCGGCAGGCCACGTTCGCGAGCAGCCGGTGCCCCGCGTCCTCGATGTGGCCACTGCCGCCGCCCACGGCGAGATCGCGCAGCACGCCGCGCAGCAACTCGGGCAAGGACTCGCGCGCGAGCAACGCCGGCACGGCACGCACGACGAGCGCCGTCGGCGACAGGCGTTCGAGCTCGAAGCCGGTACGCTCGAACTCGGCCGCGGCCTCGAGCACCAGTTCGACCTCGTGCGCGGCGAGTTCCACCGTGACGGGTGCGAGCAGACGCTGCGCGGCCGCCGCTTCGCCCTGCTGCGCCTTGAGCTGCTCGTACAGCACGCGCTCATGCGCGGCGTGCGCATCGACGACGATCAGCCCGTGCGCGCCCTGCGCGAGGATGTAGATCCCGTGCAGCTGCGCGATGGCCTGGCCGAGCGGCTCCGCCTCCGGCGCGAGGCTCGCGCCCGGCTCCAGCACCATGGCCGGCGTCGCAGGCGACGGCGGCAACCATGTCGTGCCTCCCAGCACCGGGCCGGTATCGGCGCGCGCGCCCCACGGCAATGGCCTGGACGTCGCGGCGTACTGCGGAGCCGGCGCCGACTCGCTCGCGACGCCGCGCACGCTCGACGCGGCCGTGGTCGGCCCCGCCGCCAGCGCCTGCTCGACCGCGCGCGCGACGTAGGCGTGCACCTGGCGACTGTCGCGAAAGCGCACCTCGAGCTTCTGGGGGTGCGCGTTGACGTCGACGAGTTCCGGGTCCAGCGACAGATGCAGCACGTAGGCCGGATGCCGGCCGTGGTACAGCACATCGCGATAGCCTTGCCGCACGGCGCTCGCCAGCAGCCGGTCGCGCACCGCGCGGCCGTTCACGAAGAAGTACTGCTGGTCAGGCTGCGCGCGGGCCGCGATCGGCGCGCCGATCCAGCCGCGCAACGCAACCGGACCGACCGCGGTCTCGAGCGGCAACGCGGCCGCGGCGAAGGCGTCGCCGAGCAGGCTCGCGATGCGGCGAAGCTCGCTGGCGGCATCCGGGGCCGCGGGCAGATCGTGCACGACCCGCTCGCCGTGCCGCAGCCGGAACGCGACCGCGGCGCGGGCCAGCGCGAGCCGTTCGACCAGCCCGGCGATATGCGAGAACTCGGTCGCGATCGAGCGCACGAACTTGCGCCGCGCGGGCACGTTGTAGAACAGATCACGCACCTCGACCGTCGTGCCGACCGGATGCGCGGCCGGCCGCAGCGGCTGCAGCTCGCCGCCATCGAGCTGGATCTCGGCGCCGTGCTCGACCTCGCTCGTCCGCGACACGATCCGCAGCCGCGCCACGGAACCGATCGACGGCAGCGCCTCGCCGCGGAAGCCGAGCGTGACGATGGCCGCGAGATCATCGAGCGTGGCGATCTTGCTGGTGGCATGGCGCTGCACCGCGAGCGCGAGCTCCTCGGCGCGGATGCCCGCGCCGTCGTCGCGGATCCGGATCAGCGCGGAGCCACCCTGCTCGATGTCGATCTCGATGCGGCGCGCGCCGGCGTCGAGGCTGTTCTCGACCAGCTCCTTGACAACCGACGCCGGTCGCTCGACCACCTCGCCGGCGGCGATCTGGTCGATCAGTTCGTTGGGCAGGGTCTGGATCGGCATGCGGCGCCGCGCGCGGCCGCGCCTAAGGCAGGTTGCGGGCGGTGGGCGGATCCGACGCACGACGGCGCGCCGCGAACAGCGTGCCCTCGGGCGGAAAATCAGCGAAGTAATCGTGCACGCCGCGGAAGATCGCCTCGGCGAGCTTCTCGCGGTAGCCCTCTTGCCGCAGGCGGCGCTCGTCACCCGGGTTCGAGATGAAGGCCGTCTCGACCAGCATCGACGGGATGTCAGGTGACTTCAGCACCAGGAAGCCAGCCTGCTGCACCTTGGGCTTGCGCACTTCGTTGACGGTGTTCAGCGTGCGCAGCACGCGCTCGGCGGCATGCATGCTCGAGGTGATGCTCGCCGACTGGCTGAGATCCAGCAGCACCGAAGCGAGCGTGTTGTCCTTGTCGTCGAGCGAGATGCCGCCCTTGAGATCAGCGGCGTTCTCGCGTTCGACGAGCCAGCGCGCCTGCTCGTCGCTCGCGCCCTTGGTCGAGAGGATGTACACCGACGACCCGGAGACCGTCGCATTGCCGACCGAGTCGGCGTGCACCGAGACGAACATGTCGGCCTTGGCGGCGCGCGCTTTCGCCATGCGCTGCCGATGGGCGAGGAAGTAATCGCCGTCGCGGATCAGGACCGCACGCATGCCGGGCTCGCGGTTGATGCGCGCCGCAAGGTCGCGCGCGATGTGCAGCACGACGTCCTTCTCGCGCGTGCCACCCTTGCCGATCGCACCAGGATCGACGCCGCCGTGCCCAGCATCGATGGCGACGATGACGTCACGCCCGGATTCCGGGGGCGCGTGCACCGCGTGTACGGCACGCACGGGTTCGGCATCGACGGGCGGCGCAGCCGTCGGCGGCGCAGGCGGAGGCGCAGTCGGCGACGTGGCCGGGGGCGATCCCATGACGGTACCGCGATTGCCCACGGCACCGATCTCGAGCACATAGCCCGCGCGGCCCGTCGCCGGTCGCACCCGGACTGGCGTCGCGGCGTCGAGTTCGACCACGAGGCGCAGCCCTTGCTGCGGCCGCGGACCGGTGCGCAACGCCTTGATCGGGCCCGCCGCGCCAGGCAGTTGCAGGCGCTCCGCCGCGCGCGTGGTCGTCAGATCGATGACGGCGCGCCGCGGCGAGTCGAGCGTAAAGAACTGGTGGGCCGCCTGGCGCGACAGATCGAGGTGCAGGCGCAGCCCCTCTCCCGCGGTTTCCATGCGCACGGCATCGAGGCGCGCCGGTGCCGACGCGGCCGTGACGGCCAGCGGCGCGAGACCCATAAACGCCAGGAAAGCGGTGCCGAGAACAAGCTTAAACGCCATTTCTTTCAGGCACTTCCGATAGAGACTTGGCGCGTAATCTACGTGCTGGCGGGAATCTGTTCAAGTCGTGTGAGCCAGTCGCGACCGAGGTCGCTGCAGGCGCGCAGCTCGATCCGGTGCGCCTGCGCGTCGGCGACCAGCAGCAACTCGAGGTCCGCGGTCGGCAGCGCAGCGCCGCCGCGCTCAGGCCATTCCACCAGCCAGAGCGTGCCGCCCTCGTCGTAATCGGCCAACCCCAGCTGTTCCAGATCCGCCGCCGAGCCGAGGCGATACAGATCGAGGTGCACGACCCGCGCGCGCGCGGTCTCGTGCGGCTCCAGCAGCGCAAACGTCGGACTGCGAACACTGCCGGCAACCCCGAGGCCGCGCAGCAGGCCGCGCGCCAGCGTGGTCTTGCCGGCGCCGAGATCGCCCCGCAGCAGCACGACGACCGCGCGCTGCGACGCGGCCGCGAAGCTCGCGGCGAGCGCGCCACCCAGCGCTTCGGTCGCTGCGGCATCCCGGGTGACGACGCGGCGCAGGCCAGCGTCGGGCGGCACGGTCACTGCAGGTTGACCCAGGTGCGCAGTTCGCGTGCGACCTCGCCGGCCAGCATGCCCCGCTCGCCCTGCCGAGCTTCGGCATCGCCCGCCATCGCATGCACCAGCACGCCGAGCCGCGCCGCGACCCAGGGATCGTTCGTCTGCGCGAGCAACCCCGCAATCGTGCCGGTCAGCACGTCGCCCATGCCGGGCGCCGCCATGCCGGGGTTGCCGCGCTCGCAAATGCCGGGCGGCTGGCCGGCTGTGCCGACCAGCGTGCCCGCGCCCTTCAGCACGCAGACGCCCCCGAAGCGCGACACGAGCCGCTCGAGGGCGCCGAGACGATCGGCCTGTACGTCGGCGTTGCTGATGCCCGGACCGAGCAGTCGCGCCGCCTCGCCGGGATGCGGTGTCAGGATCCAGTTGCGGCGCGCTGGACCACCCTGCTCGGCGACCAGATTGAGCGCATCGGCATCGACGATCACGGGACCCGGCCAGTCGAGCGCTGCTGCGAGCAGGGCCCGGGCCCACGCGCTGCGCCCGAGTCCCGGGCCGATCGCGACGATGTCGGTGCGCTCCAGCAGCGGCTGCAGCGCAGCCGCATCCGCGACACCGTGCACCATCAGCTCCGGGCGGCCGCCCACCACCGCGAGCACCGATTCCGGTGCCGTGGCAACGGTCACGAGCCCCGCGCCCACGCGCAGCGCGGCTTCGCCGGCGAGCCTCGCGGCTCCGGCCATGCCGATGCCACCACCGATCACGAGCACCTCGCCGAAGCTGCCCTTGTGGGCAGTGCGCGGCCGCCGCGGCAGCGCCTGGGCGATCTCGCTCTCGAGGATGCGCGTCAGCCGTGGCGCAAACTGCGGCGCCTCGGGAGGCGTGATCTCGAGGTCATCGAAGAACAACTGGCCGCAGTGCTCGGGACCCGCGCCGAGGAACAGCCCGGCCTTCAAGCCGACGAACGTGATCGTCGCATCGGCGCGCACGGCCTCGCCCAGCGCGCGACCCGAATCGCTGCACAGCCCGGAGGGGATATCGAGCGCGAAGACCGGTTTGCGCGCCGCCTTGATCGCCTGCAGCGCGCGCTCGGCGTCTTCGCGGACCGCGCCCTTCAGGCCGGTGCCGAGCACCGCATCGACGATCAGGTCGCAGTCGGCCAGCGCGGTGCCAGCGTGCTCGCCAGCGTCGAAGGGCTGCACGATCTGCTCGCCGGCGCTCGAAACCAGGTCGTTGCAGGCACGGAGCGCGTCGCCGTGCAGCTGGTCGACGGGCACCAGCGCCAGCACGCGCACGTTGAGTCCCGCCGCATGCGCGAAGCGCGCCATGACGTAGCCATCGCCGCCGTTGTTGCCGCCGCCGCAGACGATCGCGATCTGATAAGCCATCGGCCAGCGGGTGCGCATGGTGCGCAGCGCGGCCTCGCCGGCGCGCTTCATCAGCGTATAGCCCGGGATGCCGAGGCGCTCGATCGCGTGATCGTCGAGATCGCGTACCTGCTGGGTGCTGAAGATCGCCGTGGGTAGCGCCATCGAAAGATTATACTGGCTGCCCCGCCCGGCACTATCCGCGTCTTCATGCCCGTCGTACCGCAGGTCGCCATCACGGGGCAGCCCCGATGAACGTCGAATCAATGCGCCAGCGGCTCGATGTGCTCGCGCGGGCGCGCGGCTTCGCCGCCGTCGGCGTCAGCGACATCGCGCTCGAGGCGGACGAGCGCCATCTGCTCGACTGGCTCGAGGCTGGCCTGCACGGCGAGATGCACTACATGCAGCGCCATGGCACGCGCCGCAGTCGCCCCGCGGAGCTCGTTCCCGGCACGCTGCGCGTGATCTCGGCCCGCATCGATTACTGGCCCGCCGACGCGCGCGACGCCGAAACGGTGCTCGGCGAAGCGGCGACCGGCTACGTGTCGCGCTATGCGCTCGGCCGCGATTACCACAAGGTGTTGCGCCGGGCGCTGCAGCAACTCGCCGACGACCTGGCTGCCGAGGTCGGCCCCTTCGGCCATCGCGTGTTCGTCGACAGCGCGCCCGTGCTCGAGAAGGCCCTCGCCCGCAACGCCGGGCTCGGCTGGATCGGCAAGCACACCAACCTGATCGCCCACGACGCGGGGTCCTACTTTTTCCTCGGTGAGATCTACACGGATCTGCCACTACCAACCGACGCGCCGGCAAGCGCGCACTGCGGCAGCTGCAGCGCCTGCATCCCCGCCTGCCCGACCGGCGCCATCGTGGCGCCATACCGCCTCGATGCGCGGCGCTGCATCTCCTACCTGACCATCGAACTGCGCGGCGCGATCCCCGAGGCGCTGCGCCCGGCGCTCGGCAACCGGATCTACGGCTGCGATGACTGCCAGCTCGTCTGCCCGTGGAACAAGTTCGCGCGCACCGCGACGCATGCCGACTTCGGCGTCCGCAACGGCCTCGACGGCGCCGCGCTCGCAAGCCTGTTCGCATGGACCGAAAGCGAGTTCGAGGAACGACTGGCGGGGTCCGCGATCCGCCGGATCGGCTGGGAGTGCTGGCTGCGCAACATCGCCGTCGCGCTCGGCAACGCGCCGGGCTCGCCGCCAGTGCTGGCCGCGCTGCGCTCGCGCCAGGATCATCCGTCGGCGCTGGTGCGCGAGCACGTTGGCTGGGCGCTCGCCCGTCACGCCGGCGCAACATCGCAGTGATGCGCCGCGGCTGACCCGCCGCGGCCAGCGCAGCGTCAGCGCCGCGCGCGCAGGTTGTCGATCAACCGGGCCTTGCCGAGGCGTGCCGCCGTCAGCACGACGAGATCACGGTCGGTCGCGGTCGGCGCGAGCAGGTCACCGCTGCGCCGCACGCTGAAGTAATCGACCCGAAAGCCGGCGGCAGCGAGCGCTGCGGCGCCCGCCTGCTCGATCGCACCCAGATCCGTCTCGCCCGCGGTGATGCGCGCGACCGCCCGCTGCAGCGCGGCATGGATCTGCGGCGCAATGGCGCGTTCAGCGTCACTGAGATACTGGTTGCGGGAGCTCATCGCGAGTCCGTCCGGATCGCGCATGGTCGGCGCGCCGACGATCTCGATCGGCAGGCACAGGTCGGACGTCATGTGCCGGATCACCGCGAGCTGCTGGAAGTCCTTCTCGCCGAACACCGCCACGTCGGGCTGCACGATGCCGAACAGCTTGGCGACCACCGTGGCGACGCCCTCGAAGTGGCCGGGCCGGAACTCGCCGCACAAGCCGTCGGAAACGCCCGGCACGATCACGCGGGTCGCGAGCTGCGTGCCGTTCGGATAGATCTCGGCGCCGTCGGGAATGAACATCAGGTGGCAACCCGCCTCGCGCAGCATGTCGGCATCGCGCTGCGGCGTGCGGGGATAGTGGTTGAAATCCTCGTTAGGCCCGAACTGCATCGGATTGACGAAGATGCTCGCGATGAAGCGATCGCCATGGCGGCGCGCGAGCTCGATCAGGCTGACGTGGCCGGCATGCAGGTTGCCCATGGTCGGCACGAACGCGATGCGCCGGCCCTCGGCGCGCCAGGCGCGCACCTGCTCCCTGACGACCGCGATCTTGTCGACCTGCAGCATCGTCATCGCCTCACGTGAAGCAGTGTTCGGGCGCGGGATAGCTGCGATCCTTGACCGCGCGCACGTAGCGCTTCAGCGCCTCGAGGTTGTTGCCGGCGCCCTCCATGCAGTTCATGACGAAGCGCGGCTTGCGGCCGGTCGTGATGTCCAGCACGTCGTAGAGCACGAGGATCTGGCCGTCGGTCTCGGGGCCGGCCCCGATGCCGATCACCGGCACGTCCAGCTCGCGCGTGATGCGCTCGCCGAGCGCGCTGGGGATGCACTCGAGCAGGATCACGTCCGCACCGGCCGACTGCAGCGACTTGGCATCCGCGACCATGCGCTCGGCGGCATCGTTCTGGCGTCCCTGCACGCGGAACCCGCCGGTCTTGTGCACGGACTGGGGCTTGAGACCCAGGTGCGCGCAGACCGCGATGTCGTGCTGCGCGAGGAACTCGACGATCTCGAACTGGGTCGCGCCGCTTTCTAGCTTGACCATCTCGGCCCCGCCCTCCTGCATCAGGCGCACCGAGTTCGCCAGCGCTTCGGTCTTCGATGGATAGCTCGCGAACGGCAGGTCAGCCATCAGCAGCGGCCGCTGCAGGCCGCGCGACACGGCTTTGCAGTGGTAGACCATGTCGTCCATGGTCACGGGCACGGTCGTGTCGCGCCCCTGGATCACCATGCCGAGCGAATCGCCGACCAGCACGACGTCGACATCGGCCTCGTCGACGAGCACCGCGAAGCTCGCGTCGTAGCAGGTCATGCAGGCGATCTTCTCGCCCTTGGCGCGCATCGTGTGCAGCGTGGAAAGCGAGACCGGCGGCCGCGCGGAGTCGCGGAGCTGGAGCTGGGTGTACATGCCTGATCCCTCAGAGTGCGCGATGGCGCAGCGGATTGTAGTAGAGCCGTCCCCGCTTCATGCGCTGGATCGCGCCGAGCAGTTCGTCGAAGTCGGCGTCATTGCCGACCGGGTCGATCGCCGCGGCGTTGACGATCAACAGCGGCGCCGCGTCGTAGTCATGAAAGAAGCGCGCGTAGGCTTCGTTGAGGCGCTCGAGGTAGTTGCGTTCGATCAGGCGCTCATGCGCGATCCGGCGCCGCGCGATGCGCTCCATCAGCACATCGACGGGCGCCTGCAGGAACACGACCAGGTCTGGCTCGGGCGGCTCGATCGCGAGCCGCGAATGCACCTGCTCATAGAGCGCGAACTCCGCATCCTCGAGCGTGATACGCGCGAACAGGCGATCCTTGTCGAACAGGTAGTCCGCGACGCGCAACGGCGCGAACAGGTCGCCCTGCTTGAGCGCCGCGATCTGTTGCGCCCGCTGGAACAGGAAATGCAGCTGCGCCGGAAACGCGCCGACGCGCGGATTCGAATAGAAGCGCTCGAGAAACGGGTTCTGCTCCGCTTGCTCGAGCACGAGCTCTGCCGCGAGCCGCTCGGCCAGGCGGCGCGCAAGACTGGTCTTGCCGACACCGATCGGGCCTTCGATCACGATGTAGCGGTGATTGGGCAGCGCCGCGTTCATGTCGGATTCGTCGCTCCTGTCGGCGCCGCGTAGCGCTCGATGCCCGTCGCGGCCACGCGTGCCGCAAGGTCGCGGACGCTGCCGAGGCCGGGCACGTCGAGATCGGGCGCCAGGTCCCGCAGAGGATACAGAACGAAGTTGCGCTGCGGGATACCCGGGTGCGGCAGCGTCAGCGCCGGCGTCGCGCGCGTCTCGCGGCCCTGCACCAAGAGGTCGAGATCGATCCGGCGCGGGCCCCAGCGCTCGCGCGCCGGCGCCCGCCCCTGCTGCAGCTCGAGCGCGCGCAGTTGCGCGAGCAGGGCTTCGGGGTCGAGGCGCGTCAGCAGTCCGGCCACGGCATTGAGGAAGTGGGGTTGCGGCACGGGCCCGAAGGGTGCCGTGCGGTACCACGGCGAGCGCAGCACAAGCCGCGATTGCGGCAGCCGCGCAAGCGCGGCGAAGGCATGTTCGAGTTGCGCCGGCGGATCATCGAGATTGCTGCCGAGGCCGACGTAGGCCGGCCACCAGCTCGCGGACTGCGCCACGAGATGGGACTCAGCCGCCACCCGGCGCCGCCGGGCGCCGCCGCCGCCGTCGGCGCGAAGACGGCTTGCGCGCGCCCGCCTCGCGCGGTCGCGCGTTGGCGGAGGCATCCGCCAGCTGCTCGCGCTGTTCCGGTGTTGCCGACTGCAGCGCCTCCCACCAGCGGACCGTCTCGGGATGCGCCATGCCGACTTCCGCGCGCAACTGCAACAGGTCGAAGGCGGCGCGGAACTTCGGATGCTCGAGCAGGCGCAGCGCGCGCCGGCCGCGCGGCGACTCGAGCCGCGGCTGCATCGCATACATGTCACGCACACCGAGCGTGAAGCGTTTCGGCACCGACACGGTCTGCAGCACACCGCGCACGGCGGCGTCGACCGCGTCGAGGATCGTCTGCGTGTCGCTCCAGCGTTCACGCGGCTGCTTCTCGATCGCGAGCGCCACCGGTCCGTACAGCAGGATCGCGAACAGGAACGTCGGCGTGACCGAGCGGCCGTCCAGCACGCGTTTGTCGGTGTTCTCGAGGCCGCGGCGCAGCAGCTTCTCGATCGGCGTATCGGGATAGCGCGCGAGGAAGTCATCGACGCTCGGCAGCAGCGCAGCCAGCAGGCCGCGCGCGCGCAGTGCGTCGAGGCTGCGCAATCCGTGACCGCCGAGGAACAGTTTCAGGGTCTCGTCGAACAGACGCGCTGGCGGCACGCTGCCGAGCAGATCGCCCAGCCTCGGAATCGGTTCCGCCGTGCCCGAGTCCAGCGTGAACCCGAGCTTCGCCTCGAAGCGCGCCGCGCGCAACATCCGCACCGGATCTTCGCGCAGGCGGGTTTCGGGATCGCCGATCAGCTTCAGGCGCCGCGCCTGCACGTCCTCGACGCCGCCGACGTAATCCCAGACCGAGAAATCCGCGATGTTGTAGTACAGCGCATTGGCGGTGAAGTCGCGCCGCCAGACGTCTTCGTCGATCGAGCCGTAGACGTTGTCGCGCAGGATGCGACCCTCGGCATCCATGACGCGCTCGCCCTCGTCTTCCTCCGGATCGAAGCGCGGATCGCGCGGCGGCGGCGCAGCATCGCCGTCATCGAGCTCCTCGTCGCCATCGGCATCGGCGTCCGGCGGCGGATCCTCACCCGGCGGCGGCGCCGCCGAGGCGCGGAACGTCGCGACCTCGATCGTCTCGCGACCGAAGAAGACGTGCGCGAGGCGGAACCGGCGACCGACGAGGCGGCAGTTGCGGAACAGCTTCTTGACCTGCTCGGGCAGCGCGTCGGTTGCGACGTCGAAGTCCTTCGGCGTGATGCCCAGCAGCAGGTCGCGGACACAGCCGCCGACCAGGAACGCCTGGAAACCAGCGTCCTTGAGCCGGTACAGCACGCGCAAGGCATCCGGCGAGACGTGCTGGCGGGAGATCGGGTGCTGGTCGCGGGGAATGACCCGCGCAAGCGTGGGATGGGCCCCCATGGGCACGTGCGGGGCGTTCAAAGTGACTAAATCCCTGAAAACTTGAGCATTGGCTGCACGCCTCTATAATACCGCGCTTGTCTCGCCAGCACCCGCGGCGCAACGCTCCCTTCGTCTAGAGGCCTAGGACATGGCCCTCTCAAGGCCGTAACACGGGTTCGAATCCCGTAGGGAGCGCCAATTAAATCAGGGACTTACGAGTTTTTCCGACGTACCGAAAGGTGCTTCGGAAAGTCTTCGGAAAGTCCCGGTACAGCGGCGGCCTTGCGGCCTGTTTTCCTGACGTGCCTTTCACCACAGGAGAACCGACCATGCTTGACGATCACGCCCCCGCCGCTGCCCCTCGCACCTCCGGCAACCCGCTGCAGGACTTCGCCGACCGCTGCGCCGGCGATCTGCCACTGATCCGCGCCCGCGTCACGATCCTGACGCTGGCCCTTCAGCGCGCTGGCCAGCACGATGCCGCCCGCGTGCTTATGCGGGACGTGGACGATGCCCTTTGCGACTTGGAAACCGCTGCTGCGGAAGTCGCACCCGAGTGCGTGCCAGCCTAATCACGATTGGTT
>CAZPJE010000329.1:0-38278 GCA_964586725.1 uncultured Steroidobacteraceae bacterium | reverse complement strand
CTGCAGCCCGCGATCGTGCTGGCGCGCGACGGCTTCGAGCCGCCGGCGCAGCTGCGCGAACGGATCGCCGAGTTCCACGCCGAGATCGGCGAGCGGACCAACTTCGCGCGCTACTTCGCGGACGCGCGCACCAGCGGGATGTTCCGCCAACCCGAGCTTGCGGCGACGCTCGAGCGCATCGCTGCCCGCGGTCCGGCGGACTTCTACCGCGGCCGCACCGCGCAGCTGCTGGTCGACGAGATGCGCCGCGGCGGCGGCATCATCAGCGCGCGCGACCTCGCGCGCTACCGCCCCGTCTGGCGCGCACCGCTGACCGCACGCTGGCGCGACTACGAAGTCGTGTCGGCACCGCCGCCGAGCTCCGGTGGCATCGCGCTGACGCAGTTGCTGGGCATGCGGGATGCGCTCGCGACGCAGTTCGCCGGCGTGCCGCTGAATTCGCCGCAGTACGTGCATCTCGTCGCCGAGATCTCGAAGCGCGTGTTCGCCGATCGTGCCGAGTACCTCGGCGATCCGGACTTCGTGCGCGTGCCAGTCACGGCGTTGATCGACCCGGCCTACATCGCGCGACGCGCCGCGGAGGTCAACGTCGAAAACCTCTCTGCGACGCCTGCGATTCGCCCGGGCCTGCCGGAGTCGCGGCACACGACGCACTTTTCGATCCTCGATGCCGCGGGCAACGCGGTCTCCAACACCTACACGCTGAACGGCTCTTTCGGCAATGGCGTCGTCGTCAGCGGCGCGGGCTTCCTGCTCAACAACGAGATGGACGATTTTTCGATCCGCCCCGGCACACCCAACCTGTATGGCGTCGTGGGCGGCACGGCGAATGCAATCGAACCCGGCAAGCGCATGCTGTCGTCGATGACGCCGACGCTGCTCGTCCGCGACGGGCGCGTCGCGATGGTGGTCGGCTCGCCGGGCGGTTCGACCATCATCACGAGCGTCTTCCAGGCCATCGTCAATGTCGTCGATCACGGCATGACGGCGCAGCAGTCTGCGGCCGCGCCGAAGTTCCACCATCAGCTGTTGCCGCCGAACCGCGTGCTCTACAGCCAGTGCTGCCCGCTGGAACCCGCGACCATCGCCGCGCTGCGCGAGCGCGGCTACGACGTGGAACGCAGCAGCTGGGAATTCGGCGACCTGCAGATCATCAGCATCGATGCCCGCGGCGCCGTGGCCGCCGGCGCGGATCCGCGCGGGCGCGGTGCCGTGCGCATCATCGCGCCAGCGGCGGCGGTTACTTCAGCCGCGCGCCGAGCATCACATAGCGCATGGGCTGGAAGCGCACCCCGTTCTGTTCCTGCGGCTCGCCCACTGCATCGAAACCGATCCGACGGTAGAACGGCACCGCCGCCAGCGACGAATGCGCCGTGAAGACGGGTGGCAGGGATTGCTGCAGGCAGACGGAGTCGCGTGCCGTGTGCCATAGCTTGCGGCCCAGTCCCTGGCGCTGCATGACGTCGGCGACGAACAGGTGGAACAGGTGACACGGCGGCTGCATGCCGACGACGCCGTAGATCATGTCGGCGGCCGCGGCGACGTGGTAAACGTAGCCCGAATCCATATTGCGCTGCAAAACCGCGGGATCCACTGAGGCGACCAGCCCCGCAGCCCCCTCACGCGTGCAGTCGCGCAGCACGTGCTTGCGCAGCTGCCGCTCGATCAAATCGGACATCGCGAGCAGATCCGCGGGTTCCGCGAGTCGGATAACAGCTTCAGCCATAGCGCATTTTGCTCTGTTACAGACTTTTGCGTCAGGATCATTACACTCTGGTGATACCGTCAGCCCAGGTGTGATCATGAAGAAGCAGTCGATACTAGAGCCATTGGCCCGTGCCGTGTCGCTGGCCAAGAGTGGCGTCAAGGCAGCCAAGGCCGAACTGAAGGCGGCGAAGAAAGCGCTGAAGAAGGCCCGCAAGGCCGGCGCGGCCAAGGTCAGGCAGGCCGCGACTCCGAAGAAGGTCAAGCGCAAGCCAGCCGCGAAGCCGAAAGCCGCGGCGAAGCCCAAAGCCGCGGCGAAACCGAAGGTGGCGGCGAAGCCCAAGGCGGCTGCAAAGCCCAAGGCCGCCGTGAAGGCCAAGCCCGCGCCCAAGCGCCACACGGCGCCGGCGAAGCAGAAGGCGCGACCGGCGCGGTCTGCGCTGCCTGCAGATCCGGGCGAGATGGTCGCGACCGAGGTCGAGGTCGAATCCGGCGGACCTGGCTGAGACCAACCCCACGGCGGGCGGCGCTGCGTTGAACCGGTGGAGGCACTCCGCCTCACACCGGGGAGACCGCCATGTCGAACGCCTTCGCCGCGACGCGGCCGCGCCGTCATCCACTTGGCTTCTGCATCGTTGCGGCACTGCACGTTGCTTTCGTGCTGGTGCTGGAGGATGCGCTGAACCTGCGGCTTGTAGGCCCCGTCGAACCGCCGCGCATCGAAGCGCGCGTGCTGCCGGATGCGCCACGGCCACCCTTCACGCCGATTCGACCGGTCAACAGTGACTGGAATCGAAACCCGGTCACCGAAGACTTCGTCCCACCCGATCTCGCACCGATCGACATCGACGCCGAGCCCGCGATCGCACCCCCGCTGGATCCGATCATCACGGCCGGCAGCACGACGCCCGCGCCGCCCGTGCGCACTGCCGCCGCCGTCGATCCGCGCTGGCCGCTGACGCGGGCAGACTATCCGAGCGCCTCCGTGCGCCTCGGCGAGGAAGGCAGCGTGCTGCTGGAGCTGACGCTCGGCAGCGATGGCCGCGTGCTCGAGGCGCGCGTCATCGAATCGAGCGGCCATGGGCGACTGGATCAGGCCGCGGTCGAAGAGGCCGTGCGCGCGTGGCGATTGCGGCCGGCGACGCTCGATGGCGCGCCGATCGAGTCACGCCACCGGATTCGCGTCCAGTTCCGGCTCGACCAGCGTTGACGCCGCAGCGCTTGGGCGTGTCAACGCCCTAGGCGGTGCGGTGCGCGCGATAGCGCTCGCGCAGCACGTTCTTCTGCACCTTGCCTGTGGCACCGAGCGGCAGTTGCTCGACGAACACGACGTCGTCGGGCACCTGCCAGCTCGCGACGCGGCCCGCATAGTGCGCGAGCAAGGTCTCGCGCACCACGGCCTGCCCGGGCTTCAGCACGACGATCAGCAGCGGCCGCTCGTCCCACTTCGGATGCGGGATGCCGATGCAGGCGGCGAGCGCGACGGCCGGATGCGACATCGCGATGTTCTCGATCTCGATCGAACTGATCCACTCGCCGCCCGACTTGATGACATCCTTGCTGCGGTCGGTGATCTGCAGATAACCATCGGCATCGATCGTCGCGACATCGCCCGTCGGAAACCAGCCGTCGATCAACGGCGGGCCGCCCGCGCCCTTGAAGTAGCCGGACACGATCCACGGACCCCGCACGTGCAGGTCGCCGGCGCTCTGCCCGTCCCACGGCAGCTCGCGGCCCTCGGGATCGACGATGCGCATCGCGACACCGTATAGCGCGCGACCCTGCTTCGCGCGCAGCGCCAGCTGCGCCTCTTCCGGCCACTTTGATTGCGCGAGCTTCGGCATGTTCACCGTGCCCAGCGGCGACATTTCCGTCATGCCCCAGCCGTGCCGCACTTCGACGCCGAGATCGTGGAAGCTGCGGATCATGGCCGGCGAGCACGCGGAGCCACCGATCAGCGTCTGGCGCATCGTCGAGAAGCGCGCACCGCTGCCCTGCACATGCTGCAACAGGCCGAGCCACACCGTCGGCACGCCCGCCGACTGCGTGACTTGCTCGGCTTCCATCAGTTCGTACAGCGAGCGCCCATCGAGTGCCGCGCCCGGGAACACGAGCTTCGCGCCTGCGAGCGGCGCCGCGTAAGGAATGCCCCAGGCGTTCACATGAAACATCGGCACGACCGGCAGCACGCAGGCGCGGGCCGACAGGTTGAATGCATCGGGCAGCGCCGCGCCCCAGGCGTGCAGCAGCGTCGAGCGGTGGCTGTACAGCACGCCTTTCGGCGCGCCGGTCGTGCCGCTGGTGTAGCACAGCGTCGCGGCGGAACGTTCGTCGAACGTCGGCCAGTCGTAGTGATCCGCGGCGCTGGCGATCCAGCGCTCATGGCTGACGACACCCTCGATGCCGGCATCCGCCGGCAGCCGATCTTCGTCGCACAGCGCGACCCAGTGGCGGACGCCGGGGCAGCGCGCCTGGATCGCGCGCACGATCGGCGCGAACGTCAAGTCGAAGCACAGCACGCGGTCATCGGCGTCGTTGATGATCCACGCCACCTGGTCTGGATTCAGTCGCGGGTTGATCGTGTGCAGCACGCGGCCGCTGCCGCTGACTCCGTAGTAGAGCTCGAAGTGGCGGTAACCATTCCACGCGAGCGTGCCGACGCGCTCGAAGCGGTCAACGTGCAGCGCATCCAGCGCATTCGCGACGCGACGCGCGCGGGCTGCGGCGTCGGCGTAGCTGTAGCGATGCAGGTCGCCCTCGACGCGCCGCGACACGATCTGCGTGTCGCGGTGGTGCCGCGCGGCGTGTTCGATCAGCGTCGAGATCAGCAGCGGCTGATCCTGCATGGCTCCGCGCATCCTGCACCCCCTTCGGCCTGCTGGGATTCTGGCACGCAGGCCGCGCGCGCGTCGATCGGCTACGATGGCGGCCCGAGATGAATTCACCCAGCTACGGAGCCGCCGATGAACCCCCTCGAAATCCTGAACCGGCTCGGCGGACTGCAATCGATGGCGCGTGAGCTCGGCGTATCGCCACAGCAGGCGCAGACCGGTGCCGCCGCGCTGCTGCCCGCGATCCTGGGTGGCTTCAAGAAGCAGGCGCAGCCCGCCGGGCTCGAAGGGCTCGGCGGCCTGCTGAACGGGCTCGGCGGTGGCGGCTTGCTCGACAACGTCCTCTCCCCGCAACCGACCAACGTCAATCTCGGCAACGATGTGCTCGGCCAGATCTTCGGCTCGCGCGACGTCAGCCGCTCCGTCGCGACGCATGCGTCATCGCAGACCGGGCTCGATCCAGCGTTGCTGAAGAAGATGTTGCCGATCCTCGCGATGATGGTCGCGGGCTACATGGCGAAGCAGGGTGGCGGCGGCGCGCCCGCCGGCCAGGCCGACGGCGTGGGCGGTCTCGGCGGCCTGCTGGGGCAACTCGCTGGTGGCGCGCAGCAGCTCGGCGCGACGCGCCTGCAGTCACGCGGTGGCGGCCTCGCCTCGATGCTCGATCTCGACGGTGACGGCAACCCGCTCGATGACATCATCGGCATGGCGCAGAAGCTGATGCGCTAGCCGTTTGACTCGCCAGCTGCGGCAACGGGCTGTTTCTTGATGGAGGACAGACTTGTGCGAACAGTCAGTCGCTCGGCGATGACAGCTCTCTGGGCGCTGACCCTGGTCGCCCTGCTGCCTGCGGCTTGGGCGCAGACCGACGTCGCCGCGCCGGCGACGGCGACGGCAGAGCCACCGGCGCTGCCCGAAGTCACGATCGCGGCGCCCGAGCCGCGCTGGGTTGCGCCGACCCGGCGTGACCGCATCGGCCGGATCTGGGCGCCGGTCATGCTCGACGGCAAGGGGCCCTATCGCCTGGTGCTCGACACGGGCGCGAATCGCTCCGTCATCGTCGATCGCGTCGCGCAGGAGCTCGGCGACCGCGTCAAGACGAACCGCCGCATCCGCGTGCTCGGCGTCACGGGCAGCGCCGTCGTACCGGTCGCGCACGTGCGCAGCATGGAAATCGGCGACCTGCTGCTCGCGCCCGTGAACCTGCCCATCGTCGCCGACGTGTTCGGCGGCGCCGATGGCATCCTCGGCAACGAAGGCCTGCGCGACAAACGCATCGTCATCGACTTCAAGCGTGACCTGATCACGGTCAAGTTCTCGAAGCGCGAGCGGCCCGGACCCGGCTTCAGGACGCAGAAGATCACGTTTCGCCACGATTACCTGATCACGTTCGATGTGCTGGTCGGCCGCGTGCGTGCGAAGGCCATCCTGGATACCGGCGCGCCCACCACGCTCGGCAACACGGCGCTGCTGCACGCGCTGCGCCGCAGCCTCAAGGACTCGCCGGAAACGGAGATCGTCGGCGTGACGCTCGACGTCGAGCGCGGCAACGTCGTGCGGATGCCGACGATACGCATGAACGAGGTGACGGTGCGCGGCGCCGCGTTCACGTTCAGCGACGTGCACATCTTTCGTCAGTGGCGCATGACGCGCGAGCCCGCGCTGATGCTCGGCATGGACGTGCTGGGCATGCTCGACCAGGTGATCATCGATTACCGCTCGCGCGAGCTGCACCTGCGCACGAAGGACAGCTGAGCGGCAGGCGTCGCGCCCGCGGCGCCTACTTCGCCTTGGTGGCCTCGAGCCTGGCCGCTGTCTCTTGCTGGATCTGCTGCAGCTTCGGCATCACCTGCGCCATCTGCTGCTGCACGAGCTGCATCGTGTTCTGCATGACCGTCGGCATCTTCGCGATGACGGCGCGGCCCGCGTCCGAGCGATAGAACGCCAGCATGCCGTCGACTTCCGGCTGCGTGAACGACTGCCGATAGACGTTGAGCAGCAGCGGCTCGTAGCGCGCCCAGCTCATTTCATTCGTCATCAGCGTGACGATGCTCTCGCGCATCTCGTCGAGGATCTGCCGCTGCGCATCGGTGAGCTGGGTGTCGCCCAGCGCCTGCGCCATCGAATCGCGCATTGCCGTGTCGAGCTGACCCGAGACGTTGTCGATGAGCTTGCGCGTTTCGGTGACTTCGAGAAGCTCGCGGATAGCAGCGTCGGTAGGTGCCCTGTCGGCAGCCGTCGCCTGCAGCGGGGCCAGCAGCACGGCGGTGGCCAACAGGGCACGGAGCAGGACATTCAGCATGGTAGGCATCCTCATCGAGAGTCGTTCGCAACAGGCGCGGCAGCTTGCACGAGCGGATCGGCCAAAGCCAGTGCCAGGCTTGCCGGACTTGCGGCATGCTGGGCACGGTCCATTCATCAGGAGAGATTCGATGTCCAATCAGTTCGATTCGAACGAGAACCGTCGCGGCTTTCTAAAGCGATTGGGTCTGGGCGCTGCAGCGCTGCCTCTCGTCGGCCTCGCCGCCTGCGCCAAGCAGGAAGCACCCGCGCCAACGGCACCCGCCGCAGCACCACCGGCCACGGAGCCTGCCGCCGCGGCACCCGTGGAGGCAGCGCCGGCCGAACCCGCGCCCGCCGAGGCTGCGCCGACGACGTCGGCTGCCGCAGAGGACCCCTCGGGCTGGCCCAAGGTGGATGAAGCGGAAGCGCTGGCGGTGGCGCTCGGCTACAAGCACGATGCGTCGAAGATCGATGCCGCCAAGCAGCCGCGCCACCAGGCGGGCCAGGTCTGCCGCAGCTGCATCCAGTGGAAAGGCAACGACACCGACGCGTGGGGCCCCTGCGCCATTTTCCCGAAGAAGCTGGTTAACGGGAACGGCTGGTGCACGACCTACGCGCGCAAGGCTTGACGCGCGTATGCACGACTGACACGGGGTCACGGGCGGCGCGCATGGCGTTGACGGACGCCGGCGCGCCGGTCCGCTCGGGTGTCAGCCGCTATTCAGCGAACCCGTACAGGTAGACCGGCAGGGATGTCATGCCCGTCGCCAGCATCCAGATCATGCCGATCCGGCCCCAGCGCCGGTGGGTGGCGCTGAACGCGCCGGGCTGGGGCGGGTTCGGGAAGCGCCGCAGCGAACCGACGATCAGGCCCGCCCAGACGAACAGCGTCGTGATCGCGAAGAACGTGTGGAACCAGATCCAGAAGTTCAGCGTCGGCGTGCCGGCGTAGGCACTGGCCTTCGTGGCCTCGAAGATGCCGCCCTGCAGCCGCAGGTTGTACTCGAACAGCGCCACCACGAGGCCGAGCAGCACGGCAAGGCCGATCTGCATTCGCTTGTGCAGCGCCCAGCGACCCGTGCGCGCGAGTCGCCAGTTCCACAGCACGATCGGCACCACCGCGACCAGCGCGGTGATGACGATATCCATCAACAGATCGGCCCGCGTGCCAAGGAAGCCCTGCGGAAACATCAGGGCACGAGGACCCGATCGATCACGATCAGATAGCCGTTCGCGATCCTGACGGCCTTGCTCGCGACCCGAACTTCGTCGTTGAGGCGCAGCTTGCCGCGCACCAGGCCGGGCTTGAGCTCCGTGCCGGCGAGCGTCGCGACGCTGCGCCGTGTCTTGAGGTCGTTCGGCGCGTATGCGATCGCCAGCACGTGACCCTGCAGCAGTTTCTCGAGGTCTGCCTTGCGCTCCGGCGCGAGCAGCCCTTCGACAGTGCCGGCGGGCAGCGCCGCGAACGCCTCGTTGGTGGGCGCGAGCACCGTGACACTTGGCGCTGCAGCGAGCGCGGCGCCGAGGCCGGCGGCGTCGATCGCCGCGTTCAGCGTGCTCAACTGCGGGTCGGCGGCCAGTGCCTGCGCCAACGTGGTGTCATTGGCGCGCGCGGCCGGAGTCGTCAGTAATAGCGCTGCCACGAGAGCCAGCATCGAAGTGATTTTCATCGTCAATCTCCAGATTGGCCCAGCGCCCGCAGGCCGCTGAGCGAGAACACCGTGATGCGGGATGCGAGCCGGCGCACGGCCGCCGCGCTCGAGAACACGGGTGAGCCGGCGCGTTGCAGCGCGTCACCCATGAACATGAAGTAAACGCATTGCGAGTAGACGGCGCGCACGCCTTCGTCGATCGCGTCGTCGTTGGCATCAGGCCCGAGCACATCGACGACGAGCGCGCGCAGTTCCTCGCGCTCGGCGACATGGATGGCCGGCCAGACTTCATCGAGCGCAGCGCTGGGCTTGACCACCTCGAGCGCCGCGAGTCGCGGCAGCTGCGAATGCTGCGAGACGAAGAACGTCAGGATCCGGAGCACGACGGATTCGAGCCGCCGTTCGACGGCATCGTCGTGGGCCACGCGCGGCAGGTCCGCTGTGAACGAACGGGCGCGCTCGAGCTCGCGCAGCATGACGGCCTGATACAGCCCGCGCTTGCCGCCGAAGTAGTAGTTGATCGCGTTCAGGTTCGTGCCAGCGGCCGCGACGATGTCGCGGACCGTCGCGACCTCGTAGCCGCCGACGGCGAACAGCCGCGTGGCCGCATCGAGCAGACGCTCGCGCGCACCATCGGCTTCGGCGATCAGATCGGGTTGGGCAGACACGATGTAAACAATTGTATGAAACAAACGTTTACATTGCAAGTCCATCGATCAGCCGGCGCAGTGACTCGACCGCCCGACGCAGTGCCTGCCGCGGCTGGGGGCTGTCGCCGATCCACAGCGCTGCCTCGTACAGGGCCCCGTTCAACAGGTGTGCCGTCGCCGTCGCGTCGACCTCCCGCAGGCGCCCCGCCTTGGCGAGATCAGCGAGCGCGGTCGTCAGCGGTTCAATGGAGGCCGTGGCATCGAGCTCGCGTGCCGCGCGGTGCCCGACGACTGCCGGCAGGTCGAGCAGCAGGATGCGCCGCACCCCCTGCTCCAGCGTCGCTTCGAGGAAAATCTCGCAGGCGGTGATCAGTTGCTCGATGGTCTGCAACTGCGGCGGCAGCGCGGCATCGAGACGCTGCTGGATCTCGGCGTCGATCGACTGGGCCACGGCCAGGAACAGGCCCCGCTTGCTGCCGAAGTGGTGATACAGCGCCCCTTTGGTCATGCCGACGCTGCGCACCAGGGCCTCCAACGGCGCATCCGCATAGCCATGTTCGGCAAAGGCCTCGCGGGCACCCGCCAGCAGGGCCTCGCGGGTCGCTGCCGACAGTTCGACGTTGCTGCGCCTTGCCATGGTAACGCTCTCCTTGATTCACATACCGTCGGTATGCATAATTACATACCGTTGGTATGCAATTTACCCCGGATCCCGCGGAAGCGACAAGGAGAGCGCGCCATGCACGGAATCGAACTGACCACCTGGATCGAATGGGCCGCGGGGGCGTTCAGTGCCGCGATCGCGGTGATGCTGCCGTGGGAGTTGTGGCGCCTGCATCGCACGGGGGGCCTGACTCGGGCCCGTGTCGTGGAAATGCTCGCCAGCGCGAGCCCGCTGCTGCCGACTATCGCCGTGGCCGGCATCGTCACTGCGTTCATCGTCACGCTGTTCGGAGTCGCGGCGAGCTTGGCGCCGTGGCAGATCCCCGTGTCAGGCTGGTCGGTGCTGCTTGCGCTGGTGTGCGTGGACTTCATGTACTACTGGGACCATCGCGTCGCGCACAACAACCGCACCTACTGGGCGCTGGCGCATTCCGTCCACCACAGCTCGCCGCAGTTCGACCAGACCACGGCGCTTCGCGTGTCCTTCCTGGATGGCTTCTTCTCGCCGTGGTTCTACGTGCCGCTGGTGCTGGTGGGTTTCGATCCGATGCTGGTCCTGGCGTGCTTCCTGTTGATCATCGGCTACCAGCAGTGGTTGCACACCGAAGCGATCGGCAAGCTCAAGTGGCTCGATCCCTGGTTGAACACGCCGTCGAATCATCGCGTGCATCATGGTTCGCAGCAGCGCTACCAGGACTGCAATTACGGGGCGATCCTGATCATCTGGGACCGGATCTTCGGCACCTGGGTCCGGGAGCGTGAGCCGGTCAGCTACGGCCTCACTCATCCGATCGGCAGCAGCAACCCGCTGACCGTGCACGTGTTCGAAGCCGCCAGGTTGTGGGCCGATCTGCGCAACACGCCGCGCTGGCGCGACCGGCTGCGTCGCTTCTGGCACGCGCCGGACTGGCAGCCACGCGCGCGCTAGCGTTTTGGGTGCCTCAGGGGTTCAGGAAGCGCCACAGGTAGGCGCTCGCGTCGAAGTCCGCGACCGGCACGTCGCTGTTCGCGCCCGGCGAGCGCACGCCACCGGGCCAGGAATGCCCGCCACCGTAGACGATGCCGCGAGCAGCGTCGTAGACGTCGGGTGGCTCGACGCGGCACAGCGTGACCGGCGCGCTCGCCCGCGCGGGATCCGCGGGCGTCGCGTAGCGCAGGCAGCGCGTCGTTGCGGTCACGTTCTCGGTCACCGCCTGGTCGGTGACGTTGTTGCGGACCCGCCAGTCGCGCACCGTGGTCTCGACGCCGTAGTAGTCGGTGTTCGACAGCCCATCGCCCGGCCCGCCCGCGTACGGATAGTTGCGATCGTTGACGCCGTGGATCTGCAGCACCGGGATCGGCCGCGCCGGATTGCAGGCGTAGTACTGCGTCCCGGCCAGATTGAACTGGCCCGACGCGCCGCCGACCGCAGCGATGCCGGCGATGCGATCGGCCATCGCGCAGGCGAGCCGGTGCGACATGATGCCGCCGTTCGAGAAGCCACTCGCATACACCCGCGCGGCGTCGACCGGATCGCGGGCCAGCAGGTCATCGAGCACCGCGCGCACATACGCGACGTCGTCGATGTTCTGCGTCTGCGCAGTGCCGCAGCAGGCGCCGCCGTTGAAGGTCTGGATCACACCCGTGCCCTCGAGGAAGGCGACGCGGAAGCCCTGCGCCTGCGCGACCTTGACCATCTGCGTCATCGCGGCCTGCAGCTGCGCCGAGCCGCCGCCGCCGTGCATCGATAGCAGCAGCGGCCGCAGGCCCGTGGTCGCAGCTGGCGTGTACAGCGTGTAGCGACGCGTGCCCTGCCCCGCGACCGTCAGCGTGCGGGCCGCGAACGCACCACTGACCTGCACCGCGAGCGTCAGCGAGAACGACTGATACTGGGCGGTGATGGTCGCATTGCCTTCACTGACACCGGTGACGATGCCGTTGGCATTGACGGCAGCGCGCGCCGGTGCCGACGACGACCAGGTCACGGCGGCCGCATCGATGTAGCTCGGGAACGGTGCCCCGCCGACCTGCTGCACGAAGAACAGGTTGATGCTCTGCCCGGTCGCGATCGTCGTGTTGCCGCCGGGTTGCAGCGCGGCGCTGGTCGCCGGGTTCACGGTAATCGACAGGCCGAAGGTCGTCGACCCGCCGCCGTTCTGCGCAGTCACGGTGTAGGTTGCGGTCGCAGCCGGGGTCGTCGGCGTGCCGCTGATCTGGCCGTTCGCCGTGTTCAGCGTCAGACCGCCTGGCAATGCCGGCGCGACGCTCCAGCCCGTCACCGTGCCGGTGACCGTCGGTGTCAGCGGCGTGATCGTCGTGCCCACGGTGTAGGTCTGCGGCCCCGGATACGACAGGCCACTCGGCGCCGCCGGCGGCGGCGCTACCCCGCCCCCGCCGCCACCGCCACCGCCACCGCCGCAGGCGGTCAACGCGGTCAGCGCAGCCAATGCCATACACCGCGCGGCGCGCACGAGGCGCGGTCGAGGGCGGACCCTATCTGGCGTGCACATGCCCCGACAACGCAGCAACACCGCTCGCGTTGACAGGTGCGGCGCTCAATCGACGCCCTGGAACAAGCCGATGTCGTAGACGCCCGTGCCGGCGCGCAGCGGCTTGAGCTGCGCGTATTCCGGGCTCTCGTAGAACGCGCGCGCGGCGTCGACGCTCGGGAAGCGCGACACGATCACGGTGCGACCCGCATACAGATCACCCTCGACCTGCTGCGCAGCCGGCCCGCGCACCAGATAGCTGCCGCCGTACTGCGCGACGACCGCGGCGGCCTTGGCCGCGTACTCGCGGAACTCGGGCGTGATGTTCGTGAGCTTCGCGACGGTAACGATGTAGCCACTCATGGATCAGACCTTCAGGACATGGGGAGACTGGTCGTGGATGCACTCGCTGCCGTCGACGGTGATCAGCGTCAGGTCCTCGAGATGGCCTGAACCGCCGATGCCTTCGTCGAACAGCGGGCAGTCCACGGAGATGATCATGCCGGGCTCGAGCGTCATGCCCATCGGCGCCGGCACGATGCCATCGGTGCGGCGCGGCCCGTCGGAGTGCTGCAGCCCCACGCTGTGCGGCGTAAAGCCGATCGTCGTCGCGTAACCGCCCTTCTTCAGCGCCTCGACGCCGAGGCGGCGGATGTCGGCATCGGTGAGGCCGGGCTTCAGCTGCTCGCGGATCGCAGTCCACGCAAAGCTCATCGCTTCGGTCGCCCGCTGCATGCCGCGCGACGGCTCCCCGATCACGACCGTGCGGCCATAGTCGCCGTGGTACTGCTGGAAGTGCGACACGCAGTCGATCAGCATGCTCTGCCCGGCACGCAGCGGCGCATCGAAGGTCGGCACCGAACTCTTGTCGATGACCATGAACACGCCGCTCATGCCGCGCTGCGCGGCTTCGCTGAAGTAGCGCGTGCGAAACTCGCGGACCGTCGCGCCGTCGCGCAGCGTCGCGATCGCGGCATGCGCCGAGTCGAGGTTGCGCCGCGAGGCCTCGCGCATCATCCGGATCTCGAGCGGCGACTTCACCATCCGGATGAACGCGACATCCTCCTGCGCCGGCTGCGTGCTCGCGGCCAGGCCCATCGCGCCGATCATGCGCGCTGCGAGATCTTCGTCGACGCCGAGCCGACCGGCTTCGAGGCCCGCCTCGCGGATCGCGAGTCGCAGCGCATCCATGAAGGTCTTCTGCAGGCGTTCGGCGTGCGGTGCGAGGTCCGCCAGGCGCCGGCGCTCCTTGTCGGAGATCGCAGCCGGGTCCACCTGGTTGAAGACGCGCAGCGCGCCGTCCGGTGCATACAGCAGGTGATCGACGAAACTGCGCGGTCCGCCATCGGAGTAGATGTAGTAGTAGCTGAACTGCGGGATCACGAGCACCGGGCGCCGCTTCGGGTCGCGCGGCAGCACGACCGCACAGGACGGCGCATGGCCCATCCGATCGGTCAGCGGCCAGAAGTTCGCCGCCTGGTAGATGTTCTGCGCGCGGATCAGCACGAGGCCATCGAGGCGGCGTTGCTCCATGACTTGCCGCGCACGCGGGTAGTTCAGCAGCGGCTCGCTGCGCATCGCGAGCGCGAGCGCATCCCATGCAGGATCAGACATCGTTCCGCCCCCAGTGCTGGCCACGGTCGCGACGGCGGCCTCGCCCGGCAACAGCGCCGCGAGCCCGAGCGACCCGGCTTCGAGAAAGGTTCGGCGCTCCATGGCGGTGGACTCCTGCGGCCTGACGCGAGCCATTATGGCAGGATCGCACCAGTCGACCCCGTTCCTGACAGCTTCGACCGGAGAGTGCACGATGACCTCGATTCCCCACGTCGCGAAGCTTGCACGCCTGCTGCTGTGCTGCCTTGCGTCACTCGCCGCCACCGGGGTCGCCACCGCTGCCGATGGCGATGCCCGCGCCGCCGTCGATGAAGGCGCTGCGCTGATCGCCGAGTTCGGCCTGCGCGAAAGCGACACGCCCGTGTCGCAGTTGCCGGGCTGGAAGCCGCCGCGCGTCATCGTCGTGGACAGCGGCATTGCAGGTCTGTTCGAAGCGCTCGACGGCTCGGCACCCGGCGTGCGTTTCGTCGCGGCGCGCACACCGGCCGAGATCGCCACCGCAGTCGCCGCCGGGGCCGAAGTCGTGATCGGCCGTACGCCGGTGATCTGCGATCCACGCGTGCTCGGTGCCGGTCCGTCGCTGCGCTGGGTGCAGACGGTGTACGCCGGCGTCGATCGATGCGTGCCCTCCGCCGAGCGCTTCCAGCAGGGCCTGCTGCTGACCAACATGCGCGCGATCGGCTCTTCGGTCATCGCCGAGCACGCGCTCGCCATGGTGTTCGGCCTCGCGCGCGGCCTGCAGGTGGCGATCCCGAACCAGGCGCGCGCGACCTGGGACGAATCGCTTGGCGGCGCCTCGCTGATCGCGCTGCGCGGCAAGACGCTGCTGGTCGTTGGTCTTGGTGGCATCGGCACCGAAGTCGCGCAGCGCGCACATGCGCTCGGCATGCGCGTGATCGCGACGCGCGCCTCCGATCGTCCGGCGCCTGACTATGTCGCGCGCGTCGGCAAGCCGGAAGACCTGCCGGCCCTGCTCGCCGAAGCCGATGTCGTCGTCAACGCACTGCCGCTGACGCCCGCGACCCGCAACCTGTTCGATGCGAAGCTGTTCGGCGCGATGAAGCGCTCGGCGTTGTTCATCAATGTGGGCCGTGGCGGCACGGTCGTCACGGCCGATCTCGTCGCCGCGCTCGAGAATCGCACGATCGGCGGTGCCGGCCTCGACGTCACCGAACCCGAGCCGCTGCCGCGCGAGCATCCGCTGTGGCGCGCACCGAACGTGATCATCACGCCGCACATGGCCGGTGGTTCCGATCTCGGCGTCGAAGCGCAGCTGCGCGTGCTGCGCACCAACATCCAGCGCTACGTGCGCGGCGGCAAGCTGCTGTCCGTCGTCGACATGCGGCGCGCGTACTGAAGCCACGCACTTCAAGAGGTTCGCACCATGAACGCCCTGCCCATCACGCTCGCCACCGCTGGCGCACTTGGACTCCTGTATCTGACGCTCACCGTCCGCGTCATCCGCGGCCGCTGGAAGCACCGCGTCAGCCTCGGCGACGGCGGCAACGCCGCGATGCAGCGCCTGATCCGCGCGCACGCGAACTTCGGAGAGTACGTGCCGCTGCTGCTGATCCTGATGGCACTGCTCGAAGCTTCCGGCGCTTCGCGCAGCGTGCTTGCCGGTGCCGGCATCGCGCTCGTGATCGGGCGCATCGCGCACGCGATCGGCATCGAGACGCCCAAGGCGCCGAACCCCTATCGCTTCGTCGGCGGGCTGGTCACCTTCGGCCTGCTGCTGCTGGGGAGCTTGTGGGCGCTGGTGCGCGCACTGGCGTGAGCGGGACCACGATGCGGCGCGTTTATCGCTGACGCCGCCGATTCTATCGCGCCGCCGTTGCGCGACTGCCCAGGTCTTGCCAGCATGCGGATCGCGTGGCGCGTCCGCCGCGCACCCGCATGAGGCAGAGCCATGACCGCCAGCATCCCGCACATCGAACCCGCCACGCCCGGCGCACGCCGCTTTCTCGAGAACCCGAACAAGAAGATGCTGATCGGCCCGGATTGGGTCGATGCCGTCTCGGGCAGGCAGATCGACTCGTTGAATCCAGCCACGGGAAAGCTGCTGGCGCGCGTCCCGGCCGGTGAACGCGCCGACGTCGACCGCGCGGTCGCAGCGGCCCGCGCGTCGTTCGACTCTGGCGTCTGGCGCGACATGACCGGCGCGCAGCGGGCTCGCGTGCTGTGGCGCATGGCCGATCTGATGGAAGCGCACATCGACGAGCTGGCCGAACTCGAGACGCTGGACCAAGGCAAGCCGCTGTTCGTCGGTCGGTGGGCCGAGATCCCCGGCGGCATCGAGCAGTTCCGCTACTTCGCTGGTCAGGCGACGCGCATGGAAGGCCGCACCATTCCCACCTCGATCGACTACCAGCCGCCGGGCAAGAAGATTTTTGCCTACACGCTGGTGCAACCGATCGGTGTCGTCGCCGCGATCGTGCCGTGGAATTCACCGATCGTGCTGACGGCCATGAAGCTCGCGCCAGCGCTCGCGGCGGGATGCTCCGTGGTGCTGAAGCCGGCCGAAGACACCTCGTTGACGGCGATCCGCCTCGGCGAGCTGCTGCTCGAAGCGGGCCTGCCGCCCGGCGTGCTGAACATCGTCACGGGCTACGGCGAAGCGGCCGGCGCGGCGCTTGCCAGCCACATGGATGTCGACAAGGTCGCGTTCACCGGCTCGACCGAAGTCGGCAAGCTCGTCGTCGCCGCGGCCACCAGCAACCTCAAGAAGGTCACGATCGAACTCGGCGGCAAGTCACCGGCGATCGTGCTGCCGGACGCCGACCTCGACCTCGCGATCCCCGGCGTCGCGAACGCGATCTTCTTCAACTCGGGCCAGGTCTGCGTCGCCGGTTCGCGCCTGTACGTGCACGAGCGCATCTTCGACAAGGTCATCGCCGGCGTCGCCGACTATGCGCGCGGCATCAAGCTCGGCAACGGCCTCGACCCGGCCGTGCAGATGGGTCCGGTCGTCAGCGCGAAGCACGCGCAGCGCGTGATGTCGCTGGTGCAGTCGGGTCTCGAGGAAGGCGCCGAAGCACTGGTCGGCGGCGGCATGTGGTCCGGATCAAGCACGTTCGTCGAGCCGACGGTCCTGACAGGGGTGTCCGCATCGATGCGCATCACGCGCGAAGAGATCTTCGGCCCCGTGCTGGTCGCAGCGCCGTTCCGCGATGGCGATGACCTCGCCGCGATCGCGAACGAGTCGATCTATGGCCTCGGCGCCAGCGTCTGGACCAACGACCTGTCGAGCGCGCACCGGCTCGCGGCGCGCATCCGCAGTGGTTCGGTCTGGATCAACTGCCACCCGATGTACGACGCCAGCCTGCCGATCGGCGGCTTCAAGCAGTCAGGCTGGGGCCGCGACAGTGGCCAGCAGGCCATCGACAACTACACCGAGCACAAGACGGTCTGCGCCGTGATCTAGCGCGTTGAGCTAGCGCCGCGACTGCAGCGTCGCGATCAGCCGGCTCTGCTCGTTGCCGACGATGGTGATGGCCTCGTCCACCCCCATGCCGGGTTTGGCGAGCAGCAGATCCACTTGCGTTGCAACACCCACGTGCGCGGCGAGGCGCGCCGAGAGATCCGTTTCCGCGCAGCTGCCGCCGAGGTAGGCACCGACGCCGGCGGCCTTGGCCACGAGCACGGCTTCGATGCACTCGCCCAGGCTGCCGAGATCCGGCATCTTGATCTGCACGAGGTGGGCCGCGTTGCGACCGGCGAATTCGCGCACGTCGTCGAGCGAGTCGCACCATTCGTCGGCGACCAGCCTGACGGGCGAGCCCATGCGCTCGAGCAACACCTTGAGCGCCGCAAAACCCTCGATCTGCGCTGCGCGCCCGCCGAGGATGAAGGGCGTCTCGATGTGCAGCCGCAGCTCGCCCGCCCGTTGCTGCGCTTCGACCAGCACGGCGGCAATGGCCTGCATGTCGTAGTCGAAGGCCCGTCCCGCCGTGCCATACAGGTCGAAATGCAGCGTCGGGCTATAGCTGACGTCCCCCAACGCGCGCACGCGCTGCGCGACCCACGCGACGTAGTCGAGGAACACTTCGCCGCGCGCACCAAACTTGGCCGCCGAGTTGATCAGTCCGTGCGGGATCGCATCGATGCGCTTCAGGATCATCTTGTCGGTGTTGTCCTGGCGCGCATCGCCACTCTGCGCCAGCAGCGGCACGGCACGCGCGTGCACTGGCAAGCCATACTCGCGGCAGATCAACTCGGCTGGCGTGATGCGCTGACTGTGCGCGGCGGCCTGCAGAAGTGCCTGGCTGAGTCCGTAGCGCACGGCGCGCGGCAAGCCGCGACCCGCGAAGATGCGCTCGCAGCTTGCGCGAAAATCGTCGACGCGTGCACCGATCAGCGAGCCCTGCAGGCTCTCGCGCACGAGCCGGCGCATGGCCTCGGCATCGAACACGGGCTCGCGCCCACCCGCCCCCGAGTACTGCACGGTCATCATGTCGCCCCAGGCGACGCTGCCGTCCTCGAGCGCGAGACCAATGCCGAGTGAGCGAGCCGGCATGCGCACGGCAGAGAAGCCCGCCGTCTGCGGCGCGCCGCGATAGGTGAACCCGTCGTGCACGGCGCCGGCGGCGATTGCGGCCTGGTCGTCGTAGTAGAAGGCGCCGAATCCATCGGCGAGCAGAACGTCCCTGATCATCATTCTGGTTCGAGTCCGAGTGCTCCAGGATTCAGCAGTGCCTGCGGGTCGGTGGCTGTCTTGATACTGCGCAGCAACGCCAGTGCCGCCGCGTCGCGTTCGCGCGTGAACGGGTACGCGCGCCCGATCTGCAGATGCGCGGCACCATGCGCATACATCAGGTCGATGATCTCGACACGCAGCCGTTCCACCAGTTGTCGCGCAGCCTCGTCCGGTCGCGGCTCCGTCCAGGCCGCGAGCATCGCCGGCGGCATCGTGCGCCGGTGCAGCGCGGGCCAGGCATCCTTCCAGTAGATGACCGGCTCGAACAGGAACGCACTGGGTCCGCAGCTCGCATAGACGACGTAGACACGCACATCGTGCTGTTCGAGCGCCGGCCGCTGCCCGCGCAGCCAGGACTCGAACGCAGCATTGAACGCGCCGACGGTGGAATGCGGAAAGATGCCGTGCAGCGGCAGCAGGCGGCGACCTTCCGGCCCCAGCACCATCGGATCCGGGAACGGCATCGCCCGCGTGACCGCGGCCATCGTGTTCGGAATCTCGAGGCCGCGCTCACCGGCGACGCGACGGATGTCGTCCAGCAGCAGCCGCAGGCGCGTGGCGTCGTCTGCTTCGGTCAGGAAGTTCACCGCGTACGCAGCGGTGGCGAGGAAGCGGCGGCCACTGCGGGCGATGCGATACATCTGCCGCGCCGCCCGCAGCGGATTCGATTGCGCGCGACCTGCCGCCCACAGCGCTTTCAGATCCTGGCGCAGGTCCTGCGCACCTGCGACCCAGCGCAGCAGCGCGGTCTCGGCGCCGAATACTTCGGTGGCGAGGCCGTGGCGTGCGACGACCGCGACGGTCGCGGCCAGGTCATCGAAGCGCTCGAACGCGAACGACAGGCCGTCACCGCAGGCAGGCCGTGGCTCGAGCTGCAGCGTCACGGCCGTCTTGATGCCGAGCGCACCCGCGTCCGCAGCGAACAGGCCCGTGAGGTCAGGGCCATAGTGACGAAAGAACGGCGCGTGGCCGGGCTGGCCGCCCGAGCCGGTGCGCAGCAGGCGCCCGTCGCCGAGCACGATCTCGAAGCCCAGCGCCGCGGCTCCTGAGGGACCATTGCGGCCGGAGCCGAATGTCACGGCGCCTTGCGACATCGCACCACCAATGGTCGAACGCTGGCCCGACATCGGGCCCCAGAACACCGCGCGCAGTCCGTGCGGCGCGAGCGCGGCGTCGAGTGCGGCCCAGGTGCAGCCGGCTTCGACCGTCGCGTGCAGGTCGGCGGCCGCGATCTCGCGGACGCGGTCGAGCCGCGACAAATCGAGCACGACCGCAGTCGCGCGATCCGGCAGATAGGCATCGGTGTAGGACATGCCGCCGCCACGCAGGAACAACGCGACGCAGCTGCGGGCCGCTGCGGCAACGATGGCCTGCACCTGCTCCGCCGAGCCTGGACGCAGCACGGCTAATGGCTGCACGCCCGCGCGGTAGACGTCCTGCGAGTAGAGCTCGAGGCTCGCGGCGTCGTCGAGCACGAACTCACGCCCGAGCAACTCGTGCCAGCGTTGCAGCGACATCGTTCGCTCCGTCAGCCCTTCACGCAGCGGGCTTCATGCAGGTCGTGCGCCACAGGAAGGTCGGCGTCGGCCCGACATGCGTGACCACCAGACCATGCCGCTCCAGCAGCGCGCGCAGGTCGGTGGCGACGAACGCCGGCGAGTACGGCTCGCAGTTGTGGTGCGCATCGAACTGCAGCCACAGCCGCTGCGCGGCGGGAAACACCGAGCCATTGGGCGCATCGACGATGGTGAACGTGCCGCCCGGCCGCAGCAGCCGCGCGATTTCGGCAACGATGGGGTCGAACAGCCGCGACGGCACTTCGTGGAACAGGATGTAGGTCAGCACGGCATCGAAGCTGCCCGACTCGAGGCCCGTGCTCTCGGCCAGCCCCTGACGGAACTGCACGTCGATGCCGAGATCGGTCGCACGCTTGTGTGCGTAGCGCAGCAGCGGCAACGCCACATCCATGCCGACGATCTCGGCCTGCGGCAGGCGCTGCTTCAGTGCAGTGGTCGCCTGGCCAATCGAGCAGCCCAGGTCGAGCACGCGCGCGACGCGCCCATCGGCCGGCAGCTCGACATCGGCCGCGACCTGCTGGTGCAGTTCATCCTGGTCGTTCTCGCCCTGGTAGAAGACCTGCGTGCCGTAATGGAACACATGGCCCGCGAGCGCGTCGCCGACATAGCCGCCGGGCTGCAGATGGATTGGCAGCTTCGCGTAATCCGGCACGACGAACGACGCGTCGTAATGCAGCTTGCCCGGATTGCGCCGCTCGGCTTCGTCGAGATCGCGCTCGTGGCGCGCGGCATCGGCCAGCAGCGTGTCGCGCACCTTGTTCCAGGTGCGCTGCTGCTGCGTGCGCATCAGCCGCTTCCAGACACCGACGAGTGGCAGCGCATCCGCCGCCGCGACCAGCGTCTTGAGCGGGCCTTCGCTGCCCTGGACCGGCAGGCCAGCGGCCGTCGCGGCCTGCTCCGTCTGCATCGCGACGCGCGGAAACATCTCGCGGATCGCGAAATTGCGCAGGCTTTCGTGAAAGCCGAGATGGCTTTCGTCTTCGAGCGTCGGCGCCCGCGGCATCAGGCCGATGTGTCCACGATCCATGTTGCTGGCTCCTGTCGTCGGTCAGAGCGTCTTCAACGCGCCGAACACGCGGCGCACGTAGGCATCGCGATCCTGCTCGCGCGCGGCTGCTTCGCTGTCGGACTGCCGGAACGCTTCGATTTCCGCCGCGTCGAGCAGGCCGCGGCGCGCCAGCACCTGCTCGAGCACGCGGCGACGATCACGCTCCGCCCACAGCTCCGCGCTCAGCGCGACCAGCGCGTCGAGCATGCGATCCATGGCCGGGTGCGGCAGGAAAGACGGTTCCGGGCCAGCTTCTGGGTCGGGCACTGCAGGTCCACTCATCTGTATTCCCTCTTAATGGGCTCCGGCCGCGGCCGCACGCGACGCACGCAGTGCCGCCTCGTCGAGACGATAGGTGCTGAGGATCAGCACCGCGAGCACAGCCATCGCCGCCGGCACGTAGGCAATGCCGAGCAGCACAGCCTGCCGCACTTCCGGCGTCGCTGCCGCCGGCGGACTGGACGGATCGAACCCGGCCAGCGACAGCGCACCACCGAGCACGAGCGGGCCCACCGACGAGGCCAGCTTCTCGACGAAGCTGTACAGCGCGGAATACGTTCCCTCGCGTCGCAGGCCCGTCCGGTGCTGGTCGAGTTCCATGGTATCCGCGAGCATCGACATCGCAAACATCACATTGCCGGCGAACGCGATGCCGAGCAGGTAGCCGCGCAGCACCAGTGCCCAGGTCGGCTCGCCCGGCTGGGCCAGCGCCCAGGACAGCGCTGCAACGCCGGTCACCGTGGCAGAGACGGCATAGCCGCCCCGCTTGCCGATGCGACGCGACAGCCACAGCAGCGCCGGCGTCGACGTCAGCACGCCCACCGTCGTGGCGAGGCCGATCACGGGCAGCAGCGACAGCGGCCGATCGATCACATTGGCGAGGAAGAACAGCAATCCGCCGGCGCTCGAGCTGATGCCCACCAGTTGCACGAGCTTGACGCCCATCACCTGCTGGAACGGCCGGTTGGCGAGGAAACCACGCAGCTGCTCACGGAACGGCAGCGTCTTCGCCGGCGCTACTTCGACACGCAGGCCTGCCGTGCCGAAGAAGGTCACGAGCATCGTCACGAAGATCAGCGCGCCGCCGATGTAGCCGAGCACGGAGTGCGCGAGCTGCCCCTTGCCCATGCCTTCGAGCAGCAGACCCGCCATCATCTGCACGGCGAGTCCACCGATCGCGGCGCTCGCGACGCGGTAGCCGTGGATGACAGAGCGCTCGTGGTAGCTGCGCGTCATCTCGGCGGGCATCGCCATGTAGGGCACGTTGAACAGCGAGTAGCCGGTCGTGTAGAGCAGCAGCGTCACGAGCACATAGAGCAGGGTCGGCGTGCCACTGCCCTCGAACGGTGAGTTGAACACGGCCGCGAACGAGACCGCCGACACGAACGCACCGGCGAGCAGGAATGGGCGGCGGCGCCCCAGTTTCGATTTCGACCGATCGCTGAGCCAACCGGACAGCGGATCCGTGACGGCGTCATAGATGCGCGCCGAGAAGATCAGCAACCCGGCGAGCGCCGGCTCGATCTTCAGCACCACGGTGAAATAGAACAGCGACAGCGCGGAGATGCCATTCATCAGCACCGACACGCCAAAGGCGCCGGTCGCCCAGGTCGCGATCACGCGTCGCGGCAGCGGCGCTTCCATGGCGTCGACGTCAGTCGCCACGGTTCACGAGCCCGAATGCGCGCCGGATCTCGTCGAGCACGGCTGGATCATCGATGGTCGCCGGCACCGGCGGCTGCTCACCCGCGAGGATCCGGCGCATCGTGCCGCGCAGCACCTTGCCCGAGCGGGTCTTCGGCAGCCGCGCCACCACATGGCACTCGCGGAACGCCGCGATGGGGCCGACTTCGTCCCGCACCCGCGCGACCAGTTCTGCCTGCAGCGCATCGTGCGCCTGAGAAACGCCGATCTTCAGCACGACGAGGCCGACGGGCACCTGCCCCTTCAGCGCGTCCTCGCGCGGAATCACCGCGCATTCGGCGACGGCCGGATGACCGGCGAGCGCCTGTTCGATCTCGCCGGTCGAGAGCCGATGGCCGGCGACGTTGATGACGTCGTCGATGCGCCCCATCACGTGCAGGTAACCGTCGGCGTCGCAGTAGCCGCCGTCGCCGGTCAGGTAGTGGCCGGGAAATCGACTCAGGTAGGCGCTGCGGAAGCCGGCGTCATCGCGCCACAGCGTCGCGAGGCACCCGGGTGGCAGCGGCAACTTCAATACGATCGAACCCGTCGCGCCCGCGGCCACCTCGGTGCCGCCTTCATCGAGCACGCGGATGTCGAAACCGGGCACGGCGACCGACACGCTCCCGGGCTTGACCGCGAGCGGCTCGAGACCGAGGCAGTTCGCAGCGACCGGCCAGCCGGTCTCCGTCTGCCACCAGTGATCGACGACCGGGCGGTCGAGCGCCCGCTGCGCCCACGCGACGGTGTCAGGGTCGGCACGTTCGCCGGCCAGGAACAGCGCGCGCAATGCGCGCAGATCGTACTGCTGCGGCAGCGCACCGGCAGGATCCTCGCGCTTGATCGCGCGGATCGCGGTCGGCGCCGTGAACAGCACGTTGACGCCATGGCGCGCGGCGACGCGCCACAGTTGCGCCGCATCCGGCGTGCCCACGGGCTTGCCTTCGTACAGCACCGTCGTACACCCATGCGCGAGCGGCCCGTAGACGATGTACGAATGGCCGACCACCCAGCCGATGTCGGAGGCCGCCCAGAAGACATCGCCGGGCATCACGTCGTATACCGCCCGCATCGAGTAGCGCAGCGCGACGAGGTAGCCGGCCGTGTCGCGCACGATGCCCTTGGGTCGGCCCGTCGTGCCCGACGTGTGCAGCACATAGAGCGGATGGTTGGCATCCACCGGCACGCAATCGGCGCGCGGCGAACCCGGCACGGTCTGCTGCCAGTCGAGGTCGCGCCCGGGCGTCAGCGTGGCCGGCGCCTGCGGACGCTGCAGCACGAGGCAGGCCTCTGGCCGGTGGCTGCAGAGCGCGAGCGCCTGGTTCAACAACGGCAGGTACTCGACCACGCGCCCCGGCTCGAGCCCGCAGGACGCGGCGAGGATCAGCCGCGGCTCCGTGTCATCGATGCGTGTCGCGACCTCGCGCGCACCGAAGCCGCCGAACACGACCGCGTGCACGGCGCCTAGACGCGCACAGGCCAGCATCGCAATCACCGCTTCGGGAATCAGCGGCATGTAGATCAGCACCCGATCGCCCGCGACGATGCCGCGCGACTGCATCCAGCCGGCGAGTTCGGCGACGCGATCGCGCAGCTGCCCGTAGGTCAGCCGCTCGATCGAACCGGTCATCGCGCTGTCGTGGATCAGCGCGACGCGATCGGCGAGACCGGCTTCGCAATGGCGATCGAGCGCTTCATGGCAGGCGTTGACACGACCGCCGACGAACCAGCGGCCGGACTCGGCCGCGGTCGTCTGCAGTGACGCATCGAAAGGGCGGAACCAGTGGATCGCGCGCGCGTGATCGGTCCAGAACCCGACCGGATCGGCGACGGCGCGCCGATACTCGCTGGCGTAATCAGCCATCGCCGCGGGCCTCCGCTTCAGCCTCCCTGAGCGCGGCCGAAATCCCGGGCAGGCCGGACGCGATCACGGCGATCGCCACGACCAGCAGCGCGCCCGCTGCGATCGACAACGACAGATACAGCTGCGACGGATCACGGAACACGTAGTCGGTCAGCGCCGCCGTCGCGAACGGCCCGAGCCCCTGCCCGAGCAGGTTCGCGACCACGAGATACAGCGCCACCATCTGCGCCCGCATCCGGTTCGGCGTCAGCAGCGGCAACGCGGCGGTGCCGGCGCCGAACGGCATCGTGCCGAAGAACGTGGCAGGTACCAGCAGCACCATCGCCAGTTCGCCGCTCGGCATCAACGGGAACAGCACGACGAACGGCAGCGCGCAGAGGCCCGCGATGACGCCGGTGCGCAGGTTCGAGTCCATGTAGCCGCGCGACGCGAGCCAGTCGGACAGCCAGCCGCCGGCGAGCACGCCGAGCGTGCCGGCGAAGACGTAGGTCAGGCCGTAGGCATAGCCGATCGTCGAGCGATCCCAGCCATAGGTGCGGATGAAGAACTCGGGCGTCCAGGCGCCGAGTCCGAACTGCATCGCGGCGAGCAGCGAATAGCCGATGAAGATCGCGCCGATGGTGCGGCGCCGCTGCACGACGAACGCCAGCACATCGCGAAACGGCGGAATCGGCGCGCCGGCATCGACGACCCGACCGAAACTCGACCGCGTCGGCTCGCGCACGGTCAGCATCAGCGCGACGCACAGCAGGCCGGGCAGCGACACGACGATGAACGCCGCCTGCCAGGAGCGGACCTCGCCGAGCACCGGCAGATTCACCGATTCCGCCGACCCCAGGCTCGCGAGGATCGCGCCCCCGAAGATCAGCGCGATGCCCGACCCAACGAAGCCCGAGCCGAGGAAGAAGCTGACGGCACGGCCGAGTTTCTCGCGCGGGAAGTAATCGGCCAGCATCGAATAGCCGGCCGGCGAAAGCGTGGCTTCGCCGGAGCCGATCAGCATGCGCATCACGAACAGGCCGAGGAAGCCACTGACCATGCCCGACCCGGCGCAGGCAATCGACCAGCAGATGATGCCGGCGATGATGATCCACTTGCGGTTGTAGCGATCCGACAATCGACCGAGCGGCACGGCGAGCGCCGCGTGGAACAGCGCGAACGACACGCCCTGCAGCAGGCTGATCTGCACGTCCGTGAGGCCGAGGTCCTGCTTGATCGGGCCGACCAGCAGGTTGATGATCTGGCGGTCGATGAACGCGACGACGCTCGCGACGCAGAGCACGAACACCACCCACCACGCGTACGCGGGGCGATACGCGCCGATCGCCGGCGCAGCTCGCCCGTCCAGGGTGACCGCATCGCTCGAATTCATCGCTGCTCCCCGTGGCCGCGAATCCAGGCCGCCGCCCGCTCCGCGATCATCATCGTTGCGCCGTTCGTGTTGCCGCTGATCGGCGCCGGCATGATGGAAGCGTCGACCACCCTCAGTCGCTCGATGCCGCGCACGCGCAGCTGCGGGTCGACGACCGAGTCGGCATCGGCGCCCATCCGGCAGGTGCCGATCGGGTGGTAGCCCAGGAACACGGTGCGACGAAGATAGTCGATCCACTCGTCGCGCGTACGCACATCGGGGCCAGGCAGGCGTTCGCCGACCCGGTACGGATCGAACGCCGGGTCGGCGAAGATGCGGCGGCACAGCTCGGCGCCGCGGATCAGGCCGTCGAGGTCCTCGTCACTGGAGAGCAGGCCATGCGCGATGCGCGGCGCATCGGCGAGATGCGGCGACGTCACCGTGATGCGCCCACGCGCACGCGGATACGACACGTTGACCGCAGCCGACACCGCCGGCTTGTCGTAAGGCACGATGCCCTGCTCGCTGAACGAGAACGCATAGGGCCCGAGCATGATCTGCACGTCCGGCCGGTCGAGCGCCGGGTCGCAGCGCGCGAACGCGACGCTGTGCGGATACGGGCTGGTCGCCGGGCCGCGCGCGAACAGCAGCCAACGCAGCATGTGCCAGGCGATGCGCGGACTGCCGATCTCGGTGTTGTAGGTCCGCACGTTGACGTCGATGCTGACCATCGCTTCGGGGTGCTCGCACAGGTTGGCACCCACGCCGGCGAGGCCGTGCCGCACGGGGATGCCGGCGGCGGCGAGCACCTCCGGCGGACCCAACCCGGAGCGCATCAACAATGCCGGTGACCCGATCGCCCCTGCGCAGACCAGCACTTCGGCGCGGGCCCTCGCCGTGCGCGTCTGCCCGCCCTGCTGGTACTCGACGCCGCTGCAGCGTTGCCCGTCGAACGTCAACCGGGTCGCGCGCGCGCGCGTCTCGATGCGCAGATTCGCGCGCCCGCGCGCGGGCGCCAGGAAAGCGCGCGCCGCGCTCCAGCGCCAGCCGCGCCGCTGCGTGACCTGCGGCTCGGCGATGCCCTCCTGCGACGCGCCGTTGTAGTCGGCGTTGCGCGCGAGGCCGCAGCGCGCGGCGGCCGCGTCGAACACTTCCGCGAGCGGATGCCGCGAACGCAAGGGCTCGACACTGAGGCCGCCGTCGCGACCACGAAGCTCGTCGACACCGAAGCTCGTGCGCTCGAGCCGCTTGAAGTGCGGCAGCACGTCGGCGTAGCTCCAGCCGGTGCAGCCCGCCGCCGCCCAGTCGTCGAAATCCGCGGGCGCGCCGCGCACGAACAGCATGCCGTTGATCGAGCTCGAGCCGCCGAGCACGCGGCCCGCCGGCCACAGGTCGACCTTGCCGCCGCGGGTCGGGTCGGGCTCGCCCTGGTAGCACCAGTCCAGCGCCGGATTGCCGACCGCCTTGATGATGGCGGCAGGCACATGGATGTACGGCGAACGATCGGCGGGCCCGGCCTCGAGCAGCAGCACCGTGCAGCGTGCGTCCTCGGAGAGTCGCGCCGCCAGCACGCAGCCGGCGGAGCCACCGCCGACGATCACATAGTCGTACTCGTCGACGGCCACGTCTTGACGCCTGCTGCCGCTCAGCCGCCCGCGGTCTGCTGCGCGGCTTTCAGGCTCTTCTGGAACGTCTCGTACTCGTTGACGTCGCCGCGCCGTTCACGCGTCCAGCGCGTCGCGAAGCCACGCGGGAATTCAGACGTGTCGTCGCGACGACCGTCCTCGCTGTAGAGCAGCGGGAACAGCGGCCCGGCGGGCGGCTCGCCTTCGATCATCTCGTCGAAGCTGACGCCCGCGAGGTTCACGCAGTCCGGCCGCGGCGCAAAGCGGATGTCGTCGCCGAACACACGCACGCTGATCGCGATGCGCCAGTCGTCGGTGGGGTTGCCATGGCTGTAGTGCAGCGTCCATGGATGCACGATCAGGATGTCGCCCGGCTCCATGTTCCAGCGCAGGAAGCGCTTGTTCGGATCCTTGCGCATCGCTTCGCCGTCAGGATGGGAGACGCGATCGGGCGGGCGGATCATCTTGCGGGCGTTCGGCGAGAACAGCCAGTAGCGCGTGTCCTCGACCTGCGAACCCGCGATGCATTCGAGCGAGTTCGCTTCGGTGATCGGCGTCAGCGGCACCCAGATCGACGGCACCATCTTGCCCGTGGTCGGCCAGCCCATGCGGTCGGTATGCCAGATCGTGGCCTCGGTCGACTGCGGCCCCTTGGCGAAGATCTCGTCGAAGAAGAAGCGCACCTCGCGCGAGCGCATCGTGCGGGCCGCGGCTTCGGCCAGCGCGGACTCGAACGCGAAGCGGCGGAACTCCGGGATCGTGCGCGACATGTAGCGACCCGGATAGGTCGGCAGCAGGCCGAAATCGACCTTGTCGATCAGCAGCCGACGCGCCGTCGGCAGCAGGCTGTCGATCCAGTCCCGGTCGAGCACGCGCCGCAGGCAGACCACGCCATCGCGCGCATAGGTCTCGGCGTCTTCATCGGTGACCGGGCGCAACGGTGACGAATTGAACGGCATGACAGGAAATCCTCCAGCGTGACACCCTGTTCTAAAGAACGGGCGGGCCGCAAGCCAATCGAATCTCCGCAGCGCGCCATGCGCCGAACGCATCGCGCTCAGCGCTGGCGTGTGCGACTGACCTCCCGCACGATCTGCATGACCCGGTCGGCCGCGCGGCTGTGCGAGCGCCCCTTGAGATACAGCAGGCCCGCCTGCCGGCGGATCACGGGCACGTCGATGTTCAGGGCCTTGACCAGGCCACGGGCCATCTCGCGATGCATGACCGAGTCTGAGATCATGGTCAGGTAGCCCCGATGCAGCACCAGCGAACTGATCAGCGACAGGGAATTCGTGCGCACCGCCCGCGGTGGCGACAGTTCGTGGGCCGAGAAGAACTGCCGCAGCGATTCGATCGAGTGCGCCTGGTTGCCCACCACCCACTCCGCCTTGGCGAGCTCGGCCGCTGCGACCTTGCGCGCCTTGGCGAGCGGATGGGTGGCGGCGGCAATGGTGCGCGCCTGCAGTTCGAGCAGCGGCTCCATGACGACATCGTCGGCGCGCGCCGTGTGCGGGAAGTTGATCAGCGCGAAATCGATGCGGCCGCCGCGCACCATGCCGAGCAGATCCTCGAAGAAGCCCTCGACCACGGTCAGGTCGACGCCCGGCAGCGCCGCGCCAGTCCGCTGCACGACTTCATCGCCGATCCAGGGCCCGAACAGCGCCCCCATGCCCATGGACACCGGCCCGGCGATGCCTTCGCGGAAGCTGCGGATCTCGTCTGCGGCGCGGTCGCAGTCGCTGAGGATCATGCGGGCATGGTCCAGGAACTTCTCGCCCGCCGCGGTCAGCAGCGCGCCCTGGGCGCTGCGCTCGAACAGCTGCGTGCGCAGCGTCGATTCGAGATTCTTGATGCTGCGGGTCAGCGCCGGCTGGCTCAGGCAGACACGGCGAGCGGCGACCGAGAAGTTCTTCTCTTCCGCGACGGCGACGAAATGGCGCAACTGCCGAAGTTCCACTGCGGCAGTATACCGCCCATGCATGAGGGTTCACGCAGAACGCATTAGTTGGCCATGCTGGACCTCGCGCAAACTTTCCGCGTCGCCTGCAAAGGATCGTCGTGAAACTCGTCAACATCCGTTCGAAGTTCGGCCCCGCCGAGATCGGCACCGCCATCCAGGGCGAGGGGCCCACTGTCCTGCTGGTCGCCGGCCTCGGCGGCCGCGGCAGCTTCTGGAACCGGCAGGTACAGGCCCTGTCGCGGCACTTCCGGGTGATCACCCATGATCATCGCGGCTGCGGCGTCAGCAGCCGCTCCCGCGTGGTCTACTCCGCCGAACAGATGGCCGAGGACGTCATCGCGCTGATGGACGCGCTCGGCATCGAGCGGGCCCACGTCGTGGGTCACTCGACCGGCGGCGCCATCGGCCAGTTCCTGGCGCTGCATCACCCGCAGCGGCTGGATCGGCTCGTGATCTCGGCCAGCTGGGCGGGCCCGACCGAGCTGTTCCTCGAGACCTTCCGGCTGCGCCGCCAGGTGCTGCTGACCCAGGGACCGCAGGCCTACTACTTCCTCGGTTCGCTGCTCGCCTCGCCCGCCGAAGCGCTGCGACCAGCGTTCACGTCGCTCGATCAACACCTGGGCGACAGGCTGGCCGACTTCCCGGGCCTCGAGATCGAGCTCAGCCGCATCGCGGCCGTGATGTCGCACGACCTGCGCAGCCACCTGCACCGGATCCGCACGCCGTCGCTCGTGATCGGCGCCGAGGACGACCAGCTGACGCCGCCCGGCATGCAGCGCGAAGTCGCCGAACTGATCCCCGGCGCGCGACTGCAGATCCTGCCGCGCGGCGGGCACTTCTATCCGGTCAACAGCGCCGACGCGTTCAATCGCCTGGTGCTCGATTTCCTCGGCGACACCGCCGCTGCGGTACATTCGCCCGAAATGCGCACCGGGAGCACGGCATGAACGACCCTGTACAGGCTCCGTGGGCGGCCGTCGTGCAACCTGAAGAAGCGCGCTCGTACTGGCAGCCGCTGCCGTCGAGCGGCTATGTCACCGTGTCGCTGAGCCCGACCACGACGCCTTACGACACGTTTTCGGCCGGCACGCAGGTGCTGCCGCCGGGCCGGCACGTGCGCGAGCACGGTCACCGGCAGAACCATGAACTGGTGTTCATCTACGAAGGTGAAGGCCGCTGCGAGATCGAGGGCGTGGTGCATCCGCTGCGCCCCGGCACGACCGTGCTGTTCGGGCGTTACGCCCGCCACATCATCGAGAACACGGGCAGTACCGACATGAAGCTGCACTGGGTGTTCTTCCCGCCCGGACTCGAGGACTGGTTCGCCGCGATCGGCCGGCCGCGCCAGCCCGGCGACCCGATGCCCGAGCCGTTCGACCGGCCGGCCCATGTCGCCGCGATCCAGGAGCAGATGCGCTTCGTGCCGCCGCGCTCCACGGGCCCCGCGCGCTGATGCGCGTCCTGAACCGCGGCGCCGTCGAACGCGCCCTGCCGCTCGCCGACTGCATCGCCGCAGTCGAAGCAGCCATGATCGCGACATCAGCCGGTGAAGCCGATCTGCCGCTGCGCACCCACCTGCCGATCCGCGGCTCGAAGGGCAAGCTCGTCGTGATGCCCGGCATGCTCGGCCCGCTGCGCGTGTTCGGCCTGAAGATCGTCTCGAAGTTTCCCCGCCCCGCGGGCGATCCGCATGGCTCGCATGTCGGCATGGTCATCATCTTCGATGCCGACGACGGCTTGCCGCTCGCGATGCTCGAGGGCGGCGTGCTGACGGAGATCCGCACGGCCGCAGCCAGCGCGCTGGCGACGCGCGCGCTGTCGCGGCCCGAATCCAAAGTGCTGGCGGTGCTCGGCACCGGCGCACAGGCAGAGTGGCACGCGCGCGCGATTCCCGTCGTGCGGCCGATCGAGCAGCTGCGCATCTGGGGTCGCAACCCGGCGCATGCCGCGGCGCTGGCGCAGCGCCTGGGCACCGAATTGAAGCTGCCCGTCAGCGCAGTCGCGAGCGCTGCGGACGCGGTCCGCGGCGCCGACATCGTCTGCACGACGACCTCGAGCCCCGAGCCCATCCTGCGCGGCGAGTGGCTCGAGCCCGGCATGCACCTGAACCTGGTCGGCTCGGCGATCCCCACGACCGCCGAAGTCGACGTCGAATGCGTGCGGCGCGCGGGCTTCTACGTGGATTCGCGCACTGCCGCGGCCGCCGAGGCCGGTGAACTGCGCGCAGCGCTGGCCGCCGGCGCCATTACCGCCGATCATGTGCTCGGCGAGATCGGCGAGGTGCTGGCCGGGCGCGCGCCCGGCCGCGCGAGCACCGCGCAGATCACGCTGTACAAGTCGCTCGGTGTCGCCTCGCAGGATCTGGCCGCCGGCCTGCGCGCCTACCGCAATGCCACGGCACTCGAGCTGGGACCCGATCTGCACCTGATGGAGAGTGAATGATCTCTGCCGCCACCCGCGACTTCCTCGCACGCAAGCATGGGCTCTGGATCGGCGGCAAGCACACGCTCGATTACGGCGGTGGTGAGCTGGACGTCATCAACCCCGCCACCGAGGAAGTGATCGCGCGCGTCGGGCTCGGCAACGCCGCCGACCTCGATCGCGCAGTGGCGGCGGCGCGCGCAGCCTTGCGTGGCCCCTGGTCGCGCTTCACGCCCGATGAGCGCACGCGCGTCATCCTGCGTTACGCCGAACTGATCGAGAAGCACGCCACGCTGATCACGGAGCTCGCCGTGCTCGACAACGGCATGCCGATCGCGATCGGCGAGTCGTGCTCGATGTTCAGCGCGCTGTTCCTGCGCTACTACGCCGGCTGGCCGACCAAGATCGCGGGGCAGACGCTGCCGTCGGCGGCGCTCGGCAAGCGGCCGCACGAACTGTTCGCCTACACCGCGCGCGAGCCGATTGGCGTCGTCGGCGCGATCACGCCCTGGAACTACCCGTTCGGCATGGAGATGCTGAAGATCGCACCCGTGCTCGCGACGGGCTGCACGCTGGTGCTGAAGCCCGCGGAAGATGCGCCGCTCGCCGCGCTGCTGCTCGCCGAGCTCGCCACCGAAGCCGGCATTCCCGACGGCGTCTTCAATGTCGTCAACGGCCTCGGCGAAGTCGCCGGTGCGGCGCTCGCCGCCCACCCCGGCGTCGACAAGATCAGCTTCACGGGTTCGACCGAAGTCGGCCGGCACATCGTCCGGGCGTCGGCCGGCAACCTCAAGAAGGTTTCGCTCGAACTCGGCGGCAAGTCGCCGGTGTTCGTGTTCCCCGATGCCGATCTGCAGCAGACCATCCCGGGGGTCGCGATGGGCGCCTTCCTGCTGCAGGGCCAGAACTGCGTCTGCGGCAGCCGCGTGTTCGTGCACGCATCGATCGCGGATGAACTCACCGCCGGCATCGCCGCGTTCGCCAAGGGCATGAAGCTCGGCTCCGGCCTCGAGCGCGACACCATGATCGGTCCGGTCATCTCGGGCGTGCAGAAGAAGCGCATCGAAGGCTTCTTCGATTCCGCGCAGCAGCAGGGCGCGCGCTGCCTGACGGGTGGCGCGCCGGATCCGCGCCGCGGCCACTTCGTCACGCCGACGGTCTATGTGGATTGCCGCCCCGACATGCGCATCGTCCAGGAAGAGATCTTCGGCCCCGTGATGGCCGTGCAGACCTTCGATCACATGGATCTCGATGCGCTCGCCGAGCTCGCCAACGCGACGCCGTATGGCCTGTCTGGCAGCGTCTGGACACGCGACCTCGGCACGGCCCACCGCATGGTGCGGCTGATCGACTCCGGCCAGCTTGGCGTGAACTGTCACGCCGCGATGGATCCTTCGATGCCGTTCGGCGGCTTCAAGCAATCGGGCTGGGGCCGTGAGTTCGGCGCCGATGCGCTCGAACTCTACCTGCGCACGAAGGCCGTCACGTTCACCTGGAGCTGAACGCATTCGCCCGATGCCGAACCGCACTGCTCTCGTCGTCGGCGCCGGCATCGGCGGACTCGCGGCCGCGCTTGCGCTCGCGCGGTGCGGCTGGGACGTGCGCGTGCTCGAACGCGCGGCGGTGCTCGGTGAAGTCGGTGCAGGCCTGACGCTGAGTCCGAATGCGATGCGCGCGCTGGACTGGCTCGGGCTGCGATCCGCGCTCGCCCCGCACTTCTTCGCACCGCCCTACCAGATCTCCGAAGACCCTCTGACCGGCGCCGAATCCGGCCGCATCGTCCGCGGTGACCGCGCGATCGAACAGTACGGCGTGCCCTACGCGTTCATCCATCGCGCCGACCTGCACGCGACCCTCGCCGAGGTCCTGCTGTCGCTCGCGCCCGAGGCACTGCTGACCGGCGTGGCCTGCGAATCCGTGACACCCGCGGGGAACGGCGCCGTCGTGACGACCACGACCGGCCAGCAGTGGCGCGCGGCGCTCGTGATCGGCGCCGACGGGCTGCGCTCGAGCGTGCGGACCTCGCTGCTCGGGGCGCAGACCGCGCGCTACACCGGCTTCGTCGCCTGGCGCGCGCTGCTCGACTTCGACCGCGCGCCGCCGGGCTCGATACCGGCCGGCTCGGCCGTCACCTGGGGCCCGGGTCGATGCTTCGTGCGATATCGGCTCGAGTCGCGCCGCCAGTTGAACTGCGTGGCGTTCGCGCGCGAAGCACAGTGGGAGCCGGAAGACTGGTCCGTGCCCGCCGATCCGGAAGTGCCGGCGCGCCTGTTCGACGACTGGCACCCGACGCTGTCGGCCCTGCTGCGCGCGGCACCACCCGAGCGCTGCTACAAGTGGGGCCTGTTCGATCGCGACCCGATCGACCGCTATGCGTATGGCCCGATCGCGCTGCTCGGCGACGCCGCGCACCCGATGCTGCCATTTCTCGGCCAGGGGGCCGCGCTCGCGCTCGAGGATGCCGTCGTGCTGTGTCGGGCGCTGGAGCAGTGCGACGACGTCAGCGAAGCCGTGCAACGCTACGACACCGCGCGCCAGCCGCGCGGCTCAGCCGCCCAGCTCGAATCGCGCGCTGCCGGCCTGCGGCTGCATGGCGAAGGCGAGAGCCCGCGTGCGGTCAACGAAGAGACGCTCGACTACTTCGTCTACGACGCGACGACCGTGTCGGTGTGATGCCGACGATGAGCGATGCACTCGAAGGTCGGGTGGCACTGGTGCAGGGTGGTTCGCAGGGCATGGGCCGCGCGACTGCCGTTGCGCTGGCCGCGGCGGGTGCCACGGTCATTGTCGCAGCTCGCGGACGCGACGCCTGTGAGTCGACCGTCGCGCAGATCGAGGCGTCGGGCGGTCGCGCCACCGCAATGCCGGTGGATGTCACCGACCCCGACAGCCTCGCGGCGCAGTTCGATGCGATCGCAAATCGCCACGGCAGGCTCGACCTCGCGTTCAACAACGTCGGCGCGACGCTCGGCAGCTCCCCGACGCATGAGACGCCCAGTGAGCGATTCATCCGCACGCTCGATGTCAACCTCGTTTCGATGTTCCGCTGCATGCAGCATGAGATCGCGCTGATGCTGCGCGGCGATGGCGGTGCGATCGTCAACACGAGCTCGATCGGCGGGCGCCGAGGCTTTGCCAACATCCAGGATTACTGCGCCGCCAAGTGGGGCGTGATCGGGCTCAGCAAGTCCGCCGCGCTCGAGTACGCCACGCGTGGCATCCGCATCAACGTGGTCGCACCCGGCCTCGTCGACACCGCGCGCTTCCAGGCGGCGCGGGTCAACTACCCGCAGCAGATCGAGCAGCGACTGGCCGAGATACCGATGGCCCGCCCGGGCAGCGCTGAGGAAGTGGCAGCCACAGTGCTGTGGCTGCTGAGCCCGGCGGCGCAGTACATGACTGGCGAAGTGATCGCGCTGGACGGAGGCGAATGCGCACGATGAGCACGGCCGTTTCGACATCCGACATTGATCGCGCCTTCCTGCGGATCGCGGAAGGCTTGATCCACTATCGTCATGCGGGTGCTCCATCCAGCGAACCGCCGTTGTGGATGATGCACGCCGCGCCGGCGTCATCGCGTTCGCTCGAACCCTTGATCGGTGCGCTTGCCGCAGGCCGACGCGTCTACGCGCCGGATACGCCTGGCTACGGCGATTCCGCACCGCTTGCGTCAGCAGCGCCCGAGATCACCGACTATGCCGATGCGATGCTGCGCAGCCTCGATGCACTCGGCCTCGAGGTCGTCGATCTGTACGGCTTCCACACGGGCGCGCATATTGCGATCGAGATGGCGCTGGCGGCACCGCAGCGCGTGCGGCGCGTCGTGCTCGATGGCCTGCTCGTGCTCGATGACGCCGCGCGCGCTGAGTTCCTCGAGCACTACGCACCGGAAGTGCGACCCGACGCAGCCGGTCTGCAGTTCACCTGGGCAGTCAACTACATCCGCGACCAGGCCTGGTTCTTCCCGCATTTCCGGCGTGACGCTGCGCACAACCTCGGCAGCGGTGCGATGAGCGCCGAAGTCCTGCATTACCTTGCAACCGAACTCGTCAAGGCGATCGGCACGTATCACCTGGGTTATCGGGCCGTGTTCCGGCATCGGGTCGTCGAGCGGTTGCGCGAACTGCGCCAGCCGACGCTACTGACTGCAGATGCCTCTGACCCGACGCGAGCCGGGCTCGCGACGATCGAAGCCGCTTGCCCGCACTTGCGCTTCGAGGAGCTCACGCCCGACAAGGCGCTGCGAATCGACGCTTTCTTCAGTCCCGCACGACGCGAAAGCCAAACGTAAAGCGCCGGTCGGTCGCGTTCATCTTCAAACGGAACGCCGCGCGCGTGCTGGCCGCGATCGCCGTCCAGCCCTGGCCCTTCATGACGCGCAGGCCGCAGTCTGCGCCGGTCAGGCGTGCCGCCTGCTCAGCGGGCGCACCCTGGTGCGTGTCGTTCCAGCAGTCCGCGACCCACTCGTTGGCGTTGCCGAGCAGGCCGTGCACGCCGAACGGGTTCGCGACCGTCGCCGTGACCGGCGCCATCGCGACGTGACCATCGCGGCAGGGCTGGCCCTTCCAGTCGCCAAGCACGTCGTACTTGATCTTGGTCTTGTCCCAGCCGTAGCGATCCTGCGTGGTCAGGTCGCCGAGGTTCACATAGCGGCAGATCTGTTCCGGTGAATCGCCGAACCAGTAGGCCGTGCTCGTGCCCGCGCGCACGACGTACTCCCACTCCGCTTCGCTCGCGAGCCGGTAACGCTGGCCGGTCTTCTGCGACAGCCACGTGACGTAGGCCTGCGCGTCGTGCCAGTTCACGCAGGTCACCGGATGCGCATCGGTCTGGTCGATCTTCGCATCGCGCCAGCTGCGCGACTCGTCGAGCAGCCACTCCGAACCCACGAAGTGCCAGCAGCCCGGAGCGGGCCCGTAGCCGGTTTCGCGCGCGAACGCCGCGAACTCGCCGCGGGTCACCTCGTAGCGACCGATCGCAAAGCCGCGTTCGATGCGCACGGCGTGGCGCGGCTGCTCGCGCGTCGCCCAGTACTCGGGCAGACCGAGGCGGCGCGGCTCTTCGATGTCGGCGCCCATCATGAACGTGCCGGGCGCGATCCGCACGAGCTCGGGGCAGTCGGCGCAGTCGCGCAACGGCGCCGCCGGCGCGATCGCCGCGCTCGCGGCCAGCAGCACCGCCGCGAGCACTTACTTCTCCGGCAGCGGCTTGCGATCGCGGGCGTACATCTCGAAGCTCGAGACGTTCGGCTCGACCCACTCGCGCGGCGCCGTCAGGTACTTCGGGAAGCGCTTCTCGGTGTAAGCGAGGATGTCCTTGGGCAGGTCCTCGACGCGATCGAGCTTCAGCGTGTGCGAGCGATAGAACAGGTGCCCGGTGCGCTGGCCCATCAGCATCCACGGCAGCCAGGTCGCAACGCGATTCCAGCTGCCGTACGGCTTCAGGCTCGGCGTGTCCTTGTCCTCGAGCTCCGCGCGATCGACGCGCCACTGCTGATACTCGCTGACGCGCACGCGCTCGCCCGGCGACTCGCGCTTCCACACCTTGGGATCGAGCGGGCTCTTCCAGTCGAGGTTCACGTCGAAAGCCGACATCGCGTTGTCGCCGACGAAGTTCCACGGCATCAGGAACTTGATCGTCGGCGCGTGCTGGTCCTTGGTCGCATTGAAGCCGAGCGTGAACTCGGGCTTCAACACCGCGTTGACGGGGTCATTGTTGATCGGATAGACCTCGACCTTCTCGCCGTTCAACGGGTTGTCCCAGGTCTCCATGATCTTGCCGGTGGCGAGGTCCTTGTAGTAACCCACCTCGCGCCAGAGGCAGCGGTACGCGCCATCCGGACCCGGCTCGGTGCGCCCGATGCCGAAGCCTTCGATGTCGAACAGCGGCTTGATGATCTCCGTGTCGCCGATCACCGAGAAGATGCGGCCGCCGAACCAGCCGACCGTGGTCGCAGCGGGGTCGAGCGAGCGCGTCATGCGGATGTAAGCGCGCAGGTTGTCGACCGGCGACAGCGCGTCGAAACCACCACGCGCGGGCGCAGCCGCCGCTGCGGCGGCACCTGCGGCGCCCAGCGAGGTCGCGGCGAAGGTTGCCGGCACGCCAGCGGCCATCAGGCGCAGGAAGCCGCGGCGGTCAAAGTCAGGTTGCAGCAGGGCATTGAGCATCGGTTTTTCGTCCATGTCAGG
>CAZPJE010000328.1:0-4722 GCA_964586725.1 uncultured Steroidobacteraceae bacterium | reverse complement strand
GTGGCCGCGCGCGTCGAGGACTACAACGACTTCGGTGGCACGGTCGCGGGCAAAATCGCCGGCCGCTGGGAGTTCACGCCCGGTTACGCGCTGCGCGCCGCGGTGTCGAACAGCCTGCGCGCACCGTCGCTGGTGCAGCTCGGGTTCGGCACGTCATCGACCTCGTTCGGTGCGGGTGGCCGCCTGACCACGGTCAACACGCTGCCCGTCGACGATCCGCTGGCGCGCGCACTCGGCGCCAGCGGCCTCGACGAGGAAACCTCGCGCAACTTCAGCGTGGGCTTCACGGCGCGCTTCTCGGACAGCTTGCAGCTGACGCTGGACGCGTTCCGCGTGGATGTGGACGACCGCGTCACGTTGAGCGAGCGCGTCGACTGCGTACCGGGCAGCGCGCCGGCGCCGGCACTCACGCTGTGCGGCACGCGCAACGTCACGGCGGCGAACTTCTTCACGAACGCGGTCAACACGCGCACGGAAGGCGTCGAGCTGGTCGTGAACCACCGCGCCCCGCTGGCCGGCGGCACGCTCGATCTGTCGCTGTCCTATGCCAATGCGGACACCGAGATCCGCAGCGTCAACAACCCGGCCGTTGCCGGCGTGATCCTGGTCGGCGTCGAGGAGACCAACACGATCGAAGGCGCCGCGCCCGATGACAAGGCGGTGCTGAACGCGAGCTGGGAAGGCGAGCGCCTGTCGCTGACGGGCCGCCTGAACTACTATGGCGAGACCACCCGCGTGTTCAACTTCGGCGGCGGCTTCGAACCCAGCCAGACCTACGGCGGCAAGGTTCAGCTCGATACCGAAGTGGGCTACCGGCTGTTCGACAAGGTGCAGGTCTATATCGGCGCGAGCAACCTGCTCGACGAGTATCCTGATCCGTCGAACGACCTGATCTTCTACTTCGGCAACCTCCCGTATGACGTCCTCTCGCCCATCGGCTTCAACGGCCGCTTCATCTACGGAGGACTCCGCGCCTCCTTCTGAGGCAACGACCGCCGCCCCGCGACGCCACGTCAGTGTCCTGTACGTGGTCATGGTCGCGGTGGCGATGGTCGTCGGCGCCGGGATTTTCCGCTCGCCGGCGGAGATCGCAGCCAACGCCGATTCGGCCACGTGGTTCTTCGCCGCGTGGCTGGTCGGCGGCCTGATCACGCTGGGCGGCGCGCTGTGCTTTGCCGAGCTCGCGACGATGCTGCCGAGCGCGGGCGGCGACTACCACTTCCTGAAGACGGCCTACGGCCGCCGCACCGCCTTCCTGTTTGCGTGGGCGCGTTTCGCGATCATCAACACAGGCTCGATCGCGCTGCTCGGCTTCGTGCTGGGCGACTACGCCAATACGCTCTTTTCGCTCGGCCCGCAGGGTGCCTCCTGGTATGCGGTCATCACGATCGTGGCGATGACGGCCTTCAACCTGAAGGGCCTGTATACGGGGCAATCGGCCGACTACGCGATGACCGGCCTCGAGGTCGTCGGGTTGCTGGTGGTGTTCTCGGCCGGCGTGGCGCTGGTCGCCGCAGGCGCACCGCCGCAGGTCCCTGATGCCGCGCTCACGAGCCCGTTCCCGGCAACCTTCGGCGTGGCACTCCTGTTCGTGCTGTTCGCGTTCAGCGGCTGGAGCGAAATCTCGACCCTGTCTGCGGAAGTGCGTGATGAACGCCGCGGCATGGTGCGCGCACTGGTTGCGGCCATCGTCACCATCACCGTGATGTACCTGCTCGCAAACTGGGCGCTGTGGCGCGGGCTCGGTCTCGAAGGTCTCGCGGGCAGCAAGACGCCGGCCTCCGACCTGATCGCGTTGGCGTTTGGCGATTCCGCCGGCGTGCTCACGGCGCTCGCGATCTCGATGGCGACGCTGACCTCGATCAACGCGACCATCGTCGTCGGCGCACGCACGACCTATGCCGCCGCGCACGACTGGCCGCGCCTGCGCCGGCTCGGCACCTGGAACACGGAACGCGGCATCCCGGTGGCCGGCATCCTGTCGCAGGGCGCGGTCGGCGTGCTGCTCGTCGGCTTCGGCACCTACACGCGCGATGGCTTCGTCACGATGATCGACTACACGTCGCCGGTGTTCTGGCTGTTCCTGTTCCTGAGCGGCTTCGCGGTGATCCGGCTGCGCAAACTGCGCCCCGATCTGCCACGGCCGTTCAAGGTTCCGCTGTATCCGGTGCTGCCGCTGGTGTTCTGCGCGTCCTGCCTGTTCGTGCTCTGGTCCAGCGTGCAGTACGTGCGGCTGGGTGCCATGGCAGGCGTTGGCGTGCTGGTGGTCGGGCTGCTCGTCATGGCGTGGCTCGGCCGGCGCGGCCGGGCCGATGCAGGACAGGGCCAGTGAACCCCGACGAGGCGCCCGATGATGGTGCTACCCCGGGAGAGGCGGGTCCGCCCGTGGTCGTGCCGCATCGGGAGCTCTCGCCCGCGGCGTTGCGCGGTGTCGTCGAAGCCTTCGTGCTGCGCGAGGGCACCGATTACGGCGAACGCGAGTCCAGCTTCGACAGCAAGATCAACGACGTGCTGCTGCAGATCGAGCGCGGTGAGGCCGAGATCGTCTTCGATCCGGTGACGGAGAGCGTCGGCATCGTGCCGCGCACGCAGCGGTCGTTGTGAGCGCGCTCTCCGTCAGAACGGATTGATGCGCTTCTTCGGCGAGAAATTCATGTAGCCGACGCCGATGCCCTGGCGCCAGCCGACGCCGAAGCGCACGGGCGCGATCGTGATGTCCGACGCCTGCACGTAGTTCACGCCGAAGCCGCCGACGAAGTAGAGGCTGCCCTCGACGCCGGGGAAGCGCTGGAACAGGCTGTCGAGCGACGGCAGGTTGTAGACCAGGGCGAACACCTTGACCACGTTCGCGCCCACGTCGAAGCCGATCGACGGGCCCTGCCAGTACACCTTGCGGCCGCCGCCGCCGCGATAACCGAACTGGCCATTGCCGTAACGCAGGCCCACGCCGATCGCGCCGCCGCTCTCGGTGCCCTTGATGATCGCCGACGGTTGGCCTTTTTCCTTCAGCACCTTGGCGAGCACGTCCGACAGCTCCTGCGCACCGGTCTTGAAGAACTGCTTGGCCTCGCGGTAGACCTCGTCTTCCTTGTATGGCTCGCGCTTGGCGGCGAACACGAGCGCGGGGGACAGGGCAAACGGCGCGGCGACCAGCGATGCGCCAGCCAGTTCGAGCAGCTTTCTGCGATCGGTGTTCATCAGGTGCTCCTGCGCGGGCGGGTTAGGTCGGGTGGGGCGGCGCCGCTCAGCGCGCTCGCACCGGGATGCGCGCGGCGATCTTCTGGCCCCACTCGGCGGGGCCGCTCTGGTGTACGGAAGTGCCGCGCGCGTCGACGGCGACCGTGACCGGCATGTCGCGCACTTCGAACTCGTAGATCGCTTCCATGCCGAGATCCTCGAACGCGACGACGCGCGAACTCTTGATCGCTTTCGAAACCAGGTAAGCGGCACCGCCGACGGCCATCAGGTAGGCCGCGCCGTGCTTGCGGATCGCCTCGATGCCGGCCGGGCCGCGCTCGGCCTTGCCGACCATGCCGATCAGGCCGGTCTTCTCGAGCATCATCTCGGTGAATTTGTCCATGCGCGTCGCGGTCGTCGGGCCGGCGGGGCCGACGACTTCGTCGCGCACCGGATCGACCGGCCCGACGTAGTAGATCACGCGGTTGCGGAAGTCGACGCCGGCGGGCAGGCCCTGGCCGCTCGCGAACAGGTCGGCGATGCGCTTGTGGGCGGCATCGCGCCCGGTCAGCATCTTGCCGTTCAGCAGCAGGCGATCGCCGGGCTGCCAGCGCGCGACGTCTTCGCGTGTCAGCGTGTCGAGATTGACGCGCTTCGATTCCGCCGACGGCTTCCAGTCGATCTTCGGCCAGCGGGTGAGGTCCGGCGGATCGAGCCGGGCCGGGCCGCTGCCATCGAGCGTGAAGTGCACATGCCGCGTCGCGGCGCAGTTCGGGATCATCGCGACGGGCTTTGACGCGGCGTGGGTCGGGTAGTCGAGGATCTTGACGTCGAGGATGGTCGACAGGCCACCCAAGCCCTGCGCGCCGATGCCGAGCGCGTTGACCTTGTCGAACAGCTCGATGCGCAATTCTTCGATCGGCGTGCGCGGACCGCGCGCCTTGAGCTCGGCCATGTCGATCGGGTCCATCAGTGACTCTTTCGCGAGCACCATGGCCTTCTCGGCCGAGCCGCCGATGCCGATGCCGAGCATGCCGGGCGGGCACCAGCCGGCGCCCATCAGCGGCACGGTCTTGATGACCCAATCCACGATCGAATCCGACGGGTTCAGCATCGCGAACTTCGACTTGTTCTCGGAGCCACCGCCCTTGGCGGCCACGCTGATTTCGACGGTGTCACCCGGCACGAGCTCGGTGTGGATCACGGCCGGCGTGTTGTCGCGCGTGTTCTTGCGTGAGAACGCCGGGTCCGCGACGATCGACGCGCGCAGCGTGTTGTCCGGGTGCTGGTAAGCGCGACGCACGCCTTCGTTGATCATCTGCTCGAACGACAGCGTGGCGTCCCAGCGCACGTTCATGCCGACCTTCGCGAACGCGACGACGATGCCGGTGTCCTGGCAGATCGGCCGATGGCCTTCGGCGCACATCCGCGAGTTCGTGAGGATCTGCGCGATGGCGTCTTTCGCGGCCAGGGATTCCTCGAGCTCGTAGGCGCGACCCAAGGCCTCGATGTAATCCATCGGGTGGTAATAGCTGATGTACTGCA
>CAZPJE010000327.1:0-19117 GCA_964586725.1 uncultured Steroidobacteraceae bacterium | reverse complement strand
ATCCGGACGACGGCCGTGAATCGGGCGGTGCCGTCAGCATTCTTTCGAGTGCGGATGTAGGCCATCGTGGTTCCTCCAGAGGCGACAAGCTATTCTTGTCGCCTTTATGTCGCCTCTGCAACCAGTAAACACCACCGAATCCCCGGGAATGTCACTGAAATAGTGCGATGCGAAAGTGCTGTAAAAATAGGTGTTTTCTGCGAGAACGGCATGACGGCTAGGGTCGCAAGAGTCTCGGTCGCTCCGATGATGGATTGGACCGACCGTCACTGCCGCTACTTCCTGCGGCAGATCTCGCCCGATGTCTTGCTCTACACCGAGATGATCACGGCGCAGGCATTGCTGAAAGGCGACCGTGAGCGGCTGCTGCGCTACGACCCGACGGAACATCCTGTTGCCCTGCAACTCGGCGGCAGCGAGCCGGACGACCTCGCGCGCGCGGCGCGCTTCGGCGCGGATGCGGGATATGACGAGATCAACCTGAACTGCGGTTGCCCCAGCGACAAGGTGCAGCGCGGTGCCTTCGGTGCGTGCCTGATGCGCGAGCCGACGCGCGTCGCGGACTGCGTCGCGGCGATGCGCGCGGCGGTGTCGATCCCGGTCACTGTCAAGATGCGGATCGGCACGGTCACGGGCGGCGAGGCCGACACGGCCGAGTCCCTGCAGCGTTTCGATGCGCGCGATGCGGACGCGCTGTTCGGGTTCGTCGAGGCGGTAACCCGCGCGGGCTCGCAAGTGGCGATCGTGCATGCGCGCAAGGCGGTGCTCGGCGGCTGGTCGCCGAAGGACAATCGCGAAGTGCCGCCGCTGCGTTACGACATCGCGGCACGGGTGCGCGAGCTGTTTGCGCCGCTGCCAGTGGTCGTCAATGGCGGCGTGCGCACGGCGGCACAAGTCGAGGCCCTGCTCGGGCAGTTCGACGGCGTGATGCTCGGGCGCGAGGCCTACCATCGGCCGCTGGTGCTGGCCGAGATCGCCGGGCGCACGGTGTCGATTCGCGCGGTGCTGCTGGCCATGGCGAAGTACGCCGAGCGCGAACTTGTCGGCGGCGAGCGACTGGCTTCGATCACGCGCCATATGCTGGGCCTGCTGACGCACGCGCCCGGCGCGCGGGACTACCGCCGCCTGCTGTCGGAGGGCGCACGGGCGCCCGGTGCGGGCCCGGAGCTGTTGCGCCAGGCGGCGGAGCGATTCGGGCACTGACCGGCGCCGGGGCGAGTCGGCTATACTTTGGGGTCTGGCAGTCGCTTGCCTTTATGCCCCGAGATATAGAAGTCGCCGTATTGTTCGCCGATGTCGTCGGCTCGACCCGCCTGTTCGAGCTGCTGGGAGACGTGCGTGCGCGCGACATGATCGCGACCTGCATCGACGTGATGCGCGGCGCCACGGAAAAGAACGCCGGCACGGTCATCAAGACCATGGGCGACGAAGTGATGGCGACCTTCCCGTCGGCCGACGACGCTCTGTCCGCCGCCGCGCAGATGCAGCAGCAGATCGCCGCCCATTCGCAGCTCAAGATCGACGGGCACGCCGTCGCAATCCGGATCGGCTGTCATTTTGGCCCGGTCGTGCTGGAGAACCGCGATGTGTTCGGGGCCACCGTGCACACCGCGAACCGCATGACGAGCCAGGCCAAGGCCGGCCAGATCGTGACGACCGCCGCGACGGTGTCGCATTTGTCGCCCGACTGGAAGGCATCCGTGCGGCAGATCGATGTCGCGACGCTGCGAGGCCAGGGCAACGAGGTTGCGTTGTTCGAAGTGCATTGGCAGCCCCACGAAGTCACCAGCATGCTGCCGCAGATCGCCATCGGGGCTGCGGCGTCACCGAAGAAAGCCGCCCGGCTGCGGCTGCACCTTCAGGGCGAGGAGGTCGTCGTCGACGAGACGCGGCCGAACATCGTCATGGGTCGCGCCGAGGACAGCGATCTGGTCGTCAAAGGCAACCTGATCTCGCGGCTGCATGCCCGCATCGAAGTGTCGCGCGACAAGTTCGTGCTGATCGACCAGAGCACCAATGGCACGTTCGTGCAGTCATCGGCGGGCGAGGAATCGTTCGTGCGCCGCGACAGCATGCAGCTGCGCGGCGAGGGCATGATCGGCCTCGGGCGCGTGCCCGAAGCCGATTCGCCGCTGACGATCCGCTATATCTGCGAAGAATAGGCTGCGAAGAATAGGCTGCGAAGCGCAGCGCGCTCAGCCCGCCAGCCGACGCTCCAGTTCATCGAGCTGCGCCACGAGCACCGCCGGCACGCGCGAGCCGTAGTCAGCCATGTCCTTGCGGATCGCCGCTGCTTCTTCCTTCCACAGCGCCCGGTCTACCGACAGCAGTTCGGTGATCGCGTTCGGGTCGATCTGCAGGCCGGCGAGGTTCAGGTCGCTCGCGCTCGGCAGGTAGCCGATCGGCGTGTCCGCTGCGCCGCCCTGGCCGGCGCAGCGCTCGAGCATCCACGCGAGCACGCGCAGGTTGTCGCCGAAGCCCGGCCACAGGAACTTGCCGGCGGCATCGCGGCGGAACCAGTTGACGTGGAAGATCCTCGGCGGGTGCTTGAGCTTGGCGCCGACGTTGAGCCAGTGGGTCCAGTAGTCGGCGAAGTTGTAGCCGCAGAACGGCTTCATTGCCATCGGGTCGCGGCGCACGACACCGACCGCGCCGATCGCGGCGGCAGTGGTCTCGGAGGCGACCGACGAGCCGACAAGCACGCCGTGGGTCCAGTCGCGGGCTTCATAGACCAGCGGCGCGACGCCGCGGCGGCGGCCACCGAACACGATCGCGGACAGCGGCACGCCCCGCGGGCTGTCCGCCTCGGGCGAGTAGCCCGGGTTCTGTTTCGCCGACACGGTGAAGCGCGAATTCGGATGCGCGGCCGGGCCGTTCTTGGGGTCGTAGGGCCGGTCCTGCCAGTCGATGACGGGCTTGCCTTCGTCGAGGCCTTCCCACCACGGGCTGTTGTCGGCCGTCAGCGCGACGTTGGTGAACAGCGTGTCGCGGCGGATCATGTCGTAGGCGTTGCGATTCGTGTTCGGATTCGTGCCCGGCACGACACCGAAATAGCCCGCTTCAGGGTTGATCGCATACAGCCGCCCATCGGGGCCGGGGTGCAGCCACGCGATGTCGTCGCCAACCGTGAACACCTTCCAGCCCGGCATCGACTCGGGCGGAATCAGCATCGCGAGATTGGTCTTGCCGCAGGCCGACGGGAAGGCCGCCGCGATGTAGTGCGTCTCGCCCTTCGGGCTCTGAAGGCCGACGATCAGCATGTGCTCGGCGAGCCAGCCTTCGTTGCGTGCCTGGTAGCTCGCGATGCGCAGCGCGTGGCACTTCTTGCCGAGCAGGGCGTTGCCGCCGTAGCCCGAGCCGAAGCTCATGATCGACAGCTCTTCGGGGAAATGCATGATGAAGCGGCGGTTCGGATCCAGCTCGCCGGTCGAATGCAGCCCCTTGACGAAGCTGCCGTCGCGCGCGATGCGCTCGAGCGCGGGGCGACCCATGCGCGTCATCAGCGCCATGTTGATCACGACATACGCGCTGTCCGTGATCTCGACGCCGCAGCGCGAGTAGGGCGAATCGATCGGACCCATGCAGTAGGGCACGACATACAGCGTGCGGCCCTGCATGCAGCCCTGGAACAGGCCCTGCATCTTGGCGTGCGCCTCGGCGGGCGCCATCCAGTTGTTGTTCGGGCCGGCGTCGTCGCGATTCGTCGTGCAGACGAAGGTAAGGTGCTCGACGCGCGCGACGTCGGACGGATGCGAGCGGGCCAGTGAGCAGCCCGGGAAGGTGTCCGGGTTCAGATCCTGCAGTTCGCCGCGCTGGCGCAGCAGCTGCATCAGTTCGCGATACTCGCCATCCGAGCCGTCGCACCACTGCACGTTCGCGGGCTGGGTCAGCGCGCGGACCGATTCGACCCACTGCGCGACGGCAGCGGAGATCTGGGGCAGGGAGGGCGACAGGGGACGTGCGGTGGCCATCGGCGGTCCTTGGCGGGTAACGGAAAGCCCGGAAGTATAGCGGGGCTCACCCCAAGGCCCATGGGAGCCAGTTCCATTAGCGGAAAATCCGCCCAGCTGCTCCACAGGGCAGGCGGCAGGGGCTTGACGGCCCCCGCCGCCGGTGTCGGCTGCTGATCCGCACAGCCCCTACGGGGCGGCGCGGGTTCGCGGACGCTCAGCGCGTCGCGCTAGCCTTGCGTGAACGACCAGTCGCCCGGCCTGCGGCGCGGGCCGGGCGGGTGCGGGCGGCGGCCTTGCGGGCCTTCACCGGCCGTTGCGCGGGCGTGCGCAGCGTCGCGTAGGTGGACTCGGCCAGGGTCGCAACCTCGCGGCTGGCTTCGGTCGCGAGCGTCCAGGTGTCGCGCAGCGCGGCGGTCGCACGGTCACGGGCGCCGTCCAGCGCCGCTGCCTGGTGCCGCCACGCCTGACGCTGCGAACGCGCATCGGCCAGCGAGCGCAGCTGTCGGGCACCGCCCTTGATCAGCGCCTGCGCGACGTCACCCTGCTGCCGGACGAAGCGCTCGACATACCGGGCGGACAGCTGGTTCAGCTTCAGGCCGGCGTCGACGAGCTGGCTGACGGGGGTCTGGATCGCCTCGACCCGATCGGCCGTGCGATCGATCCGCTGACGGGTGGCTGCCGCGGCCTGACGTGCATACGCGTCGGCCTGGTCGCGCGCCTGGGCGGTGACTTCGAAAAGACGTTCCTGCAGGTTCATGTTTGGTCTCCGGGTTTGGTGCGTTGCACCAATTGGTGCGTTGCATCATAGCAGGCTTGGGCGAGCGGTCAAGCGCGACTGACGGGGCGGTCGGTGGCCTTTACGACTGGCTGCAAGGATATGTGAAACGTGCTTTATAAAGCATTGAAATAAAGGAAGTTTTTTATGGTGGCACGAAGCCTGCTTTGTTCCCCGCAATCAGCCCATTTGGGCTCAGAGGACGGACTACATGAAGCAGTGGATTACTTTGGCGGCGGTTGTCACCCTGGGCGTCGGCACCAGCGGGCTTGCCCAGGCGGCGTTGATCACGGCCAGCGACGTCGCGACCGGCGCGCAGTCGGCCTCGGCGGGCGGCGCGACCTTCACGGCCTATGCGAACACGCAGGCCACGACCGCCGCGATGCTCGCGTCGAAGAACATCCCCGGCATCGGCACGGGCCTGGGCGTCAACGGCCAGGGCAACACCGAGATCGACTGGTACTCGACGGCCAACGGTGGCAATAGCGAGATGATCCGCGTGCAGCTGGGCGCTGACAGCCTGATCAACGACCTGACCATCGGTCTGCTGTTCGATGGTCCGGAATACGCTGACTATCTCGAGCGCGCGGCCTTCCGCGTCAACTTCGCCGATGGCAGCAACAGCACCTTCACGCTGGCCGCGCTGATGGGCGGCGGTTCGCTGTGGAATGGTGGCGGCAGCTGGACGTCGTCGGGCCTGTGGAATGGCGGTTCGGGGCTGTGGGTCAACACCGACCCGTTCGGCGGCCGCCCCGTCAGCGGTTTCGACATGTTCGCGACGCCCGGTCTCTGCGGCACGGAAACGCGCTGCACGGATCAGTCGGACTTCGTGTTCCGCTCGATGCGCACGACGGCCGTGCCGGAGCCGGGCACGCTGGGTCTGCTCGGCGCTGCGCTCGCGGCGATGGGTCTCGCGCGGCGTCGTCGCAAGGCCTGAACAGGCCCTAGTGCCAGCGGGGTCGTATCGGTTCCTTCGATTCGAGGAAATCGCGGATCACCGGTACGACCTTGCTGATCGAATGCAGCATGAACAGGTGCCCGCCGCCGGGCACGATGAACAGCCGGTTGTTCGGCACCAGCAGCGACAGGATCCGCGCATTGGCCGGCGGCACGAGCGGATCGTCTGAACCTGCCATCACCAGCGTCGGCTGCTTGAGCTTGTGCAGCCAGTGGATGCTGGTCCAGCCGGCCCCGGCCGCGAGCTGGTACAGGTAACCCATGAAGCGCGGCGCGATGATGCGCGCCGTGTGCTCCGTGATGATCCCCGGATCGCGGCGGGCCTCGCCGCCGTAGATCGAGCCTGCGGCGCGCTGCATGTAGCTTGGCGACAGGTAACGCTGCGGCGTGATCATCTTCGACAACGCACTGGGTCGCCCCGGAATCATGAACGCGCCCGCGGACGTGGCCGCGAGGATCAACCGCCGGCAGCGGTGCGAGTACTGGCGCGCGAACTGCTGCGCCAGCGCTCCGCCCCAGGAGACACCGGCCACATCGACTTCCGGATAGCCGAGCCGATCGAGCAGCTTCGCCGTCAGGGTCGCAAGCCCCGCGAAGCGGCGCGGCCGCCACGACATCTCCGAGCGGCCGATGCCGGGGATGTCGAAGATGATCATCTCGATGCCGTCCAGCGCCGCCATGAAAGGGAACACCAGTTCGAAGTTCGCGCCGATGCCGTTGAAGATCAGCAGCGGCGTGCCCTGGCCGTTGCCGGGCTGGATCGCAACCCGCAGACGCAGGCCGTAGACGTCGATGTACTCGATGGCGGGGCGGACGGCGGGCGCGCCGGGCGCGGCGTCGGGGGATTCGGTGGCGATGTGCACGTTCGTCCTCCTGCAGGTGTTCAACGCTGGTGCACGTAGCGGCCGGGCGCCGGGTCGGTGGCCGGATGCGCTGCATTGCCCAGCGCGCGCGGCGCCGCATGTTCGTCGCCGCTGCGCTCCGCAAGCCATTCGCTCCAGTGGGCCCACCAGGTGCCGCTGTGTTCGGTGGCCGAGGCCAGCCACTGCGGTGCGTCCAGGTCGAGCTTCGGGTTCAGGTAGAACTTCGCCTTCGTGTTCGAGGGCGGATTGACGATGCTCTGGATGTGGCCGCTCGAGGACAGCACGAAAGTCATCGGCCCCTTGATGATCTGCCGCGTTGCGTAGCAGGCCTCCCACGGCGTGATGTGATCCGTGATGCCGGCCACGACGTAGAAGGGGATCTTCACTTTTTTCATGTCGATCTTGCTGCCCAGCACCTCGAGCCGATCGCGGTGCCGCAGCGGGTTCTCGAGGAACAACCGCAGCAGGTCGGCGTGGAACTCCGCGGGCAGGCGCGTGTTGTCGGCGTTCCAGTAGAGGATGTCGAAGGCGGGCGGGCGGTTGCCGAGGACCCAGTTGTTGGCGACGAACATCCAGACCAGATCGTTCGGGCGCAGCCAGGCGAACACCCGCGCCATTTCCTCGCCTTCGAGCACGCCCTTGCTGCGCGAGCGCTGAATCGACGCGGCGATGCCGGATTTCGACGCGAACTGGCCGAGCAGGGTCGGCGAGTCGGTATCGAGCACCGTCACGAGCAGCGTCGCCGACGCGACGGAGTGATCGCCGACGGCGGCCATGTGGCCGAGCAGGGTCGCGAGCGTGAAGCCGCCAGCGCAGGCCGCCATGACGTTGACCTTGTCGGCGCCGGTGATGTCGCGCGCGACGCCGATCGCCTGCTGCGCGGCGCGCAGGTAGGTTTCGAGGTTCCAGTCGCGCTGCGCGGCGGTCGGATTTCGCCAGGAGATGCAGAACAGCTGCACGCCTTCGGAGACCGCGTACTCGGCGAAACTGCGGCCGGGCGCGAGATCGACCATGTAGAACTTGTTGATCTGTGGCGGCACGATCACCAGCGGCCGTGCCCGCACCTGCGCGGTGGCCGGCCGGTACTGGATCAGTTCGAATACTTCGTTGCGGAACACGACGGCACCGGGCGTCAGCGCGAGGTTCTTGCCGACCTGGAACTTGCGCTCGTCGACCTGGCGCGGCATGCCGCCGTTGTTCAGCAGGTCATCGAGCAGGTTCCGCGCGCCGTACAGCAGGCTGCGGCCGCGCGTCTCGGTCAGACGCTGCACTGCGCCTGGATTGCCGAGCAGCGAATTCGTCGGCGCGAACGCCTCGGTCAGCATCGACAGCAGGAAGCGGGCGCGCTCGCGGTCCTCGGGCGTCGCGTCGGCACGATCGAGCATGCGGTTCAACGAGTCGCGGAACACGACGAAGCCCTGCATCAGCCGCCGGTAGTAGCCACTCTTGCGCCAGATTTCGTGGCTGAAGCGCCGATCCTTCGGATCGGGCGCGGCTTCCGACTGGCCGCGCAGCACATCGAGCAGGCCGCGCCCCATGCCAACGGTTTCCTCGAGCAGCATCTGCGGTCGGCCGAGCGCCAGACGCAGAGCGCGTTGCGCGGCATCGAGGATCTCGGCCTTGTCGAGACCGAGCAGGGGGTTGGCGCCGAGGATTCCGTCGGCGGCACCCTCGGCCTGCGCGCTGTTCATGCCCGGACTGGGTTCGGCGTCGCCGGGCGAGTCGTGGGGCGGGACGAAGCCGTCCTGGCCCGGCATGTCGATCGTCTCGGCCCCGGAGCTGGCGCCGCTCGGCGTGCGCGGCGGGCGCCGACTGCGTGGTGTGCGCGGTTTTCGCGTGCGGCTGGCCATCGTCATGTCCCCCCAGAACTTGAGGCCCCAACGCGGCCGGAGATTGTGAATCGAGTCACAACCAGCAGCGCAGCCGGCGAGATATGTCGCAAAACGCGGTCAAGCGCGGCCCCGCCTGTGATTATGGTCACACGACGTATTCAGGGACGCCCCTAGAGTTCTCCCCGACCTCAATCATGGTCGGGAGTCTATCGTGATGCACCTATCGACGTCGTTGCCGGGACGCCGCGGCCTGCGTGCCCTCAGTCTGCTTGCGCTTTGGGGCGTTGCCAACCCTGCGGCCGCCATCGGCGTGGTGGCCGGCACGGAAATCCAGAACACCGCGCAGGTCAGCTACACCGTCGGCACCACGCCGGTCACGACAGCGTCGAACACGGTCGCAGTCACGGTGGCCGAGGTGCTCGACGTCGTGGTCACGCTGCAGAGCGCGACGACCACGGTGAGTCCGGGCGCCAGCAACCAGGTGCTGGTCTATCGCGTGACCAACACCGGCAACTCGTCGGAAGGCTTCCGCCTGACGCTGACCAGCGTGCTGGGCGGCGACGAGTTCGACCCGGTGCCGGCGACGCCGCCGCTGTATTTCGACACCGACGGCAGCGGCACGCTGACGCCGGCCGACACGCCGTACACGCCCGGTGCGAACGATCCTGTGCTGGTGCAAGACACGTTCGTGACCGTGCTCGTCGTCAACAACATCCCGACGGGCCTGGCGAACGGCGCCCGCGGCCTGTCGCAGCTCGAAGCCGATGCGCTGACCGGCGCGGGTGCGCCCGGCACCTTGTTCGCCGGCCAGGGTCCGAGTGGCACCGATGCGGTCGTCGGCACGACCGGCGCCGATGGCGACGCGACGGGGCAGTACGTCGTCGCCGACATCACGCTGACGGCGGTCAAGACGTCGACGGTGACCGATCCGTTCGGTGGCGCACGGCCGATCCCGGGTGCGCGCATCCGCTACCAGGTCGTCGTGACGGCGACCGGCACTGGCACTGCCACGGGCGCGATCTTCCGCGACCCGATTCCGGCGAACACGACGTTCGTGCCGGGCAGCATCCGCTTGAACGGCAACGCGCTGACCGACAGCACGGCAGATGCCGATGCCGGCGGCTACTCGACGTCGCCCGCGCCTGCAGTGCAGGCGAGCCTCGGCGCCCTGACGCAGGCCAGCGGTCCGCAGACGCTGGTGTTCGACGTGACGATCAACTGATTCGATTTGACCGCAAGAAGGAGCACAACATGAACAAGGGGACATTGACTCTGGTCGCCGCGCTCGCGGCACTGACGACGGCGCGCGTCGTGGCAGCTGCGGATCCGGCGCAGGCGCCGGGGCCCGCCGCGGGCCAGGGCTGCATTTCGCTGAAGACGGTCGCCCAGACCGAAGAAGAAGTGCCGAACGAGAAGGGTGAGCGCGTCAAGCGGCTCGCGCCGGCGGCGAAGGTCGTGCCGGGTTCGGAAGTGGTCTGGACGGTGACCGCGAGCAACGTCTGCACGCAGGCCGTCGGCAACGTGTTCATCGACAACCCCGTTCCGGAGCACATGCGCTATGTCGCGAGCTCCGCGCTCGGTGCTGGCGCCGACATCGCGTTCTCGATCGACGGTCGGCGTTTCGCCGCGCCGGAGCAGTTGCGCGTGCGGGACGCGGACGGCAGCGAGCGCACCGCGCGCGCCGATGAGTACACCCACATCCGCTGGTCGTTCCGTAATGCGATCGCGCCGGGTCAGGTTGCGCTCGCGCGGTTTCGCGCCGTTCTGAAGTGATTCGATTGATGTGATGAGTTTCCGTTTCGATTGCGTTTCCCCTCAGGAGTTGTGATGAAAACCTTGCCCCATCCCTTGAAGAAAGCGAGTCTGGCACTCGTGGCGCTCGGAGGCTTCGCGGCACTGCCGCAGGCTTACGCTGCAGGCACGCTCGCCAGCACCTCGATCGACAACCGCGCGACGGTCAGCTACACGGTCGGCACCGTGGCGCAGACGCCGATCGAGTCCTCCCCGACCGGCAACAGCACGCCCGGCACCGGCAACGGCGCCAACACGAGCTTTGTCGTCGACAACCGCATCGACCTGACGGTCACGGAACTGTCCGGCGGCACCACGGTCACGAGCCCTGGCGCCACGGGTGCCGTCACGGCCTTCCGCCTGACGAACACCGGTAACGCCGCGCAGGCGTTCCAGCTGTCAGCGGCGCAGCTGACTGGCGGCACGGTTTTCGGCAACACCGACAACACCGATGTCACGAACCCGCTCGCCGTGTTCGTCGACGCGAACGACAACGAGATCTATGACGCCGGCGATACCGCGACCGCGGTCAACACGCTCGGCGCCGATCTCGATGTCGTCGTGTTCGTCGTCGCCAGCGTGCCGCTGACGGTCACGAACGGCCAGTTCGCGAGCGTGCGCCTGACCGCGCGCGCGGCAGTCAACGGCGATCCGACGACCCTCGCGACCGAGACCGTCGGTCCGGAGACGCCGAGCGCGGTTGACGTCGTGTTCGGCGATGGCGCCGGCGCCGGCGATGCCGCCGAGAACGGCGCGTTCGCTGCCGATGACCAGTACCAGATCCAGTCGGCCGCGCTGACGATCGCCAAGGCCTCGACGGTCATCCGCGATCCGTTCAACGGCACGACCTCGCCGCGCGCCATTCCGGGTGCGGTGATCGAGTACGCCATCACGATGACGAACACTGGCGTGGTGTCCGCGACCGGCGTGACGCTGGTCGACCCGATCCCCGCCAACACGACGTTCCGGACCCTCGAGTACAACTCGGGTGCCAGCGATGTCAGCGTGACGGTCGGCGCGACGACGACGTTCTGCGTCGCCGAAGCCGGCGGCACGGACACCAACGGCGACGGCTGTGTCCGCACGGCCGGCGGCCTGTCTATCAGCACGCCGGCGAGCTCGACGGTAGCCAGCGGTGCCGCCAATGCGGTGACCGTGCGCTTCCGCGTCACGATCAGCTGAGCGTCTCGCTAGAGCAGTCGCGACTTCGTGAGCCAGTGCGCTGACAACAGCGTGCGCTTCGGACACGCAACCGACGCGCGGGGCGGGGTGGGCAACCACTCCGCCTCGCGCGCGTGTGCGCGTGGCTGGTCGCGCATGTTCGCAGCGCTGCTGTGGCTCACGCTGAACATCCTGTGCGTGACGCCGGCGCTGGCGCAGTCGGCGTCGGTCGGATCCTTGGTGCGCAACGTCGCCACGGTTGATTTCTCCGCCGGTGGCGTCGCTCGCAGCGTCGTGACCAACGAAGTGACGCTCCGTGTCGAGCCTGCGCCGTCGCGGTCGACCATCGCGCTGGCACGGTTCGTCGGGCCGTCCGGCAACGGCGAGTTCACGTCCACGGCGGGTCCGACGCAGTGCGCGGGCGCGAGCGGATTCGTGGTGCTGCCGCCGCCGGTCGTGGCGGGCAGCGGGCCGATCGATCCGCTGCAACCGAATGCGCTGTCGCAGACCCAGGCGTTGCACGGCGGCGATGCGCTGTTCGTGCGCGTCGCGGATGCCGACCAGAATCGCGATGCGACGCTGCTGGAAACCGTCGACGTGCGGGTGATCTCGCGCGCCACCGGCGACAGCGAGCGCATCCGGCTGACGGAAACGAGTGCCAACAGCGGCGTGTTCGTCGGTTACCTGCCCACGGCGGTCGCCGTGGCCAGCATCGGCAATTGCGTGCTCGAACTGGCGCGCGATTCCGAAGTCGAAGTCAGTTACGTCGATCCCGCCGACGCCAGCGATGCATCGCTCGTCGCCGGCCTGGTCGACCCCTTTGGCCTCGTGTTCGATTCCGCCACCGGTGCGGCCGTGAACGGCGCGCGCGTGCGGCTGATCGATGCAACGACCGGCCGGCTGGCGCGCGTCTTCGGTGATGACGGCGTCAGCACCTATCCGTCGGAAATGATCACGGGCGAACTCGTGACGGATTCCGGCGGCACTGTTTACGACCTGCCCGACGGGGTGTATCGCTTCCCGCTGGTTGCCTCCGGCAACTACCGGCTCGAAGTCGAACCGCCGGGCGGCTATCTGTTTGCTTCCAGTGTTGCGATCGACGATCTGCAACGCTTGCCCGGCGCGCCGTTCCGGCTGTCCGATGGTTCTTTCGGTCGGCTGTTCGCCGTCAATGCCCCGGTCGTGGCCATCGTCGACGTGCCGCTCGACCCGAGCGGCGATTCGCTGCTGCTGCGCAAGACCGCGAGCCAGGACACCGTTGCGCCAGGCGACTTCGTGCTCTACGAGCTCGCCATCGAGAACACGAGTCGCGTCGGCGCGTTTCGCAACCTGCGCATCGAGGATCGGCTGCCGGTCGGCCTGCGCTTCCGCCCGGGTTCGGCGCGACGTGACGGCGCAACGATCGCGGATCCGTTCCTGTCCGCCGATGGCCGGACCATGACTTTCGAGGTCGGTACGCTGGCGGCCGGCCAGCGCGCGCGCCTGCGCTATGTCGTCGAGGTTACGGTGGCAGCGCGCGGACCGGAACTCGTCAATACCGCCATCGCGCGCGCCCCGGGTGGCAGCGCGTCGAATGAAGCGCGCGCCGTCGTGCGCGTCGCCGCCGAGCTGTTCTCCGACCGCGGCTTCATCGTCGGTCGCATCAGCGAGGGGCAGTGCGGCCAGATCGATGGCGCTGGCGTAGCGGGCGTGCGGGTCTACCTCGAGGATGGTCGCTATGCCGTGACCGACTCGGAAGGCAAGTATCACTTCGAAGGCGTTGAACCGGGCACGCACGTCGTGCAGATCGACGACTACACCGTGCCCGAGCATCTCGAGCTCGGCGGCTGCCGCGAAACGGTGCGGCATGCCGGACGGGCGTATTCGCAATTCGTCGACCTGCGGGCGGGCGCGTTGTGGCGCGCGGATTTCCAGCTTGCCGCGCGACCGGCGCCGACCGGCGAGGTGGCGCTGGCGATGCGCACGGTGCTCGCGTCGGCGTCGATGGCGCAACACGACGTGACGCTGCGCACGCGCGGCGGCGTGCCGCTGACCAACGCGCGAATGATCGTCATGCTGCCGGAAGGCATGGGCGCTGATCTCGCCCAGGTATCGTTCGACGGCGTGCCGCTGCGCGGCGCGACGCTCGAGGCAGGGGTGCTGACGATTCCGCTCGCAACCCTTGGCATCGAGGCTGTGCATCGGGTCCGATTCGTCAGTCGCGCGGGCATCGGCACCGGCGAACTCCCGGTCAAGGCGGCGCTGCTGTTCGACACGCCAGCCGCGTCGGGCCAGCGTTCGGCGGTGGTCGAGAACCGGCTGGGCCGCGGCGCGCCGCGTTACGCCGTCGGTCGCTATACGTTTTCGCCGAAATTCGACGTGCTCGAAACGACGCTGCGCGGCCCGGATCGGCTCGAGCTCGATCGGATCGCGGCCGAGTGGCGTGGTGCACGCGGCCTGACGATCAGCGCCGTGGGCCATACCGACAAGACGCCGATCCCGAGCCGCAACCAGGGTCGCTTTGCCGACCACTACGCGCTGTCGGCCGCGCGAGCGCGCAGCGTCGCCGAATACCTCGCGCGCCAGCTCGGCGTGTCGGAGGACGCGCTGCGGGTCGAGGGCGTGGGGCCTGATGAACCGCTCGCGCCCGGTGACGATCCGGGCAGCCTCGCGCTGAATCGCCGGGTCGAGATCGCGATCTCCGGGGCGCGCTTCGCCGGCGAGGCACCGCTGACGCTGGTCACGGCTGCGGCGGAGGCGAGTGCCGTGGCAACCCGCGGAGCCGTGCCGCGCGCGGACAGCGCGCCGCCCGTGGTCGAAAGCCGCGCCGCAACGCGCGCCGCGCTCGCCGCCGCGGACAGCTTTGGCAACGTCGACGTCGAACAGCTCGATGGCAGCGTCCGCTGGCTGGCGCCCACCGAGGATGCGGTACAGTCGATCGCCAGCGCCCGCATCGCGATCGCGCACGGGCCAGCCCAGACGGTCACGCTGTTGCTCGGTGGCCGCGAGGTGCCGGGGCTGAACTTTGATGGCGCCAGCACCAATCGCGCGCGCACCGCGGCGCTGTCGCGCTGGCGCGGCGTCGACCTGGTCGATGGCGCCAACGAATTCGTCGCCGTGATCCGCAACGAGGATGGCGGCGAGGCCGCGCGGCTGACGCGCGTGGTCCACTACGGCGGCGGCGCGGTGCGCGCCGAGTTCGACCGCGGCAATTCGGTGCTGGTCGCCGATGGTCGCCGGCGGCCGGTCATCGCGCTGCGCCTGTTCGATGCCCACGGCAAGCCGGCGCGACCCGGCACGCTGGGCGCGTTCCGCGTCGATGCGCCGTATCGCTCGTGGTGGGAGGTGCAGGCGCTCGACGACAACCCGCTGCTGGCGACCGGCGCGCGCGAGCCGACGTTCGAAGTCGGCGCGGATGGCATCGCGCGCATCGAACTGGAGCCAACCAGCCAGAGCGGCATGCTGACGCTGCGCGTGCGTTTCAACGAGCGCCAGAACCAGGAGCTGCGCACCTGGCTGATGCCGGAGCCGCGGCCGTGGATCATGGTGGGCCTCGCCGAGGGCACGGCAGCCTGGCGCGATGTGTCGCGCGCGGTGCAGCCGCTGCCGGGCGATGCGCCGGTCGAGGAGGGCTATCAGGGCGACGGCCGGGTTGCGTTCTTCGCCAAGGGGCGGGTGCGCGGTGATTTCCTGCTGACAATGGCCTACGACTCGGCGCGTGATCCGAATGCCGCGCGCGAGCGGCTGCGCGGCGTGATCGAGCCGGATCGTTACTACCTCGTGTACGGCGACGGCACCGAGCAGCGCTTCGAGGCCGACTCCACCGAGCGCGTGTTCCTGAAGCTCGAGCGGCGCGAGTTCGCCGCGCTGTTCGGCGACTACGACACCGGCCTGACCGTCACCGAACTGACGCGCTACAGCCGCAGCCTGACCGGCATCAAGGCGGAGTTCGGCGGCGAGCGCGTGACGGCCACGGGCTTCGCGGCGCGCAGCGACCTGGGCTTCGTCCGCGACGAACTGCGCGGTGACGGCACGTCCGGTCTGTACCGGCTGACTCGCCAGCGGCTCGTGATCAACAGCGACAAGATCCGTCTCGAAGTACGCGACCGCTTCCGCAGCGAGCGCGTGCTCGAGACGCGCGAGCTTGCGCGCTTCCTGGATTACCGCATCGATTACGCCGACGGTTCCCTGTTCTTCCGCGAGCCGGTCGCGAGCCGCGACCCGAACCTGAATCCGGTCTTCATCGTGGCCGAGTACGAGACGCAGGGCACCGGCGAGGAAGTCACCAGCGCCGGCGGGCGCGCCGCGGCGCGCACGGCGGACGGCAACATCGAAGTCGGCGTCAGCGCGATCCACGATGGTGCCCTCGACGGTGATTCGCGGGTCGCCGGCGTCGACCTGCGCTGGCGCGCCACGCCGATCACCGAGGTGCGCGCCGAGGCGGCCTACAGCGACTCGGACAACCTGACTCGCGCGGGCTCGGGCACGGCGTGGCTGGCCGAGGTCAAGCACGTGTCCGAGAAGCTCGACGTGGTGGCCTATGCGCGCGAGCAGGATGCGCGTTTCGGCGTCGGCCAGCAGGCCGTGAGCGAGGCCGGCACGCGCAAGTTCGGCGCCGACCTGCGCTGGAACGTCGACGAGCGCTGGGCCGTGCAGGGCCAGGCCATGCTGCAGCAGCAGACGGAGACCGGCGCGGAGCGTCGCCTCGGCAGTGCCGAAGTCCGCCATACGACGCCTGACTCGACTGTCGCCGTCGGCTTGCGCAGCGTCGAGGACGAAGACGGGCGCGGCGCGAGCCTGCGCTCGGACCAGGCCTACCTGACCGGCAGCGTCGACCTGCTCGAGGATCGCGTGACGCTGCGCGCGACTGGCGACATGACGATGGGCGGGCGCGATGCCAGCAGCGACTATCCGGCGCGGGCGCTGCTCGGCGTCGACTACCGGCTCGCCCCCGAGACGACGCTGTTCGCCGAGTGGGAGCGCGCCGATGGCGCGCAGCTCGCCAGCGACATGACGCGCGTGGGCCTGCGGGCACGGCCCTGGGAGCGCACGCAGATCGTCACGGCGGTCAGCCAGCAGGCGTCGGAATTCGGGCCGCGGACGTTCGCGAACTTCGGCCTGACGCAGGGCTGGCGGCTGTCGGAGCGCTGGACGCTGGATCTCGGCATCGACCAGAGCAACACGCTGCGCGGTGCCGATCTTGCGCCGCTGAACCCGAACGTGCCGCTGGCGTCGGGCTCGACGACAGAGGATTTCTTCGCGAGCTTCGTCGGCGCCCAGTACCACGCGGACCTCTGGACCGCGACGGCGCGTGCCGAGCGGCGAACCTCGGACAACGAGATCCGCCAGACGCTGCTGGCCGGCTGGTATCGCGAGCCCGCGCTCGGGCACGCGCTGTCGCTGTCCGTGCTGGGCACCGACAGCGATGCGCGCAGCAGCGGCGCCGACACGACGGCGGCGGATGTGCGCTTCGCCTGGGCCTATCGGCCGGCCACCGGCCGCTGGATCATCTTCAACCGCACCGACTTCAAGCGCGACACCCGCGAGGATGCGCTGCTCGCGGTGGAGTCGACGCGCTGGGTGCAGAACGCGCACCTGCACCTGCAGTGGAACCCGGTCACCCAGCTCGGGCTGCAACTGGGCGCGCGGCGCGTCGTCAGCACCTTCGATGACGAACGCTACAGCGGCGTCTCGAGCCTGCTCGGCGTCGACCTGCGGCGCGGCCTGCCATGGCGGCCGTTCGGCCGCGCGCTCGACCTGGGCCTGCATGGCGCCTGGCTGAATTCCTGGGAGTCCGGGGTCGGTGAGCACCAGGTGGGCTTCGACGTCGGCGTGACGCTCGCGACCAATGTCTGGGTGTCGATCGGCTACAACGTCGCGGGCTTCCGCGACGAAGATTTCGCCGCTGCCCGCCATACCGACCAGGGGCCGTTCCTGCGCCTGCGCATCAAGGCGGACCAGGACACCTTCCGCGATTTGCGGCTCGACAGCCTGCGGCCTTCACGTTAGCGTTCGCGGCCTCATTCGAGGCTGCATGCACGACACCGACGACATCTTCTCCGCCGCGGGCCCGCTGGCCCGGGCGCTGCCTGGCTACCGAGCGCGGCGCGAACAGGCGACGATGGCGCGGCGCGTGGCCGATGCCATCGAAGCCCGCCGCCCGCTGATCGTCGAAGCCGGCACCGGCACGGGCAAGACCTTCGCCTACCTCGTGCCGGCATTGCTGTCCGGCCGACGCGTGCTGATCTCCACTGGCACACGCACGCTGCAGGATCAACTGTTCGCGAAAGACGTGCCGCTGGTTGCGGCGGCGCTTGGGCGTCCGGCCCGCATCGCACTGCTGAAGGGTCGCAGCAACTACCTGTGTCGAGAGCGCTTCCTGCGCGCCACCGCGCAGCGCGCGCTAGGCGGCTTCGAGGCGCCGGCGGCGGCTGGCGCGCGCGCTGGGGGCACTGCGTCGAGTGCGGCGGCCGGGACTGCGTCGGCCACGGCGCGGGAATTCGCGCGGCTCGAGCGCTGGGCCGAGGTCACGGCCACGGGCGACCTGGCCGAGGTGCCGGGTCTCTCCGACAGCCATCCGCTGTGGCCGGTGGTCACTTCGACGCGCGACAACTGCCTCGGCCAGCGCTGCGGCGAGTACGGACGCTGCCATGTCGTGCAGGCGCGGCGCGAGGCGCAGGAGGCGGACCTCGTCGTCGTCAACCACCATCTGCTGCTCGCCGATCTCGCGCTGAAGCAGGATGGCTTCGGCGACCTGCTCGGCAGCGCCGATGCCGTGATCCTCGACGAGGCGCACCAGATCCCGGACCTCGCGACCAGTTTCTTCGGCAGTTCGATCGGCAGCCGGCAGGTCGAGAACCTGCTGGCCGATGTCCGCGTGGCGTGGACGACCGCGGGCGCGCCGCTGTCCGAAGTGCTGCCGCTGCTGCGCGGCGTCGAGGCGGCCCTGAGCGCTGCGCTGGCGGCGCTGCCGCGCCCCGCCGCCGCTGCGGCTGCCGCCGCCGCGCCGGGCGCGCGTCCCAGCGTGCGCATGAGCTGGGATGACTGCCCGGCAGATCTCGATTCGTTCGCGCTCGCGATCACGGCGGCGCTGCGGGAGCTCGCGGTCGCGCTGGGCGCGATCGCGGCCCGCGGTTCTTCTGCCGAGGCCGCGGTCGCGCAGTGCCTCGAGCGCGCGACGCAGCAGGCGAATGCCTATGAGCGCATCGCGCTGTGCGGCGAAGAGGAGGGCGCGCGCACGGTCGAGAGCACGGGCCGCAGCTTCACGCTGGCGCTGCTGCCCTTCGACATCGCCGAGCAGTTCGTCGCGCTGGTGCGCGCCCGGCCGACGGCCTGGGTGTTCACGTCGGCCACCTTGACGGTCGGCACCGACTTCACGCACTTTTCGCAGCGGCTCGGTCTCGGCGATGCGGAAACGCTGCAGATTCCGAGCCCGTTCGACTACGACACGCAGGCCCTGCTGTACCTGCCGCGCTCGATGCCCGACCCGAGCACGCCGCAGTATCTCGACGCCGTCGTCGAACAGGCCATGCCACTGATCGAAGCCGCTGGCGGTGGCGCGTTCCTGCTGTTCACGAGTCATCGGGCGCTGGCGCGCGCCGCGGCACTGGTGCGGTCGCGCTGGGATCCATTCGCCGCTGCGTCAGGCGACCAGGAATCGCTGCTGCTGGTTCAGGGCGAGGCGCCGCGCGAGCGACTGCTGCGCGATTTCCGCGAGCATGGCAATGCCGTGCTGCTCGGTACCGCGAGCTTCTGGGAGGGCGTCGACGTCAAGGGCGCGGCGCTGCGGCTCGTGATCATCGAGAA
>CAZPJE010000326.1:0-12417 GCA_964586725.1 uncultured Steroidobacteraceae bacterium | reverse complement strand
CTTCACGAACATCAATTCGACGATCGTCGACCCGAAGGCCTTCGACCAGAAGAACTTCGTCGACGTGCAGGCCGATGTCTGCATCATTCCGCCGAACTCGTTCGCGCTGGCGCGCACGGTCGAGTACTTTCGCATCCCGCGCAGCGTGCTCGTGATCTGCCTCGGCAAATCGACCTATGCCCGCTGCGGGATCATCGTCAACGTCACGCCGCTCGAGCCCGAATGGGAAGGGCATGTGACGCTCGAGTTCTCGAACACGACGCCGCTTCCGGCCAAGATCTACGCCGGCGAGGGCGTGGCGCAGATGCTGTTCTTCGAGAGTGACGAGGTCTGTGCGACGTCTTACCGCGATCGCGGCGGCAAGTACCAGGGGCAGGTCGGCGTCACGTTGCCAAGGACCTGAGCGTCATCGAGATCTCGACGCTGCCGGCCCGCAGCCGCTCGGCACGCACCGGAGCGTAGCCGCGCGCCGGCGCATACCAGACGCGGGTCACGCGGTCTGAGCCGGGGCGTCGGCTGCTCCAGATCACGGTGTCGAGTTCGCCGGCCGGCGTGGCCAGCACGGCGCGGCCCTCGGCGCGATACTCGTAGTCCTTGGTGCGAGTCTTGTCCACGATCCAGTACTCGGCCGGGGTGCGGCCGGCCGCGAGTTCGACCATCAGCGCGATCTGCACCGACAGCGGATCCTGCATGCCGGGCCGCAGCGCGAGGTCGACGGCCTGGTCTTCGGCAAGCCCGGTTACCCGTGCCGCCCGCCAGTCGAAGTCGAGACGCACGTCACGGGCGGTGCTGTCGGAGCCATCTTCGCCGCGGAAGCGCAGCGGCCGCACTTCGCCGTTGAGCGAGATCTCGCTGCTCTGGGTGATCTCGTCGGGGAAGGCGATCCGGAACAGGCCGCGGGCATTGTTGCGCGAGGTGTAGCGCCAGCGCCCGTTGCCGAGCGGCTGGAGCTCGAGCGAGGCGGTGCCGGCATTCATGCCGCGCCAGGTCACGCTGAACACTGCCTTGAAGGGCACGAGCGCGGTGGCGGGCGCGGTGCCCGGGGCGGCGGCGGGCGGCGCGACCGTGGGCGCCGCCGTCGGGGGCAGTGGCGCGCCGCCGCCCGTCTGCGCCGCGCGCGCAGCGCCCGTCGCAAGCGTGGCGAGCAGTGCGGCGCACAGCACGAGAATTCGACGTTGCTCAGCCAAGGCATGCCTCCTGCCGCGGGGTCCGCAGCGGTTCGCCATCGAGCACCGGCCCATCACGGTAGACCAGTCGACCGCTCGCAATCCACTGCAGCACCCTCGGGTAGATCGTGTGCTCGCAGGCCTGAACGCGCGCTGAAAGGGTAGCCACGTCGTCACCGGGCTGCACCGGCACGCGCGCCTGCAGCACCACCGGACCGCCGTCGAGTTCGGCGGTGACGTAATGCACGCTGGCGCCGTGCTCGCGCTCGCCGGCCTCGAGCACGCGCCGGTGCGTGTGGAGCCCCTTGTGGCGCGGCAGCAGCGAGGGATGGATGTTCAGCAGCCTCCCGCTGTAGTGCGCGACGAACGCGGCGCTGAGGATTCGCATGTAGCCGGCCAGCACGACGAGGTCGGCCCCACTGGCGTCGATGGCGGCGCGCAGCGCGTCGTCATGTGCGCCGCGGTCGTGGAACTCGCGGGCCTCGATGACGGCGGCGGCGAGGCCGCGGGCGCTCGCCGCGTCGATGCCGGGGGCGGCGCGGTCGCTCGCGACCAGCACGATGCGGGCTTGCAGCGCGCCGCTGCGGCAGGCGTCGTCGATGGCGAGCAGATTACTGCCGCGACCGGAAATCAGCACCGCAAGCCGCAGCGGGCTCACTGGATCAGGGTACCCCGGTTGCCGGGCCGCACGTCGCCAATCACCAGCGCGGGGGCGCCGGCTGCGGCCAGGGTCGCGCGGGCCGCGTCGACCTGCGCGGCCGGCACGATGGCCACCATGCCGATGCCGCAGTTGAAGGTGCGGTGCATTTCGTCGTCGCTGGTGCCGGCCGTTTGCTGCAGCCAGCTGAACAGCGGATCGCGCGGCCAGCTGGCGCGCTCGAGCACGACTTCGAGGCCCTCCGGCACGACCCGCGGGATGTTGTCGGTCAGGCCGCCGCCGGTGATGTGCGCGAAGCCGCTGACCGGCACGGCGCGGGCGAGGGCCAGCATCGGCTTGACATAGATCCGGGTGGGCGCGAGCAGGCGATCGAACAGCAGCTGGCCATCGAGGCGGGTGCTGGCATCGGCGCCGGCCGTCGCGATCAGCTTCCGGATCAGCGAGTAGCCGTTCGAGTGGGCGCCGCTCGAGGGCAGCCCGAGCACGACGTCGCCGGCGCGCATCCGCGCGCCATCGATGATGCCGGTCTTCTCGACGACGCCGACGCAGAAGCCGGCGAGGTCGTAATCGTTGCCGTGGTACATGCCCGGCATCTCGGCCGTTTCGCCGCCGACGAGGGCGCAGCCGGCCTGCGCGCAGCCCTCGACGATGCCGCGGATCACGCTCTCGGCGACGTCGACCGACAGCTTCCCGGTCGCGTAGTAGTCGAGGAAAAACAGCGGCTCGGCGCCACAGACCGCGACGTCGTTGACGCACATGCCGACCAGATCGATGCCGATCGTGTCGTGCCGGCCGGTGTCGATGGCGAGGCGCAGCTTGGTGCCGACGCCATCCGTGCCGGACACCAGCACCGGGTGCTGCCAGCGGCCGGGCGGGATCTCGACCAGCGCGCCGAAGCCGCCGATGCCGCCCAGCACCTCGGGGCGGTGGGTGCGTCGCACCAGTGGCTTGATGCGGTCGACGAGTGCGTCGCCGGCGTCGATATCGACGCCCGCATCGCGATAGGTGATGCCGGTGGGTTTGCCTGGGTTCATGGCGTCGGGGGGTGGAGGGGCTGTGCTATTGTAGCGGTCTTCCCAGAGTCCCGACATCGACCGCGCCGCCATGAACGCCAACGCCCCTCAGACCCAGCGTCCGGCGTCGCGTGCAAGCACGGCCCTGCTGCTGGCGCTGCTGGCGGCCGCGCCGCTGCCGTCCGTCGCCACCCAGACGGTCCGGCCGTACGAGGTCACCACCCGCAGCGCCGACACCACGGCCGCCTTCACCGAGGCGCTGCAGACAGCGCTGGTACGCGTGACGGGCGACCGTGCTGCCGCCAGCGCGCCGGGCTTGCAGTCGCTGCTCGAGTCACCGCGCCGCTTCGTCCTGTTGTACCGGCCCGCCGCCGAGGGCGGCTTGCGCGTGTCGCTCGATGGCCGCGCGCTGGATCGAGCGATCGTCGCCGCTGGCGCGAAACTCTGGCCGCGCGAACGCGACGTGCTGCTGGTTGGGTCCGAAGCGCCGCCCGCTGACGCGGATGCCGCGGCCTGGCGCGCTGCGCTGGAAGCGGTCGCCGAGGAGCGCGCACTGCCGTTGCGGATCGCCACGGCGCCGCTTGCGGCTGACCTGCCGGCGGATGCCGCGCTGGCGCGCGCGCGCGCCGAGTCGGCGGACCTCGTGCTGGTCGCGCGCGCACCGACGGCGTCGCCGCTGCCCAGCTGGCGGCTCGTGTCCCGCGCCGGCGAGGAAACGCTTGATGGCGATGCGGCCACCGTGCTGCATGCCGTGGCGGATCGCCTCGCGCGCGCCGCGATCGATTTCATGGCGCAACCCGAGTCGCCGGTGTTCGTCGAGGTCGGCGGCGTCGGCTCGCTGACCGACTACGCGACGGCGCAGCGCTTGCTCGCGGCCGTGCCGGGCGTGCGCAGCGTTGCCGTGCGCGAGTTGCGCGCACGCCATGTGCGTTTCGGCGTGCTGGTCCGCGGCGGCGCCACCGGGCTCGTCGACGCGCTGGCCGCGCATCCGCGCTTCGCGCCGTCGAGCGATGCCGCCGGCGATGCGCTCGCCTATGAGCTGCGGCCCGCACAGGCTCCGTGATGCGCCACATCCCGAACATCATCTGCGTGCTGCGCATCCTGCTGACCTGGCCCACGGTGCAGGCGTTGGCCGCCGGCCAGTACGGACTGACGCTGGCGCTGTTTGCCGTCGCGGCGCTGTCAGACGGCCTCGATGGCTTCCTCGCGAAGCGCTACAACTGGACGTCCGCGCTCGGCCGCTTCCTCGATCCACTGGCGGACAAGTTGCTGCTGGTCAGCATGTTCGTTGCCGCCTCATGGCTGGCGCTCGTGCCGTGGTGGCTGGCGGCGGCCGCGATCGCGCGCGATGTCGTGATCGGCGCTGGCGCGCTGGTGTATCGCCTGTGGTTCGGGCCGCTGAACGGCCGCCCGACGATCATCTCGAAGATCAATACCGCGTTGCAGATCGCCGTGCTGCTGCTCGCGATCGCGTTCGCAGGCTGGGAATTGCCGGCGCGAGAAATGTTCGACTTCCTGGTGCTGGCGACCTTCGTGACCACCGTGCTGTCGGGCGCGGACTACCTGCGCCTGTTCGTGCAGCGCGCGTGGTGGCTGCCGGCCAGCCGCTGACGATGCGCCAGCTTCCGCTGCAGGTGCGGCTGCGCGAGCGCGCGACTTTCGACAGTTTCGTCGTCGGCGAGAACGCCGAACTGCTGGCGCGGCTGCGCGGCATGGCAGCGGGCAACGCGGGCGTCTGCTGGATCTGGGGTACGGACGGCAGCGGCCGCAGCCATCTGCTGCAGGCGGTGTGCGCGGCGGTCGCCGCGCCGCGGCGCGCCGCCTACCTGCCGCTCGCGCAACTGGAGCCGGTGGCCGCGGCGTTGTTCGACGACTGGACCGCCGTCGATTGCCTGTGCATCGACGACCTGCCGCGGGCGCTCGGCGAGCACGGCCGCGAGCGCGCTTTGTTCAACCTGTTTCGCGAGCGCGAGGAGCGCGGCGCCGCGCTCGTCGTCAGTGCCGGCGCGCCGCCGGCGGCGCTGCATTGGGCGCTGCCCGACATCGCCTCGCGCTTTGGCGGCAGCGCAGTGTTCGAACTGCGCGGGCTCGACGAGGCCGGGCAGGGCGAAGCGCTGCGCCTGCGCGCGGCGCTGCGCGGCGTCGAGCTGCCGGAGGAGACGCTGCGCTGGGTGCAGCGCCGCTGGCCGCGCGACATGCGCGCGCTGTGCGAACTGCTGGACACGCTCGATGACGCCGCGCTGTCGGCGCAGCGCCGGCTGACCGTGCCCTTCATTCGCGAAGTGGTCGGCGACCGCGACTGACTCAGGCCCGGGGCTGCAGCGCGACCGCGAGCGACGCGATCCGCCGTCCCAGCGCCTGCGCGACGCTGATCTCGTGTTCGCTGGGCCGACCGCCTTCGGCCGCACCGGCCACATGCGAGGCGCCATACGGCGTGCCGCCGGTGCGGGTTTCCGTCAGCGCGCGCTCGGTGAACGGCACGCCGACCAGATACATGCCGTGATGCAGCAGCGGCAGCATCATCGTCAGCAGCGTCGATTCCTGGCCGCCATGCTGCGACTGGGTCGACGTGAACACGCCGGCGGGCTTGCCCGACAGTTCGCCTGCAAGCCAGAGGCTCGAGGTGCCGTCGAGGAAGTACTTCAGCGGCGCCGCCATGTTGCCGAAGCGCGTCGGGCTGCCGAGCACCAGTCCGGCGCAGCGCCGCAGGTCGTCGAGGGTCGCGTAAGGCGCACCGGCATCGGGCACGGCCTTCACGGCGCGCTCGGATTCCGCGCTGACCGGCGGCACGGTGCGCAGCACGCTCGCCGCGCCGTCGACGCTCTCGATGCCGCGGCAGACCTGCCGGGCGAGTTCGGCCGTGGCGCCGTGGCGCGAGTAGAACAGCACGAGGATGTCAGTCACGTCCGAACCTCAGCTGTGTGTTGTCTGGCTCGAGGCCGAGGTCGTCGGCGCCGTTCCAGCGCGTCCAGCGATTGATGACCATGTCGGAGTACCAGCGCTTGCCGACGCTGCCGTTGTAGCGCGCCAGCGCCTTGGGCACGTTGTTGCGCTCGCGTTTCAGATAATGCCGCAGGATCGCCGTGCCCATCCTGATGTTCTCGGGCACGCTCAGCAACTGGTGGCGCCGCATGCCGAGTTCCTTCGGCCAGAACGGCATGATCTGCATCAGTCCGACCGCGCCCGCCGACGACACCGCATAGCGATTGAAGCGGCTTTCGACATCGATGACCGCCATCACGAGGCCGGGCGGCAGGCGCACTTCTCCGGTACGATGGGCTTCGCAGAACACGTGCTTGAGGATCAGCAGGCGCTCGTCGCGGTCCTTGACGATGCGCCGCAGTCGCGGCTCCATCATCGTGTACCAGACGGCCGATTCGTGTTCGTCCTCGAAGCACTCGGCTTCGGCGATGGCGCGCTCGATGACGCCACGCAGCTCCGGATCCGTTTGCTGGTTCGCGCTGGCCGGCGCTGCCGGCCACAGCGCAAGCACTGACGTCAGCAGCAGGGCCAGCAGCAGCAGCGGCGACAGCGGCAGCAACCGCGCCTGCGATCCCCGCGGGCGCCGGCGGGAGCCGCCGCCGCGCTGCTCAGCGGCCGAGGCGCGCGCGCAGGAACTCGACGGCCCCATCGAGCGGCATGTCCTCGTTGTTGGCGGCGCGGCGCTGGCGATACTCGAGCTTGCCAGCTTCGAGGCCGCGCTCGCCGATCACGATGCGATGCGGGATGCCGATCAGTTCGACATCGGCGAACTTGACGCCGGGCCGCGCATCGCGGTCATCGAGCAGCGTCTCGATGCCGGCGGCCGTGAACTCCGCATAGAGCCGCTCCGCCGTCTCGCGCACGCGCTCGGAGCGCGCCGCATTCAAGGGCACGATGACGACCTGGAACGGCGCCAGCGGTTCGGGCCAGCAGATGCCGGCCGCGTCGTGGTTCTGCTCGATCGCCGCGGCGACGATGCGCGTGATGCCGATGCCATAGCAGCCCATGAACATCGCGATGCTCTTGCCGGACTCGTCGAGCACGGTCGCGTTCATCGCCTCGCTGTACTTGCGGCCGAGCTGGAAGATGTGACCGACCTCGATGCCACGCACGATCCGCAGCCGGCCCTGGCCGGTCGGGCTCGGGTCGCCTTCGACGACGTTGCGCAGGTCGGCCGCGGTGGGCAGCGGCAGGTCGCGCTGCCAGTTCACGCCGGTCAGGTGCAGGTCGCGCTCGTTGGCGCCGCAGACGAAATCCGCGAGCGCGAGCGCCGCGTGGTCGGCGTACATCGGCAGCGTCAGGCCGACCGGGCCGAGATAGCCGGGTTCGCAGCCGGTCGCCGCCTGCACGGCCTCGGGCGTCGCGAGGCGCAGCGGGCTAGCGACGCCGGGCAGCTTCTGCGCCTTGATCGCGTTGAGCTCGTGGTCGCCGCGCAGCAGCAGGCCGACGAGCTGGCCCGTGTCACTGCCCTCGACCAGCAGCAGCTTGAGCGTCTGCTTCGGATCGACGCCGAGGAAGGCCGCGACGTCGACGATGGTGCGCTTGCCGGGCGTCGCGACACGCGCGAGTGCGGCGGCGGGCGCCGGCCGCGGCGCCGTCGGCGCGAGCGCGGGCGCGAGCTCGAGGTTGGCGGCGAAGCCGTCGCCGTCGGAGACGGCGATCGCATCCTCGCCCGACTGCGCCAGCACCTGGAACTCCTCGGAGGCGCTGCCGCCGATCGAGCCGGTGTCGGCCTGCACGGCACGGAACTCGAGCCCCATCCTCGTGAACATCCGCGTGTAGGCGTCGCGCATCAGCGCATAGCCTTCACGCAGCGACGCTTCGTCGGCGTGGAACGAGTAGGCATCCTTCATGATGAACTCGCGGCCGCGCATCACGCCGAAGCGCGGCCGGATCTCATCGCGGAACTTCACCTGGATCTGGTAGAAATTGACCGGCAGCTGGCGGTAGCTCTTGAGCTCGCGGCGCGCGAGGTCGGTGATGACCTCTTCGTGCGTCGGGCCGATCACGAAATCGCGCTGGTGGCGATCCTTGAGGCGCAGCAGCTCCGGGCCGTACTGCTCCCAGCGCTTCGATTCCTGCCACAACTCAGCCGGCTGCACGGCGGGCATCAGCACTTCGAACGCACCGGCGCGGTCCATCTCCTCGCGGACGATGTTCTCGACCTTGCGCAGCGTGCGCAGGCCCAGCGGTGTCCAGGTGTAGATGCCGGCGGCGAGGCGCCGGATCAGGCCGGCGCGCAGCATCAGCTGGTGGCTGATGACTTCGGCCTCGGCCGGGGTTTCCTTGACGGTCTGTATGGGGTATCGCGACCAGCGCATCGGGTGTCACTTCCTGGGAAAACCGGATGTTAGCAGGGCGATCGGACCTGCTGCCGTTGTGAGCGTCACGATCGCGACCCCATAATGGGCGCCCCGTTGCCGACCGAGTCGTATCGCTTGGAACCCCCGATGACAGACCAGGGCATCGATCCGCGGCGCCGTGGTGTCTCGCTGCTGCCGAACCTGCTGACCACGGCCTGCCTGGCGTGCGGGTTCTTTGCGATCGTTTCGGCGATCAACGGCGACTTCGCCCGCGCGGGCGGGGCGATCTTCCTCGCGATGATCTTCGACGGCCTCGATGGCCGGGTGGCGCGCTGGACGCGCACCGAGAGCATCTTCGGCAAGGAGTACGACAGCCTGGCCGACATGGTGTCGTTCGGCCTGGCGCCGGCGCTGGTGGCCTACCAGTGGGGCGTCGCGCGCATCGCCGAGTACGGCGATTCCTGGGGTCGGTTCGGCTGGATCGCGGCGTTCTTCTACGCGGTCTGCGCGGCGCTGCGCCTCGCGCGCTTCAACTCGCGCGCGGCGACCGCCGACAAGCGCTATTTCGAAGGCCTGCCGAGCCCGTCGGCGGCCGCGGTCGTCGCCGCCTTCGTCTGGTTCTCGAGCGGCTGGCGCGAGCCCGGGCTCGCCGGCCTGATCCTGACGTTCTCGATCACCGCCGCGGCCGGTGCGCTGATGGTGTCGAAGTTCGCCTACCCGAGCTTCAAGCAGGTCGACTGGGACCGGCGGATCAAGTTCGCCTATTTCCTGATCGTGCCGGTGTTCCTGGGCCTGATCGCCGCCGAGCCCGCCACGATGCTGCTGTCGATGTTCACCGTGTTCGCGCTGACGGCGCCGGTGCAGTGGCTCGGGCGGCGCCTGCGTCGTGCCGGTCGCAGCGGCGACGACACGGCCTGAGTTCCCGCACATGACGCAGCGACGCGAGCAGTACCTCGACGCGCTCGGCATCGACCTGTGGGTGCGGCGCAGCCGCCCCGACGCGCCGCTGCCCGCCGCCGTGCCGATGTTGCCGCAGGCCTCAGCGGCGCCGTCAGCCCCGCCCGCGCCGTCGGCCCCGCTGGCGCCACCCGCCGTGGCGGCGGCACTGCCGGCCCGCTCGCCGCTACCGGCGTTCGCGGCGCCGCCGGCCGATGACAGCTGGGAGCGGCTGCGGGCCGAAGTCAGCGGCTGCACGAAGTGCGGCCTCGCGGCCGGCCGCACGCAGACCGTGTTCGGGGTCGGCGACACGGCGGCGCGCTGGCTCGTGATCGGCGAGGCGCCGGGCGAGCAGGAGGACCTGCGCGGCGAGCCCTTCGTGGGTGCCGCAGGGCAGCTGCTCGACAAGATGCTGCTCGCGATCGACCTGCCGCGCGCCAGCGTGTTCATCGCCAACATCCTGAAGTGCCGGCCGCCGGGCAACCGCGATCCGCGGCCGGAGGAAGTCGGCTGCTGCCTGCCGTACCTGGCGCGCCAGATCGCGCTGCTGCGGCCGGCGCTGATCCTGTGCGTCGGGCGCATCGCCGCGCAAACGCTGCTGGCGACCGACACCCCCATCGGCCGGCTGCGCGGCCAGGTGCACCGCTTCGGGCCGCTGCAGACCCCACTCGTGGTCACGTATCATCCGTCCTACCTGTTGCGCTCGCCGGGTGAGAAGCGCAAGGCCTGGGAAGATCTCAAGTTCGCCCGTCGCACCTTCGAGGAACTGACCGCGCCGGGCGCTGCCCGCTGAGCGCGCCTGCACCGAGCCATGGCTACCGCACCCGAGCTGATTGCCCCGCTGCCAGAGATCCAGATCCGCGCGATGACGGAGGCGGACCTGTCCGCGGTCGTCGCGGTCGAGCGCAGTGCGTATGCGTTTCCGTGGAGCGAGGGCATCTTCCGCGACTGCCTGCGCGTCGGTTACACCTGCCGCGTCGTCGAGCTCGCGCGTGAGGTCATCGGCCACGGCATTCTCAGCGTCGGCGCCGGCGAGGCGCACATCCTGAACATCTGCGTGCGCGAGGAGTTCCGCTGCCGCGGGGTCGGCCGCCGGTTGATGGACTACCTGCTCGAGCGCGCCCGGGTTTCCGGCATGACCGAAGCGTTTCTGGAAGTGCGGCCGAGCAACACCGCCGCGATCCGGCTGTATCAGTCGATGGGCTTCCGGCAGGTCGGGCTGCGGCGCGGCTATTACCAGGCCGTCGGCGGCCGTGAAGATGCCGCGGTGCTGCGCCGGCCACTGGAATCCCGATGAGCGCGCTCGAAGCCGAAATCGCGCGGCGGCGCACCTTCGCGATCATCTCGCACCCGGACGCGGGCAAGACCACGCTGACTGAAAAGCTGCTGCTGTTCGGCGGCGCGATCCAGATGGCCGGCACGGTCAAGGGTCGCAAGGCGACGCGGCATGCGACGTCCGACTGGATGGCCCTCGAACAGCAGCGCGGCATCTCGGTCACGTCGTCGGTGATGCAGTTCCCGTACAACGACTGCATCGTCAACCTGCTCGACACGCCGGGCCACGAGGATTTCTCCGAGGACACCTACCGCACGCTGACCGCGGTCGACTCGGCGCTGATGGTCATCGACTGCGCGAAGGGCGTCGAGGAGCGCACGATCAAGCTGATGGACGTCTGCCGGCTGCGCGACACGCCGATCATGACCTTCATCAACAAGCTCGATCGCGAGGGCCGCTCGCCGATCGACCTGCTCGATGAAATCGAGCGCGTGCTGAAGATCTCGACCGCGCCCGTGACCTGGCCGATCGGCATGGGCCGCGACCTGATCGGCATCTATCACCTGACCGAAGACCGCATCTACGTCTACACGGCGGGCGAGAAGGGCCGCGTCGGCGAGAACATCGTGATCGAAGGCCTGCACAGCGAGGCGGGGCGCGAGCTGCTCGGCGACCGGGCCGCGGCCTACGACGACGAGATCGAGCTGGTGCGCGGCGCGACCCAGGCCTTCGACCTCGACGCCTATCGCGCCGGCCGGCAGACGCCGGTGTTCTTCGGTTCGGCGATCAGCAACTTCGGCGTCGAGGAACTGCTGAAGGCGTTCACGACGCATGCGCCTGCGCCGCTGCCGCGCGAAACGGTGCAGCGCACGGTCGACGCGCAGGAGCCCAAGCTGACCGGCTTCGTGTTCAAGATCCAGGCGAACATGGATCCGGGCCATCGCGACCGCATCGCGTTCATGCGGCTGTGCTCGGGCAAGTACACGCGCGGCATGCGCATGCACCACGTGCGGCTCCGCAAGGACGTGCGCATCGCCGATGCGCTGACCTTCATGGCCGCAGACCGCAGCGCCGCGGACGAGGCCTTCGCCGGCGACATCCTCGGCCTGCACAACCACGGCACGATCAACATCGGCGATTCCTTCACCGAAGGCGAGAAGCTGATCTTCACCGGCGTGCCGAACTTCGCGCCGGAGCTGTTCCGCCGCGCCGTGCTCAAGGATCCGCTCAAGATGAAGGCGCTGGCCAAGGGTCTCGCGCAGCTGTGCGAAGAGGGTGCGACGCAGCTGTTCAAGCCGCTGCGCAACAACGACCAGATCCTGGGCGCCGTCGGCCAGCTGCAGTTCGAGGTGGTCGCGTTCCGCCTGCAGGACGAATACGGCGTGCAGTGCGCCTTCGAGCCGATCAACGTGCACACCGCGCGCTGGGTCTATGCCGGCAAGGACGAGCGCAAGCTCGAAGAGTTCCGCAGCAAGGCCTACGACAACCTCGCGGTCGACCATAGCGGCGCGCTGGTGTATCTCGCGCCGACGCGCGTGAACCTGCACCTGACGCTCGAGCGCTGGCCCGATCTCGTGTTCCGCGAAACGCGCGAGACGCTCGCGGCGCTGGCCGCGCAGAGCGCGGCCTGAGCGTGGCCGGCGTGGGTCCGGCCACCTCGTCTGCGGCGTCGACCCGCGCATTGTTCCGGCGCAAGCCGGTACTGTCCTGGGCGTTCTACGACTGGGCCAATTCCGCGTTCGCGACCACCGTGATGGCCGGCTTCTTCCCGGCCTTCTTCCAGCGCTACTGGAGCCTGGGCGTCGATCCGACGGTCAGCACGTCGCGGCTCGGCATCGCCAATGGCATCGCCGGCTTCGTCGTCGCGCTGTTGGCGCCGGTGCTCGGCGCGATCGCCGACCGCGGCGGCGTGCGGCGCCGCTTCCTGATCGCGTGGAGCCTGCTCGGCATCGTCGGCACGGCACTGCTGTTCTTCGTCGAGCAGGGCGCGTGGGAGCTGGCGGTCGGGCTGTTCATCGTCGGCTCCATCGGCTTCGCCGGCGCGAACGTGTTCTACGACGCGCTGCTGCTCGACGTCGCAGCC
>CAZPJE010000325.1:0-25410 GCA_964586725.1 uncultured Steroidobacteraceae bacterium | reverse complement strand
CCCGAGCTGTACGACACCAACGAGTTCCTCGAGATCGTCAAGCGCTTCGTACTCGCGCGCAATTTCGCCAAGGTCCGCGTGATGCTGGGCGACGCGTCGCGCGTGCAGCGCGACTCGAATCGTTTCATGGCGATGGGCCGGCGGCTGACCAGCTACATCGAGGTTCGACCGGAACTGAACCCGATCCCGCAGTCCGCGACCTCCTACATCATCGCCGACGACCGCGCCGTGCTGTTGCGGCCGCGCGCGGACGAATGGGAAGGCGTCGCGGACTTCGACAATCGCGCGATCGCGCGCACCCAACTCGATCAGTTCGATGCGCTGTGGCAGGCGCATCAGCCTGAGGTCAGGCTGCGGGTCGCGTCCCGCTGACACGGCCACGCGATGGGACTGCGTCCGGACATCACCGTTGCCGCGATCGTCGAGCAGCAAGGTCGCTTCCTGATCGTCGAGGAGCGCATCCGCAACCGCCTCGTGTTCAACCAACCCGCCGGGCATGTCGAGGACCGGGAAACCCTGGTCGACGCCGTGCGCCGCGAAGCGCGGGAAGAGACCGCCTGGGCCTTCGAGCCGCAGGCGCTGCTTGGCACCTACCTGTGGCGCAATCCGGCCAATGGCATCGCGACGCTGCGCTTCGCCTTCATCGGCGCGGTGCGCGACTTCGACGCCGCGCAACCGCTCGATACCGGTATCGTGCGCACGCACTGGCTGACGCGCGGCGAACTGGTCGCACGATCCTCGCGGCTGCGCAGCCCGCTCGTGATCCGCTGCATCGATGACTACCTCGCGGGCCAGCGGTTGCCGCTGGACTCGGTCGCCTGCCTCGACCTGGATGCCGCAGCGCAGGTACACGCCGTCAACCTCTGACCCCCTTGACGCAGCCGCCATCGGCGGCCGGTTCACCGGCGCCCCCTGGCCGGCGACGCGGGTACAATAGGCCATGTTCAAGTCCCCTGCCGGACGCCGCCGCGTCATCGTCGGCCTCTCGGGCGGCGTCGATTCCGCCGTCGCCGCCCTGCTGCTCGTGCGCGCCGGGCATGACGTCCAGGGGCTGTTCATGAGCAACTGGGACGACGACGACAGCTACTGCACGCAGGCCGATGATTTCCAGGATGCCCGGGCCGTCGCCGCGGAACTCGGCATTCCGCTGCACCGCGTGAATTTCGCCGCCGAGTATCGCGACCGTGTATTCGCGGACTTCCTGCGCGAGTACGCCGCCGGGCGCACGCCCAATCCGGATGTCCTGTGCAATCGCGAGATCAAGTTCGGCGTCTGCCTGCGCCATGCGCGCCGACTCGGCGGCGAGCAACTCGCGACGGGCCACTACGCCAGGGTCGCCCCGCAACCCGATGGCGCCGCGCTCCTCAAGGCGCGCGACGCCGCCAAGGACCAGAGCTATTTCCTGCATGCGGTCGAGCGCGCCGACCTCGCGCACGCCGTGTTTCCGTTGGGCGAGCTGCTGAAATCCGAGGTGCGGCAGCTGGCGCGCGACGCGGGACTGCCCGTGCACGACAAGCCGGACAGCACTGGCATCTGCTTCATCGGCGAGCGGCCGTTCCGTGAGTTCCTGCAGCAGCATCTGCCCGCCCGACCGGGCCCGATCCTGGCGTCGGACGGCGAGTGCATCGGCGAGCATGTTGGGCTGCCCTACTACACGCTCGGACAGCGCGGCGGGCTGCAGATCGGCGGCCGCGCCGGCGCCGATGAGGCACCGTGGTACGTCGCGGCCAAGGACGCCGCCCGCAACGCGCTGATCGTCGTGCAGGGCCATGATCACCCCTGGCTGCTGAGCACTGCGCTCGAGACCGGGCCGATGCACTGGCTGTGCGAGCCGCGACGCGCGCCGTTCGCGGCCGGGGTCAAGTTGCGGCACCGCCAGGCCGACCAGGGCGGCCAGATCCTGCCGCTGCCGGGCGACCGCCTGCGCATCGAGTTCACGGTCGCGCAGCGCGCCGCCACCCCCGGACAGTTCGCCGTGCTCTATGACGGCGAGCGCTGCCTGGGCGGGGCCGTGATCGAACAGACATTCCCGCTGCGCCGCGATTCCGCGAACCCGGTGCCAGCGAATATAATTTCGAATCTTCCCGTGGAGGTCGCATGACGAACAGCTTCAAGGCCCGCACCCAGCTCGCGGTCGGCAAACGCAAGTACGAAATCTGGAGCCTCGCGGCGCTGCCGGCCGCCAAGGTCGCGCGCCTGCCCTTCTCGCTGAAGATCCTGCTCGAGAACCTGCTGCGCTTCGAGGATGGCGTCAACGTCACCCGCAAGGACGTCGAAGCGCTGCTGGACTGGAACGCCAAGGCCACCCCGGACCACGAGATCTCGTTCACGCCGGCGCGCGTGATCATGCAGGATTTCACCGGCGTGCCCTGCGTCGTCGACCTCGCCGCAATGCGCGCCGCGATCAAGAAGCTCGGCGGCGATCCGGAGCGGGTCAACCCGCTGGCGCCTGCGGAGCTCGTCATCGACCACTCCGTGCAGGTCGACCACTACGGCGGCACCGACTCGCTCGCGAAGAACACGCAGATCGAGTTCGAACGCAACGGCGAGCGCTACTCGTTCCTCCGCTGGGGCCAGACCGCGTTCAAGAACTTCAAGGTCGTGCCGCCCAACACCGGCATCGTCCACCAGGTCAACCTCGAGTACCTCGCGCGCGTCGTGTTCGAGAATGCCGACGGCAAGCTGCCGCAGGCCTATCCCGACACCCTCGTCGGCACCGATTCGCACACGACGATGATCAACGGCCTCGGCGTGCTGGGCTGGGGCGTCGGTGGCATCGAGGCCGAAGCCGCCATGCTCGGCCAGCCGGTCACGATGCTGATCCCGCAGGTCATCGGCGTGAAGCTCTCCGGCCAGCTGCCGGCCGGCTGCACGGCCACCGACCTCGTGCTGACGCTGACCGAAATGCTGCGCAAGAAGGGCGTGGTCGAGAAGTTCGTCGAGTACTTCGGCGACGGCCTGGCGTCGCTGCCGCTGGCCGACCGCGCGACGATCGCCAACATGGCGCCCGAGTACGGCAGCACCTGCGGCATCTTCCCGATCGATGAGGAAACACTGCGCTATCTCGAGCTGTCGGGTCGACCGAAGGAGCAGATCGCGCTGGTCGAAGCCTATGCGAAGGCGCAGGGCATGTGGCGCGTCAACGGCGCGCCCGCCGCGGACTACACCGATGTCCTCGAACTCGATCTCAGCACGGTCGAGCCGTCGCTCGCGGGCCCCAAGCGACCGCAGGACCGCGTGCCGCTGCGCAGCCTGAAGCAGGTGTATCGCAAGACGCACACGCAGATGGCTGAAGAGCGCGCCAAGAAGAACCCGTCGGCGACCGGCGTAGGTGCCGTGAAGAACGGCGGCGACTACGAAGTGCGCGACGGCGCGGTGCTGATCGCGGCCATCACGAGCTGCACCAACACGTCGAACCCCTCCGTGATGCTGGGCGCCGCCCTCGTCGCCCGCAACGCCCGCAAGGCCGGCCTCAAGGCCAAGCCCTGGGTCAAGACCAGCCTGTCGCCGGGTTCGAAGGTCGTCACCGATTACCTGAAGAAGGCCAACCTGCTCGATGACTGCGAAGCCATCGGCTTCGCCGTGACCGGCTACGGCTGCATGACCTGCATCGGCAACTCCGGCCCGCTGAAGCCGGAGATTTCCACCGCCGTGAAGGCGGGCGATGTCATCGCGACCTCCGTGCTGTCGGGCAACCGCAACTTCGAAGGCCGCGTGCATCCGGAAGTGAAGATGAACTTCCTGGCCTCGCCGCCGCTGGTCGTCGCCTACGCACTGGCCGGCACCACCGACATCGACCTGAACAGCGAGCCGCTCGGCACCGGCAGCAACGGCCAGCCCGTGTTCCTGAAGGACATCTGGCCGTCGCCGCAGGAAGTCGCCGACACGGTGCGCGCGTCGATCAGCTCGCAGATGTTCAACAAGAGCTACGACAGCGTGTTCGAGGGCGATGCGAACTGGCGCGCGATCAAGATCCCGGCCGGCAAGCTCTACGCCTGGGAACCGAAGTCGACGTACGTGCGCAACCCGCCCTACTTCGACGGCATGACGATGCAGCCGGGCAAGGTCGCGCAGATCAAGGGCGCACGTGCGCTGGCACTGCTCGGCGACTCGGTCACGACCGATCACATCTCGCCCGCCGGCGACATCGCGCGCGGCAGCCCCGCGGCGAAGTACCTCGAGGCGAACGGCGTGCAGAAGGCTGATTTCAACTCGTATGGCGCGCGCCGCGGCAACCACGAAGTCATGATGCGCGGCACGTTCGCGAACATCCGCCTGCGCAACCTGCTCGCGCCGGGCACGGAAGGCGGCGTCACGGTGCACATCCCGAGCGGCGAGCAGATGGCGATCTACGACGCCTCGATGAAGTACCAGGCGGCAGGCACGCCGCTGGTGGTAATCGCCGGCAAGGAATATGGCACGGGCTCGAGCCGCGACTGGGCCGCCAAGGGCACGATGCTGCTCGGCGTCAAGGCCGTCATCGCCGAGAGCTTCGAGCGCATCCACCGCTCCAACCTGATCGGCATGGGCGTGCTGCCGCTGCAGTTCATCAATGGCCAGAACGCGCAGAGCCTCGGACTCACGGGTCGCGAAGTGTTCGACTTCTCGGACCTGCAGGACGCGGCGGCGCGCACCGTGATCGTCACGGCGACGCCCGAGAACGGCGCGTCGATCCGCTTCGAAGCCCGTGTGCGCATCGACACGCCGAAGGAACGGGACTACTACCGCCACGGCGGCATCCTGCAGTACGTGTTGCGCCAGCTTGCCGCCAGCGGGCAGCCGAAGGCGAAAGCCAAGGCCAAACCCAAGGCAAAGGCCAACGTCAAGACGAAGACCAAGCCGAAGGCCAAAGTCAAAGCCAAGCCCAAAGCAAAGGCGAAGCCAGTGGCAAAGCGCAAGCCCAAGCCCAAGGTGAAGGCCAAGGCGAAAGCCAAAGTCGTGGCACGCAAGCCTGTGAAGACCGCGCGTCGCAAGAAGTGATCGGCATGGCGGGGTCGGGTGGCCGTGGCTACCCGACCCCGCTGTTTGCTCAGGCGTCGCGCCGTCCTAACGCACTCCAGTCGAGCCTGCGCGTCGCGATCATCAACGTGGCCAATGCCGTGAAGACCATCGCGGAGCCCATCAGCAGCGCGTAGTCCTCCGAGTCGAGCACCCGATACAATGCCGCGTATGCCGCACCGAGCACGACCCCGAGCGTCACGGCCGGTCGCCAGTCGCCCATTACCCCGGATACGTACCAGCACACCAGCAGGATCAGCGCTGCGGCAGAACCGACGTACGCCCACAGGAAACCGATGTGCTCCGACAGCGCGAGCAGCATCAGGTAGAAGATCGCAAGCGCGAGCCCGACCAGCGCATAGTGCATCGGGTGCAGCCGCACCTGCGGGCGGCCATGTTCCCAGACGAAAAGGCACAGGAAGGTCAGCGCGATGAACAGCACGCCATAGCGCACGGCGCGCCAGTTGCGCGAATAAACGTCGACCGGCACGAACAGGTCGAAGCCGAAGCTGGCTGCAGCAAGTCGGGCCGAGTCGAGTCCGCTGCCACGCCACAGCAGCGGCAGTCCGTGGTTCAGTTCGAGGGCCTGCCAGCTGGCACTGAAGCCTGTGGCATCGATCTGCGGTGACAATGCGGCCGGAGCGCCCTCAAATCGCGGCGCAGGCCAGTTGCCGCCGGCGCTGACACGCACCTCGCGGGCGCTAGGTATGAAGCGCAGCGCCTGGCTGCCCGCCAGCGTGTACTCGATCCTGAACGGCAGAGTTGCGGTCGTAGTCGACGCCAGCAGCGCATCGAGGTCCGCGTCGGCCTTCAGCGCTGCCGTGCCGGCAACGGCACCCGCACTGACGGTCAAGGCCCGGCCGGCGAGATGGAACTGCTTGACCGCCAGCACTCGCGACAGCTCCAGCGTCGGCACAAGCAACGCAGCAGCCGACAGCCGCGCTCGCTCCGCCTTCTCCGGCCGCGTGCGCCAGGCCTCGAGATCGGCCCGCTGGAACTCGCCCGTCGCGACGACGGTGACCTGGTAAACGGGCATCGAGTAAATGCCGGACGACCGGCGGCTGACATCGAGTCGTGCATCGATGTCGAGCCGCGTTGCCAACAGCTGCAGGTCGGGCGCGTCGATCCAGCGCTCGACGCGATCGACAGCGCTTTCGTAAGGCACCCAGGTCCGCCGCTGCATCGGAATCCGAAGCACCGGCCCCGACACCCACTGCATGGCACCCCAGGACTCGGCAATGCGCGCCTGCGCCTGCTGCTCGAGACCGCGCCGCTCCTCGATGAGCCCCTGCACGCGCGCCAGCGGCCACAGCAGGAACAAGGTCAGCACCGCAATCGTCGCCGTCTTCAGGAACAATGGCCCCACCCGATCCATCAAACTCATGACTCGCCTCGCTCGTTTGAACCTGCCACGATTGCAACCGACGGCCGGGGCGAGCCGCGGGCAGCATTGAGGCAGATTCGGGCGGCGCAGCCGCGGGACGCTGCCGACCTCGAATCATGGAGAGTCGATACCTTGCAGCTGGTGTTCTTCGATCTGGACGGCACAATCACGCGCCGCGACACGCTGGCCCAGTACGTGCTGTCGTTGCTGTTGCGGCGGCCTTGGCGGCTGCCGCGGCTGCTCGCGGTGCTGCCGACGCTGCTGCGCTTCATCAACGGGCGCGCAGACCACGGCGAGCTCAAGGGGTGCTTCATCCGCAGCGCGCTCGGGGGTTTGCCGCGCGCGGTGATCGACGCGCACACGGCACGCTGGGTGCCGGGGCTGATCGCCCGCGGCGTTTTTGCCGATGCGCTGCGCGCGATCGATGCGCATCGCAGCCAGCAGGATCACCTGGTGCTGATGTCAGCGAGCGTCGACCTGTACGTGCCGGCCATCGGTGCAGCGCTCGGCTTCAGCGAGACGGTCTGCAGCAAGGTCGGCTGGAACGGCGATCGCCTGCAGGGGATGCTGACGGGCGCCAACGTCCGTGGTGAGCAGAAGTTGCTGCAGGTCAGGCGCTTGCGGCAGCAGTTCCCGGACGCGCGCGTGATCGCCTACGGCAACTCCACGCCAGACGTGCCGCACCTCGATGCGGTCGACCAGGCCTGGTGCGTCAATGCATCGGGCAGGCTGCGCAGCGAATGCGAGCAACGCCGGATCAACGTGGTGGCCTGGTCCTGATGCGGGCGGATATCGTTTCTGGATACCCGTTACAAGCTAATGATATTAAACCAATTATCTAAGGGCATTGGGACGCTCAGGCCTCTGCCCCGACTCGGGACGACGCCCCGACCGCACCTCACATCGAGGTCCGCACCTGCCATAGCTCAGGGAAGAACCTGAGTTCGAGGGCCTTCGCGAGATAGTGCACGCCGGACGTGCCACCGGTGCCCATCTTGTAGCCGATGACCCGCTCGACTGTCTTCAGATGGTGGAAGCGCCACAACTGGAAGCGGTGGTCGAGATCGACGAGCCGCTCGGCGAGTTCGTAGAGGTCCCAGTCTTTCTCGGCGTTGTGGTAAACGCCGAGCCAGGCCCCGGCGACCTGCTTCGAGGCCTCGTAGGGCTCGCTGAAGTCGCGCGACAGACACTCCTCGGGAACGCCATAGCCGCGCCGCGACAGCAGCCGCAGCACTTCGTCGTACAGCGACGGCGCCTCGAGCGCAGCCTGCAGGCGCGCATGGGCCGCCTCGTCGCGGCGATGCACGCGCACCATGTCGGCATTCTTGTTGCCGAGGCGGAACTCGAGCAGGCGATACTGCACGCTCTGGAATCCCGACGAGCGCCCGAGCGCGTTGCGGAACGCCGAGTACTCGGACGGCGTCAGCGTCGACAGTACTTCCCACGCGGACAGCAGCTGCTGCTGCACCCGCGACACGCGGCTCAGGCGCTTGAAAGACGGATCGAGATTATCGCGACGCACGCTCTCGAACACGGCCTCGAGCTCGTGGAGCATCAGGCGCATCCACAGCTCGGAGGCCTGGTGCACGATGATGAACAGCATCTCGTCGTGTTCGTGGGTCAGCGGGCGCTGCGCCGTCAGCAGCTTCTCGAGACCCAGGTACTCGCCATAGGACAGCGAACTGCCGAGATCCCAGTGCACGGCCTCGTCCGACAGATCGATGCGAGCGCGCGGTTCGTCTGCGGATTCGCTCATCAGCGCCTCGGTTCCCGATCGAACACCCACTGCGGCACATGGCGCCAGCCGTCGACGAGCGCGCGATCGAGTCTTTGCCAGTCGGGGCAGGCCACGGCGACGCAGGACCAGAAAGCCGGCGAGTGATTCATGTGCCGAGTGTGCGCCAGTTCGTGGATCAACAGATAGCGCAGCACTTCTGGCGGCTGGAATGCCAGACAGACGTTCAGGCTGATGGTGCCGCGCGTCGAGCACGAGCCCCAGCGCGTGCGTTGTCGGCGCAGGGACATCGCCGTGTAGCGAAAGCCATGCTGCTGGCCCGCCTGCGCGAGTTCCACCGCGAGCCGCGCGCGACTGTGGCGCATCAGCCAGCCGAGCAGCGCGCGCCGCAACGAGTCCCTGCAGCCGGTATCGCCGGACACTTCCAGCAAGCCGTTGTGCCGCGCGCGCACCCGAACTGCCCCCGCCCCGCCTGCCAGATGCAGTCGCCACGCCTCGTCGAAAGCGGGCAGCAGGACCTGAGCGGGCGGAAACGGCTGCGGCGGCACGCGCTGGCTCAGCGCAATCTCCAGGCGCTGCCGGATCCAGTCGCGGTGCCGGGCGAGGAAGTCGGCAATGCTGCGTTCAGCGAGGCGCTGCGGCGCGACCACCTCGACCCGCGCATCGCGGTGCACGCGCACGCTCAGGCGGCGCGCGCGCGCCGAACGGCGCAACGTAAACGACGGCTCATCAGGGGACTGGTCCAACCAGTTGAGCTGGCGGGCCGCCTGCCCTGGGGACCGGGACAGCGCAGAAACGCGAGTCATCTCAGTCGAGCCTCGCGGCCAGTTCGGTGCCGTCGCGGATCGCCCGCTCGGCGTCGAGCTCGGCGGCGAGCTTGGCGCCGCCGATGACCTGCGCGACGACGCCCAGCGCCGCGAGTTCGGGCACCAGCTGGGCAACCGACTCCTGCCCCGCGCAGATCACGACGTGATCGACCTCGAGCAGTTCCGGCTTGCCGTCGACGTCGAGGTGCAGCCCGGCGTCATCGATGCGCTGGTAGCTGACGCCACCACGCATCACCACGCCGCGTTGCTGCAGCGTGCGGCGATGTATCCAGCCGGTCGTCGCGCCCAGCGTCGCGCCCAGCCGGCCGGACTTGCGCTGCAGCAGCCAGACCTTGCGGGCAGTGGCCGGCGCGCGGGTCGCCGCCAGGCCCCCTGCACTCGACAGGGTGGCATCGATGCCCCACTCCTCGAGGTACGGATCGAGCGGCACCGCATCGGCGGGCACGGCGCCTGGCGCAGCGTCCGGTGCATGCGTCGACGTCAGGAAAGTCGCGACGTCGAAGCCGATGCCGCCGGCGCCGATGATCGCGACCCGTTGTCCCGCGACGCGCCGGCCGGACAACAGGTCGGGATAGCGGATCGCCTTCGGATGCTCGATGCCGGCGATCGCCGGATCACGCGGCCGCACGCCGCTCGCGATGACCACGTGATCGAAACCGGCGGCCGCGAGCTCAGCGGCCGTCGCGGTGATGCCGAGGCGGCACTCGACGCCGAGCACGTCCAACCGCGCGGCGAAGTAGCGCAGCGTCTCGTGGAACTCTTCCTTGCCCGGCACCTCGCGTGCATAGCGGAACTGGCCGCCGAGATCGGCATCGCGCTCGAACAGCGTGACGCGATGGCCGCGCTCGGCGCAGGCCGTCGCACAGGCGAGGCCTGCGGGCCCGCCGCCGACCACGGCGATGCGCTTGGGCGCGCGGACCGGCGCCAGCACGAGTTCAGTCTCGTAACCGGCGCGCGGATTGACCAGGCAGCTCGCGCGCTGCTTGCGGAACACGTGGTCGAGGCAGGCCTGGTTGCAGGCGATGCAGGTGTTGATTTCGCGCTCGCGACCGGCGGCCGCCTTCGTGAGCCAGTGCGGGTCTGCCAGCAGCGGTCGCGCCATCGACACCAGGTCGGCATCGCCATCCGCCAGCACGCGCTCGGCCACGGCCGGATCGTTGATCCGGTTGGTCGCGACGACCGGCACCGGACTCACCGCGCGCAGGCGCCGCGTGACCCAGCTGAACGCCGCGCGCGGCACCATGCCGGCAATGGTCGGCACGCGCGCTTCGTGCCAGCCGATGCCGGTGTTGAACAGGCTGACGCCCGCAGCACCCAGCGCCTGGGCCAGCCAGGCCGTGTCGTCGAAACTGCTGCCCTGCTCGACCAGATCGAGACAGGAAATCCGGAACATCAGGATGAAATCCGGTCCGGTCGCAGCGCGCGTGCGGCGCACGATCTCGAGCGCGAGGCGGGCGCGATTCTCGCGCGATCCGCCCCAGTCATCCGTGCGCCGGTTGGTGCGAGGCGCGAGGAACTGGTTGATGAAGTAGCCCTCGGATCCCATGATCTCGACGCCGTCGTAACCCGCCTCGCGGGCGAGCTGCGCACAGCGGACGAAGTCGTCGATCTGGGATTCGATGCCCGCGGCGCTGAGCTCGCGCGGCCGGAATTTGTTGATCGGCGCGCGTTCGGCGCTGGCGCTGACGATCAGCGGGTGATAGCCGTAGCGGCCGGTGTGCAGGATCTGCAGGCAGATCCTCGCGCCCTCGGCGTGCACCGCGTCCGTGACCAGCCGGTGGCGCGCGACCTCGCGCCGCGCCGACAGCTTGCCGGCGAACGGCGCGATCCAGCCAGTGCGGTTCGGCGCGATGCCGCCGGTGACGATCAGGCCGACACCGCCGCGCGCTCGCTCGGCGAAGTACGCGGCGAGCTTGGGATAGTCGCGGGCCCGGTCTTCGAGGCCGGTATGCATCGACCCCATGACCAGTCGGTTGCGCAGCGTGACGCCGGAGACCGCCAGGGGCGCGAGCAGATGCGGGTAGTTCATGCGGTCCGCATAGTAGCATTGCGCCATGAAACACTGGTTCAAGAGCGACAACACCTCCCCCGCCTGCCCCGAGGTATTGCAGGCGCTGATCGACTGCAATCGCGGCTACGCGGCAGCCTATGGCGACGACGACTGGAGCCGCCGGCTCGACGACGTCTTCTCCAGCTGGTTCGGCCGCAGGCTGCGGGTTTTTCCGGTTGCGACCGGCACGGCCGCCAACACCACGGCGCTCGCGACGCTGTGCCCGCCTTACGGCGCCATCGTCACGCACGCGCATGCGCACATCGTCCGCGATGAATGCGGCGCGCCGGAGTTCATGACCGGCGGCGCGCGCCTGCTGCTCGCGCACTGCCCCGACGGCCGCATGACGGCAGCGCAGCTCGACGCCACGCTCGACGACAATCCGGCGAACGTGCACACGGTGCAGCCGGCGGTGGTGTCGATCACCCAGGCCACGGAGTTCGGCACGGCCTGGAGCCCCGCGGCCGTCGCCGCGCTCAGCGAGGCCGCCCACCGCCGCGGCCTCGCGGTGCACATGGATGGCGCGCGCTTCGCGAACGCGGTCGTCTCGCTCGGCTGCCAGCCGGCCGACGTGACCTGGCGTGCCGGTGTCGATGTGCTGTCGTTTGGCGCGACCAAGAACGGCGCCATCGCCGCCGAGGCGGTCGTGTTCTTCGATCCGGCGCGCGCCGCCGACTACGAGTTCCGCCGCAAGCGCGCCGGGCATCTGCTGTCGAAGATGCGCTACGTGTCCGCGCAGCTGATCGCCTATCTCGACACCGGCGCCTGGCAGCGCAATGCGGCGCGCGCCAACGCGCTGGCAAGCCGCATTGCAGCGGCCGCCGGCAACGCGCTGCGCCATCCGGTCGAGGCCAACGAGGTGTTCCTGCGCCTGCCCGCGCCGCAGCGCGAGGCACTGCGGAACCAGGGCTTCGGGTTCTATGACTGGGGGGCTTCGGGTTCGGACGAGGTGCGCTTCGTCGTCTCCTGGGATCAACCCGAGTCGGATGTCGAGGCGCTGTGCCAGGCGCTACGGGCGGGATCCCGCTGAATGGACCCTGCCGCCAGTCCTGTCGTCGAATTCATCGACATCGGCATCAACCTCGGCCACGACAGCTACGACCACGATCGCGACGCGGTGCTGGCGCGCGCGCTGCACGCGGGCGTCAGGCAGATGGTGGTCACAGGGGCGAGCCTCGAGGGCAACCCCAAGGCCAGCGCGATCGCCGCCAGCCACCCGCAACGCCTGCGCGCCACGGCCGGCTGTCATCCACATCACGCCGCCGAACTGCTCGAGCACGGCGCCCTCGCCCGGCTGGAGCAGCACGCGAACGCGGCCTGCGTGACTGCGGTCGGCGAGTGCGGACTCGATTACTTTCGCGACTTCTCGCCCCGCGAGGCGCAGCGGCAGGCATTCGAGGCCCAGCTGGAGATCGCCGCGCGTGTCGGCAAACCTGTGTTCCTGCACACGCGCGATGCGCACGCCGACTTCATCGCGATCCTTCGGTCATGGCGGCCACGGCTCGTCGACGCCATCGCGCACTGCTTCACGGGCACGGGTGACGAACTGCGCGAGTGCCTCGACCTCGGGCTCGCGATCGGCATCACCGGCTGGATCTGCGACGAACGGCGCGGCCAGCACCTGCTGGATCTGGTCGGACTCGTGCCCGCGGGACGACTGATGATCGAAACGGATGGCCCCTACCTGCTGCCGCGCGACCTCGTGCCGCGGCCACATTCGCGGCGCAACGAGCCGATGTACCTGCCGCACGTCGCGGCGACGGTCGCCCGGGCGCGCGGTGAAACGGTGTCGCGGCTGGCGGCGCATACCAGCGCCGCGGCACGCAGCTTCTTCGGCCTGCCTTGATGCGGGATCGCCGGGCCGGCGTCAGCCGTCGACGACGTCGCGCGCGTTGACGAGCGGGCTCGGCGCGGCCTCGGACCGCAGCTTGTCCCAACCGTCGCGCAGTGCGGCGACGCTGCGCTCGGCCGAGTCACGATCCGGCAGCGGGAACTCGCTGCTGAGCGAATCGATGCCGATCGTGAAGCGCGGCAGTCCCTTGGGGAAGGTCGCGCGACGCAGGAACACGATCCGGCCATCGACCGGCACCTGCGCGCCAGCGTACTGCCGGACCGCCGCGATGCGGTCATACAGCGCAGGCTGCGGATTCGGGAACGTGAAGCGACGCCCGCGCGCCATGACCGTCCACGCGTTCATCTGGTCCGACCCGAACACGTTGCCGCGCACGTCGCGGATATCGAGCACGACCAGGCCGCGTATCGTCAGCAGCACGTAGTCGATATGGACGAAGCCGCCGTTGCCGTCCGGCACCAACACGTCCTTCAGGTGATCGACGGCGATCGCAGTGACCGTCGCGTGCAGCGCGCGCTCGCGCCGCCGCCGCTGGTACCAGCGCCAGCCGAGCGCGATGAGCAGGCCCAGCGCGACACCGACCGCCAGCGCCAGCGCACCGACTGCCCATTGCGGCAACGGTGTCGACAGATTCGTCGTCATGCGCCGGCCTCGCTGGCAGCGAGCACCGCGCGCAGTGCACCGAGATCCGCATCGATGACTTCGGCGTGGGTCGGCCGCGAGAACAGCGCCGCCAGCGTGTCGGGCACGGTCACCGCGCGGCCGATCAGCGGCTCGACGATCTCCGGGAACTTGGCCGGATGCGCCGTCGCGACGATGCACCAGCGCTGCTGCTGCCGTGCGCGCTCGGGCAAGCGCGCATGGACCTCGGCCGCCGTCGCGGTATGCGGGCACCAGATCTGGCCGAGCTGCACTGCATCGCTGCGGATGCGCGCGCGGATCGCGTCGTCGTCGACCGTTTCGGCGCGCAGCGCGTCTCGCAATTGGTCGATGTCCGGGAACAGATGCCGCAGCCGCTCCATGTTGGACGGATTGCCGACATCCATGGCGGACGCCAGCGTCGCGACGCTCGGGCGCGGCTGCCACTGGCCGGTGGCGAGGTAGTCGACCACCGTCCGGTTCGAATTGTGCGCGAGCACGATCTCGCCGATGGGCAGTCCCGCAAGCCGCGCCATCACGCAGGCGTAGACGTTGCCGAGATTGCCGCTCGGGACGATGAAATTCAGCGGCTCGCCGTGGCGGCGCCAGGCGGCCAGGCTGGTCGCGGCGTAGTAGACCGCCTGCGGCAGCAGGCGCCCCAGGTTGATGCTGTTGGCCGATGACAGCTCGAAGCGCGCGCGCAGCTGCGGATCGACGAACGCCTGCTTGACCAGCGCCTGACAGTCGTCGAACGTGCCGCGCACCGCGCAGGCCGTGACGTTGTCGCCCCAGCACGTCAGCTGGCGCTCCTGGGTCGGCGACACGAGCCCCTTCGGATACAGCACCGTCACGCGCAGTCCGGCGCGACGATGAAATGCGGCAGCCACCGCGCCGCCGGTATCGCCCGAGGTCGCGACCAGGATGTTGATGACCCGGCCGCTGCTGCGATTGATGCGTTCGAAACAGGCTGCCAGGAAACGCGCGCCGAAGTCCTTGAACGCGGCCGTGGGGCCGTGGAAGAGCTCCAGCACGCTGTAGCGATCGGCTGCGTCGAGCGACACGCGTGGCGCCGGGAAGTTGAAGGCCTCGGACGTGATCGCGCCCAGTTCCGGCGCGAGGGCGTCGTCCATCGCGAACGGCGCGATGAACCACTGGCCGACCGCGGCGAGCGCGGCGGGCGCTGTCGCCACATCGGCATGGCGTTCCGGCCAGTGCTGGGGGACGTACAGGCCGCCATCGGGCGCCAGCCCCTGGCGCAGGGCCGCGGCGAAGCCAGCCCGATGCGACGGATCGCGGGTACTGTGGAACTGCATGCGGTTCAGTCTCCGACGACGCGCGCGCCGGCCGAATCGAGCGCGACGATCCAGTCGTCGACTTCGATGCCATTGCGCGCGAACGCATCGACCATGGCCTGGCGCACGGCCTCGGCGGTGTCCACCAGTGCCCAGGCGAACAACGACGGACCGGCGCCCGAGATCGAGCAGCCGATCGCGCCGGCGGCCATCGCGGCGTCGCGCACGGCCGTCGCACCCGGAATCAGCTTGCGGCGCTGCGGTTCGATGACGACGTCGTTCAGGCCCTCGCGGATCAACTCGAGGTCGTTCGTGAAGCAGCCGGCGATGAAGCCGGCGAGATTCGCGGTCTGCCAGACGAAGTCCGACATGCCAACCTCGGTCTTGAGGATCGCGCGCGCCTTCTTGGTCGACAGGAACATGTGCGGATGCACGATGACGGCGCGGATACCCGGCGGCACCGGGATCTGCTTGACGCGCGGATCGTCGACGCCGACGGTCAGCACCAGGCCGCCGAACAGGCTCGGCGAGATGTTGTCGGCGTGGATCGAACCACTCGCGACGGCCTCGCCCTGCATCGCGAACTTCAGCAGCTCGATCTTCGGCAACGGCGCATCGAGCAGCGCGTTGGCGGCCACCACCGCCGCCACGGCCGATGCCGCCGAACCGCCCAGGCCGGAACCCAGCGGAATGCCTTTCTCGATGTGCATGTCGAAGCCGAAGCTTGGCTTGACGGCGACGTTGAGCGCGAGCAGCGCCCGGCCCGCGGTATTGCGTGCCGGCTCGCGCGGCACGTCGGTGACCACGCCGGAAGCGCCCGTGATCCTGACACCCGGCTTGGCGCTGCGCGTCACGGTGATCGTGTCGCCCAGGGCGTCGACCGCGAAACCGAGGATGTCGAACCCAGTCGCGACGTTGGCGACCGAGGCCGGCGCGAAGGCGGTGGCGCTGTCGCGGCCGCTCACAGGCGCGTGCCCAGGTAAGCGGACAGCCGCAGCAGATCGGCAAAGATGCCGCCCGCGGTGACCTCCGGTCCGGCGCCCGGCCCTTGCACGATCAGCGGGTTGTTGCAGTAGCGGCTGGTAGCGAACCGCACGACGTTGTCGGTCAGCGCGATGTTCGCGAACGCGTGCTTGCGATCCAGTTCGACTACGCCCACCGTCGCGGCTCCCTCGGCGGTGATCCGGCCGACGTAGCGCAAGACCTTGCCGCGCTGCGCGGCGGCCTCGTAGCGGCTGCGCATCGCGGCATCGTAGGCCGGCAGCTTGGCCAGGAACTCGTCGATGCCGCCCGACTCCAGGCCGGCGGGCACCAAACTCTCGATGCGCACATCACCGAGCTCGAGCGTCAGGCCCATCTCGCGCGCGAGGATGATCAGCTTGCGCGCGACATCCGTGCCCGACAGGTCATCGCGCGGATCCGGTTCCGTGTAGCCGCGCTGCTTCGCATCCTTGACGATGTCGCTGAACGGCACGCTGCCGTCGTAGACGTTGAACAGATAGGCCAGCGTGCCCGAGAAGATGCCCTCGATGCTGGTGATGTCGTCGCCGGTCTCGCGCAGGTCGCGCAGCGTCTGGATCACGGGCAGGCCGGCACCGACGGTCGCCTCGTACAGATAGTGCGATCCGCCGGCGCGGCGCGCCTCGTGCAGCGCGCGGTAATCGGCGAGCGGCGCGGAATTCGCCTTCTTGTTCGGCGTGACGATGTGGATGCCTGCGGCCAGCCACTTCGCGTAGTGCTTCGCGACCTCGCCGCTCGCCGTGCAGTCGATCATCACGGTGTGCGGCAGGTAGTCGACATGCACGTGCTCGACGAAGGCAGCGAGATCCGGCGCCTGGGTCGCCTGCGCGAACTCACCGGCCCAGTTCGACAGCGTGACGCCCTTGTCCGACAGCAGCATCTTCTTCGAGGCCATGATGCCGCGGACCCGGAGGTCGAGCTTGAAATCGCGCCGCAGCCGTTCGCTCTGCGAGGCCAGCTGCTCGAGCAGCACGCGGCCGACCGTGCCGGGACCAATGATGCCGATCGACAGCGTGTGGGGCGAAAGATAGAAACTGGAGTGCACGGCACGCAGCGCTCGGGTCGCGTGCCGACCTGGCACGACCACCGAGATGTTGCGCTCCGAGGCGCCCTGCGCGATCGCACGGACGTTGACCGCCGCGTTGCCCAGCGCATCGAACACTTTGGCGGCAATGCCGGGGATGCCGGCCATGCCATCGCCGACGACGGCGAGGATCGCGAGATCCGCGTCGACTTCGACGGACTGGATCTGCCCCTCGGCGAGTTCCTGCTCGAAGGCGCGCCGCACGCGCTGCACGGCACGATCCGCCTGCTCGCGCGGCACCGCGCAGCAGATCGAATGCTCGGAGCTGCCCTGGGAGATCAGGATGACCGACACGCCTTCTTCGCGCAGCGCGCCGAACAGGCGGCTGGCCGTGCCGGGCACGCCGATCATGCCAGCGCCTTCGAGGTTGATCAGAGCGATATTCTCGATGGTCGTGATGCCCTTGACCGCGAGCTTCGACGTCGGGCGCGCACAGATCAGCGTGGCGGGATGATCCGGCGCGAACGTGTTGCGGATCCAGATCGGGATCTCGCGCCCGACGGCCGGCGACATCGTCTGCGGGTGGATCACCTTGGCGCCGAAGTACGCCAGTTCCATCGCTTCGTTGTACGACAGCGAATCGATGACCTGGGCGTCGGGCACGCGGCGCGGATCCGCCGACAGTACGCCGTCGACGTCGGTCCAGATGTGGATCTCGACGGCATCGAGCAGCGAGCCGAAGATCGAGGCGGAGAAATCCGAGCCGTTGCGACCCAGCGTCGTCTGCACGCCGCGGCGATCCGAGGCGATGAAGCCGGTGATGATCAGCGTGCCATGGAAGTCCGCCGCGACCGCGCGCTGCATGCGCTCGCGCGACTCGGTCCACTGCACCGCAGGGCCGAGCGGACCCCATTCGACGACGACGACGTCGCGCGCGTCGATCCAGCGCGTCTCGCCGGGCAGGCCGGGCTTGCGGGCTTCGAAAAACTCCCGGAACAACCGGGTCGACCAGATCTCGCCAAAACCGGCGATCAGGTCGCTGATGTTGCGGGCGGCGGAGCGGGTCAGCCGGACGGTGTCGAGGATGCCTTCGATGTCATGTCGATCGCGATCGTAGGCCGACAGATACAGGGCAGCCGCGGCAGGGGCCAGCAGTTCCTCGGCGATGGCGGCATGCCGGGCCCGCAGCGCATCCAGGCCGGCGCGGTAGCCCAGATCCTGCGCCTCCGCCTGGCTGACGAGCTTCAACAGCGCGTCGGTGACGCCCTTGCAGGCCGACAGCACGACCCCCTGGCGGCAGGCGGGTCGACCCTGCGGCCAGGATTCGATGATGGCGGCAACCCGGCGGAAGCAGGCTGCGTCCGCGACACTGGAGCCGCCGAACTTGTGAACGACCCAGGGAGCATGCGCGGTGGCGGTCATCGATAGATCTGCATGGCAAGCAAGTTAACCCGGGACTGTACGGGTCGGGGCCTCGGGCGCGCAAGTTTCGAAGCCGGATGCGAGAATGGTGTCACCATGGACGTATCCCTGCCGCCCCTTGAAACCCTGTACGAACGCGCCCGCGAGCGCAATGAACCGCTGGTGCTCGCGACGGTGTTCGAGACCGCCGGCTCGACCTATCGCAAGGCGGGTGCGCACCTGCTGATCGACCACGCCGGCGAGTATGCCGGGCTGGTATCGGGCGGCTGCCTCGAAGGCGATCTGGCGCTGCGCGCTGCGCGGGTGCGCGAGACCGGCGAGGCGCAGATCGTCGGCTACGACATGCGCGGCCCCGACGACCAGCTGTGGGGCCTGGGCGCCGGCTGCGAAGGTGCGATGCAGCTGCTGCTGCAGCGCTGCTCGGCTGCCGAAGACTGGCAGCCGCTCGCCTGGATCATGGACCGATGGCGCAGCGGCGCCGGCGGCCGCTATGCGCTCGTGATCGAGCCACATGACAGCCAGCTGCACCGCGGCGCGCTGCTGCCGGAACCCGCCGAACTGCCGGCCGGCGCGCGCGTGTTCGTGGGCAGCGTGCCGGTGCCGCGTCGCCTGCTGCTGTTGGGCGGCGGTCCGGATGCGCGTCCCGTCTGTGAACTCGCCGCGTTCATGGGCTGGCATGTGACGGTCTGCGACCATCGCTCGAGCTATGCGGCCGCCCGTCACTTCCCGCGTGCCCGCGAGGTGCGGCACCAGCCGGTCGACGCGCTGGCCGGAGCGCTGAAGCTGGACAGCTATGCGGCGGCCGTCGTCATGAGCCACCACCTCGACTCCGACCGCGGCTACCTCGAGCAGCTCGCGGCCGCGCCGCTGCCGTATGTCGGGCTGCTCGGACCCGCGCACCGGCGCGAGAAACTGCTGCGCGACATCGGGCCGCGCGCCGAAGCGCTGCGCGGCCGGCTGCGGGCACCGATCGGCCTGGATCTCGGCGGGCGTGCACCGGAGGCGATTGCGCTCGCCATCGTGGCCGAGCTGCAGGCGTTCTTCGAAGGCCGCAGCGCGCAGCCGTTCAGCGCGGGCTGAGCGCCGCGATCACCTCGGGCGGCGCCTGCACCAGCTCGATCAGCACGCCCTCGCCGGCGATCGGAAACTCGTCGCTGGCCTTCGGGTGCAGGAAGCAGATGTCGTAGCCGGCCGCGCCCTTGCGGATGCCGCCCGGCGCGAACCGGACACCGCGCGACGCCAGCCATTCCACGGCACGCGGCAGGTCGTCGATCCACAGCCCGATGTGATTCAGCGGCGTCGCATGCACCGCAGGCTTTTTCCCGGGATCGAGCGGCTGCATCAGGTCGACCTCGACCTTCATCGCGCCCTGGCCCATCGCGCAGATGTCCTCGTCGACGTTCTCGCGCTCGCTGACGAATCGCCCCGTCACCTCGAGCCCGAGCTCATCGACCCACAGGCGCCGCAGTCTCTGCTTGTCTGGCCCGCCGATCGCCACCTGCTGGATGCCGAGCACGCGGAACGGTCTAGGCGTCGTGTTCATGGCGCTGCCCGCTTCACTGGAACGTCACGATGACCTGGTCGACCGCAAGGCTCTCGCCCCTCTTCGCGACCACCTCGGCGACGACGCAGTCCTGGCTGGCCACCAGGATGTTCTCCATCTTCATGGCTTCGATGACCGCGAGCTTCTCGCCGGCCCGTACCGTTTGACCCGCCGTCACCGCGACGTCGACCAGCAGGCCGGGCATCGGCGACAGCAGGAACTTCGACAGGTCCGGCGGCGCCTTGTACGGCATCAGCGCCTGCAGTTCGGCGGCGCGCGGCGACAGCACGCGCGCGCGGACGTGGGCACCGTATTGCAGCACGTGATACTCGAGGCCGACGCGCTCGACCTGCGCGACGAAGGGCTTGCCATCCGCTTCACCCTGCACGACGACGTCGCGGATCGCGCCCCGCAGCGTGATGCGCCGGGTCCGTTCGCCGATCGTGACCAGGGTCGCGCCGGCTTCGAGCGCGACGCGCACGGGCGTGTAGTCGCGCTTGCCCTCGGCACCCATCTGCACGACGACGAACTCGCTGCCGAGCGACACTTCGTGCCCGGGCAGTTGCCCGGAGATGCGCTGGGCGCGCTCACGCAGCCGGACGTGCGCGGCCACCGCCAGCGCCAGCAGGAACTGCGGGTCGGCGTGCGTGACGGCGTCGTTCGTGAAGCCCTGCGGATACTCCTCGGCGATGAAGCCGGTGTTGAAGCGCCCCGAGACGAAGCGCGGATGCGCGAGCAACGCGGCCTGGAACTGCGTGTTGCTCGAGATGCCGCGGATCAGGAAGCCGTTCAGCGCCTCGCGCATCTTCTGGATCGCGTCGTTGCGATCCTTGCCGTAGGTGATCAGCTTCGCGATCATCGAGTCGTAGTACATCGAGATCTCGCCGCCCTCGATCACGCCCGTGTCGACGCGCACGCCGCCCGCATCGGGCACGGGCTCGGCCGCGTGCATGCCCTGCAGCGGCGTCTCGAAGCGCACCAGGCGGCCGGTCGACGGCAGGAAGCTGCGCAGCGGATCCTCGGCGTTGATGCGGCACTCGATCGCCCAGCCCTGGCGACGGATCTGATCCTGCCGGAACGCGAGCTTCTCGCCCGCCGCCACGCGGATCATCTGCTCGACCAGGTCGAGCCCGGTGATGCACTCGGTCACCGGATGCTCGACCTGCAGGCGCGTGTTCATCTCGAGGAAGAAGAAGCTCTTGTCCTTGCCGACGACGAACTCGACCGTGCCGGCCGACTGGTACTTGACGGCCTTGGCAAGCGCGACGGCCTGCTCGCCCATCGCCTCGCGGGTCTTTCCATCGAGGAACGGGCTCGGCGCCTCCTCGATGACCTTCTGGTGGCGGCGCTGGATCGAGCACTCGCGCTCCCACAGGTAAACGCAGTTGCCGTGCCCGTCGCCCAGCACCTGGATCTCGATGTGGCGCGGCTCCTCGACGAACTTCTCGATGAAGACGCGGTCGTCGCCGAAGCTGTTGCGCGCCTCGTTGCGACAGGACGCAAAGCCCTCGAAGGCCTCCTTGTCGTTCCACGCCACGCGCAGGCCCTTGCCGCCGCCGCCGGCGCTGGCCTTGATCATGACCGGATAGCCGATCTTCTGCGCGATCGTGACCGCGTCCTCGGGCGCCGCGATCGGCGCGTTGTGGCCGGGGATCGTGCTGACGCCCGCCTCGGCCGCCAACTTCTTCGAGGCGATCTTGTCGCCCATCGCCGCGATCGATGCGTGCTTCGGGCCGATGAAGACGATGCCGGCCTCTTCCACGCGCCGCGAGAACGTCTCGTTCTCCGACAGGAAGCCGTAGCCGGGATGCACGGCCTCGGCACCCGTGGCCTTGCAGGCCTCGATGATGCGATCCATGACGAGGTAGGAGTCGCGCGACGGCGCGGGCCCGATGTGGACGGATTCATCCGCCAGCTCGACATGGCGCGCGTCGCGGTCCGCGTCGGAATAGACGGCCACCGTCTTGATGCCCATTCGACGGGCGGTCTTGATGACGCGGCAGGCGATCTCGCCGCGGTTTGCGATCAGGATTTTCTTGAAAACGCGTAGCGCACTTACAGAGGAATGTTGCCGTGCTTGCGCCACGGATTCTCGAGCTTCTTGCCGCGCAGCATCGTCAGCGCGCGACAGATGCGCTTGCGCGTCTCGTACGGCTGGATCACGTCGTCGATGTAGCCGCGGGCGCCGGCGACGAACGGATTGGCGAAGCGCGCCTTGTACTCCGCCTCGCGCGCCGCCAGCTTCACGGGGTCGTTTTTGTCTTCGCGGAAGATGATCTCCACCGCACCCTTCGCGCCCATCACCGCGATCTCGGCGTTCGGCCACGCGAGGTTGACGTCGCCGCGCAGGTGCTTCGACGCCATGACGTCATACGCGCCGCCGTAGGCCTTGCGGGTGATGACCGTGATCTTGGGCACCGTGCACTCGGCGTAGGCGTACAGCAGCTTCGCGCCATGCTTGATGATGCCGCCGTATTCCTGCGCCGTGCCCGGCATGAAGCCTGGCACGTCGACGAAGGTGATGACCGGGATGTTGAACGCATCGCAGAAGCGCACGAAGCGCGCTGCCTTGATGCTGCTCTTGATGTCGAGGCACCCGGCCAGCACCAGCGGCTGGTTCGCGACGATGCCGACCGTGTGGCCGTCCATACGCGCGAAGCCGATCACGATGTTCTTGGCGTTGTCCGGCTGCAGCTCGAAGAAGTCGCCGTCGTCGACCGTCTTGTAGATCAGCTCCTTGATGTCGTACGGCTTGTTCGGGTTGTCCGGCACCAGCGTATCGAGCGAGTGATCCTCACGCTCGGCCGGATCGCCGCTGGGCCGCACCGGCGGCGCCTCGCGGTTGTTCAGCGGCAGGTAGCTGTAGAGCCGCCGCACCATCAGCAGCGCATCGACGTCGTTCTCGAACGCGAGATCCGCGACGCCGCTCTTGGAGGTGTGCGTGACCGCGCCGCCGAGGTCTTCGGCCGTGACCTCCTCGTGGGTGACGGTCTTCACGACCTCCGGGCCGGTCACGAACATGTAGGAGCTGTCCTTGACCATGCAGATGAAGTCGGTGATCGCCGGGCTGTACACCGCGCCGCCGGCGCAGGGACCCATGATCAGGCTGATCTGCGGCACGACGCCGGAGGCCAGCACATTGCGCTGGAACACGTCGGCGTAGCCACCGAGCGAAGCGACGCCCTCCTGGATGCGCGCGCCGCCGGAATCGTTCAGGCCGATGACGGGAGCGCCGACCTTCATCGCCTGCTCCATGACCTTGCAGATCTTCTCGGCATGCGCTTCGCTCAGCGCACCGCCGAAAAACGTGAAGTCCTGGCTGAAAACGAACACGAGCCGGCCGCTGATCGTGCCGTAGCCAGTCACGACGCCGTCGCCGGGGATCTTGTTGTCGGCCATGCCGAAGTCGGCGCAGCGATGCTCGACGAACATGTCCCATTCTTCGAAGCTGCCGGCATCGAGCAGCAGTTCCAGCCGCTCGCGCGCGGTGAGCTTGCCCTTGCCGTGCTGCGCGGCGATGCGCTTCTCGCCACCGCCGAGTCGCGCCTGCGCGCGCTTGTTCTCGAGTTGCTGAATGATGTCGTGCATGTTGGCTGCCTGAGGTTCCCGCAAAAACTAGTTTCGTTCGAACAGCGCGAGCAAGGCGCGCGCCGCTGCGGACGGCGCGAGGCGCGCCGCCGCGATGTCCTGCTGCACCTGCGGCAGCGCCGCGCGCACCGCCGGGTGCTCGCGGAAATCCTGCAGCAAGCGCCCGCGGACGATATCCCACAGCCAGGCATCCGCCTGGCGCCGCCGCCGCTCGTCGAACTCGCCACCGGCACGGCGCGCCGCCGCGCGCTGCTGCAGCAGCAGCCACAGCTGCTCGAGCCCGGCGCCGGTCAGCGCGCTGGCCTGCAGCACGTCAGCGCCGCCGCGATCGCCGAAGACGCGCAGCGCCCCCGTGATCTGGTTCGCGGCCCGCGCCGCCGCCGCGGCATCCATGTCTGCCTTGTTGACGACGACGATGTCGGCGAGCTCCATGATGCCCTTCTTCATCGCCTGCAGGTCGTCGCCCGCGTTCGGCAACTGCAGCAGCACGAAGAAGTCCGTCATGCCGGCCACGGCCGTTTCCGACTGGCCGACGCCGACCGTCTCGACCAGCACCACATCGAACCCCGCCGCTTCGCAGACCAGCATCGCCTCGCGGGTCTTCTCGGCGACACCGCCCAGCGTGCCGGCGCTCGGACTAGGGCGGATGAAGGCGGCCTCTTCCGCGGCCAGTCGCTCCATGCGCGTCTTGTCGCCGAGGATGGAGCCGCCCGACAACGTCGAGGACGGATCGATCGCAAGCACGGCAACCCGGTGCCCGGCACCGATCAGCCGCAGGCCGAGCGCCTCGATGAAAGTCGACTTGCCCACGCCAGGCACGCCCGAGATGCCGACCCGCAGCGCCGCCCCGCTGTGGGGCAACAGGCTGTTTAGCAGTTCGTCGGCCAGCGTCCGGTCGGCGGCCAGCGTCGATTCGATCAACGTGATCGCCTTGGCAAGCGCGCGCCGCTCATGCGCGAGCACGCCCTGCGCGATCTGCGCCGGCGCAGCGGGACTCAACCGCGCTCCACCGCTTTGCGAATCTGCGCCAGCACGCCAGCGGCGCTGGTCAGGATGGAAGTACCCGGCCCGAAGATGCCCTTGACGCCCGCCTGCTCGAGGAAAGCGTAGTCCTGCTGCGGGATCACGCCGCCGACGAAGACGATGATGTCGTCCGAACCCTGTTGGCGCAGCGCATCGATGATGCCGGGCACGAGGGTCTTGTGGCCGGCGGCCAGCGTGCTGACGCCGACTGCGTGCACATCGTTCTCGATCGCCTGCCGCGCGCACTCCTCGGCGGTCTGGAACAGCGGGCCGATGTCGACATCGAAGCCGAGGTCGGCAAAGGCAGTCGCGACGACCTTCGCGCCCCGGTCATGGCCGTCCTGGCCGAGCTTCGCGATCAGCACCCGCGGCCGCCGGCCGTGGCGCTGCGCGAACGCGGCAATGTCCGCCTTCACCTTGTCCCAGTCCTCGCCGCTTTCGTACGCGGCTGCGTATACGCCAGTCACTTTCTGCGTCTCCGCGCGATGTCGTCCCCAGACCTTCTCGAGCGCGTCGCTGCACTCGCCGACGCTGGCGCGCGCGCGCACGGCGGCGAGCGTCTTCTCGAGCAGGTTGCCCTGGCCGCTCTCGGCGCAGGCGGTCAGGTCCGCCAGCGCGCGCTGCACGGCGGCCATGTCGCGCTTGCCGCGCACCGCTGCGAGCCGCTCGATCTGCTGGCGGCGCACCGCGTCGTTGTCGACCTCGAGGATGTCGATCGGCGCCTCGTTCTCCGGCTGGAACTTGTTGACGCCGATGATGACGTCCCGGCCCGAGTCGATGCGGGCCTGCTTTTCCGCCGCGCTCGCCTCGATCTTGAGCTTGGCCCAGCCGCTCTGCACGGCGGCCGTCATGCCGCCCTGGGCGTCGACCTCGTCGATGATCTTCTGCGCCGCATCGGCCATCTGCTGCGTCAGCGATTCCATCATGTAGCTGCCGGCCCAGGGGTCGATCACGTTGGGGATGTGGGTCTCTTCCTGGATGATCAGCTGCGTGTTGCGCGCGATCCGCGCGCT